>JBEHZA010000282.1:0-6868 GCA_048497895.1 Verrucomicrobiota bacterium
TCGCTGCCGCCGCCGGAGAACGAGGGAAATTATCCCCCGAGCAAATGTCCAAAGAATTGCGCGCCCGGACCGGAACCCACAACCTCGAAGCCGCCTTCATCGAACTTCAACCCGCGGCGAAACGCCGCCAGCATCACGCCTTGACCGTTCCCCCGCGCGCGCCCCGCGTGGACGGACCACCTGCCATCGAAGCGGAGAAGCTCACCCGCCGGTTCGGTGATTTTACCGCCGTGGATCAAGTCAGCTTCCACATCGAACGCGGCGAAATCTTCGGCTTTGTCGGCTCCAATGGCTGCGGGAAAACCACCACCATGAAAATGCTTACCGGCCTGCTGCCCGTCAGCGGAGGGGAAGCCAGATTGTTTGGCCGGGTGGTTGATGCCCGGGATATTGAAACCCGCCAGCGCGTCGGTTACATGTCCCAAAGCTTTTCCCTCTACACCGAATTGACCGTGCGGCAAAACCTCGCCCTGCATGCGCAGTTGTTTCATCTGCCGCGAACCAGAGCGGCTGAGCGCATCGCCGATCTCGTCCAGCGTTTTGAATTGGGCGACCACATTGATGCGCGCGCCGCTGATTTGCCCCTCGGCCTTCGGCAACGCCTCTCGCTCGCCGTCGCCGTTATTCACGAGCCGGAAATTCTGATCCTTGATGAGCCGACTTCCGGCGTCGATCCCATTGGCCGCGACCAGTTCTGGGAACTCCTGAGCTACCTCGCGCGGGAAAAAGGCGTCACCATCTTTATCTCCACCCATTTCATGAACGAAGCGGAACGGTGCGACCGCGTCGCCCTCATGCACGCCGGCCGGGTGCTCGCTTGTGCTGCGCCCCGCGCCCTCGCGCAAGCCCGCCACTGCCGCAACCTGGAAGAGGCCTTTATTAACGTGCTCCAGGAAATCAGCGCCGCCCCGGAATTCAAAACCGTTGAACCAACGGAGCCTGCGCCCGCCGCAGGTCCCGTCCCGGTTTCCCGGCTTGACGCCTTTTTCAGCCTGCGCCGTTTCCTGGCGTACGCCTTGCGTGAATCCATGGAATTGCGCCGCGACCCTATCCGGCTGGTCGTCGCCTTGTTCGGCCCCGTGCTGCTCATGCTCGTCCTCGGTTACGGCATTTCTTTCGATGTGGAACATCTCTCCTATGCAGTGCTGGATCACGATCAGACCACCATAAGCCGGAAATATCTGGAGAACTTCGCCGGCTCGCGCTACTTCCAGGAACGTCCGCCATTGGCGGACTACGCAGCACTGGATCAGCGCCTGCAAAGCAGCGAGGCCCGGCTGGCCATTGAGATTCCGCCGCAATTCGCCCGTGACCTCAAGCGCAACCGCTCGCCGGAAGTCGCCGTCTGGATCGATGGTGCGATGCCCTTTCGCGGCGAAACCATGCGGGGCTATGTCGAAGGCTTGCATCAACTTTATTTAACGGACCTTGCCCGCCACACCACCCTGGCCACAGCCCGGGATTGGCCGGCGGATTTGCAATTCCGCTTCCGTTACAATCAGGCTTTCAAAAGTGTTTTCGCCATGGTGCCGTGCGTGATTGCCCTGCTCCTCATTTTCTTTCCCTCCATTCTGATGGCGCTCGGCGTCGTGCGGGAGAAAGAACTCGGCTCCATCACCAACATGTACGCCACTCCTGTGACGCGGCTGGAATTCCTGCTCGGCAAACAACTGCCGTACATCGTCATCGGCATGCTTAATTTCTTCACCCTCATCCTCCTCGCAGTATTTTTATTTGGCGTGCCGTTGAAAGCCGGTCTGCCGGGTCTCACCGTCGCCGCCCTGCTCTATGTAATTACCACCACCGGCTTCGGGCTCCTCGTCTCCACCATCACGCAAACGCAAGTCGCAGCCATGCTCGGCACGGCCATTTTCACCATGATGCCCGCCGTCCAATTCTCCGGCATGATCACCCCCATCTCGGCCCTCACCGGTGGCGCTGCCGTTATCGGACGCTTTCTCTCCACCACCTATTTCATGCGCATCAGCCTCGGCGCCTTCACCAAAGCCCTTGGATTCCGCGAGCTGTACGTTGACTTCATTTTGCTGGCGCTGTTCATTCCTGCCTTCACGCTTTTGAGCCTCGTCCTGCTCCGCAAACAGGAGAAATAACGTGAACCACCTCCAAAACATCTTCCGCCTGGGTGTCAAGGAACTCCGCAGCCTGCGCTACGACACCGCGCTGGTAATCCTGGTCATCTACGCGTTTACCTACGCCATTTACACCCGCGCCACCGGCACCAGTTCCGAACTCCGCAACGCCTCCATTGCCATCGTGGATGAGGACCACTCCATTCTGTCCCGGCGCATCGTCAATGCGTTTGGTGGCCCGGCCTTTCGCGTGCCGGAAGAAATCTCCGTCGGCGAAATTGATTCCGGCATGGATACCGGCCGCTACACCTTCACCCTCGACATCCCGCCCGATTTCGAACGCGACGTCCTGCATGGCCGCCAGCCCCGCCTTCAGGTCAACATTGACGCCACCGCCATGATGCAAGCGGGCAATGGCGCACGTTACATTCAAAACATCGTGGGCGGAGAGTTGCTCGAATTTGTTCAACATACCCGCGTCACTCCGCCGCCCGCCGTCCGCCTCGTCACCCGCATGAAGTTCAATCCCAATCTGTCCGACGAATGGTTTGTCAGCGTCATGGAAATCATCAACAACGTCACCCTCCTCGCCATGGTCCTGGCCGGGGGCGCGCTCATTCGCGAACGGGAACACGGCACCATCGACCACCTCCTCGTCATGCCGTTGCACCCGTTTGAAATCATGGTCGCCAAAGTCTGGGCCAACGGCCTCGTCATCCTCGTCGCCGCCACCTTCGGACTTGTCTTTATGGTGCAAAAAGTCCTCCAGGTCCCCATCACCGGCTCCATCCCTTTGTTTGTCGCCGGCACAACCCTTTACCTCTTTTCCGCCACCGCCCTCGGCATCCTGCTTGCCACCCTCTCACGCTCCATGCCCCAATTCGGCCTGCTCCTCATCCTCATTGCCCTGCCCATGAACATCCTTTCCGGCGGCAATACCCCCCTTGATTCCATGCCCGTCTTTTTGCAAAAGCTCATGCTCTGCTTTCCCTCCACCCATTTCGTCAGCTTCGCACAAGCCATCCTCTATCGTGGCGCGGGGCTGGACGTCGTCTGGCGCGATTTCGGCGCGGTGCTGTTGACCGGCACCTTCTTCTTCCTCCTCGCCCTCTTCCGCTTCCGCAAGACCGTCACCGAAATCAGCGGCTGACCCCTTCGAGCTTTGTCATTCTTTAAGATTTCGGCATTCGGTAATTCGTCATTTTCCTCCACCCCCTTCCCCCAGTCCCAACGGGATTGAACATGAATAGCCCTGGGTAGGTTCGCCCACCGGTCCCAGCGAACCTATCCGGGATAACGTCCTTAAACCTCACCACCCTGAAAGGGGTGGTACGACTCGCCCCGGCTTTTGGCTTCCCAAACGGATACTCCTTAAATAGGGTCATGACGTGACCACCAGCAGGGAAAAGGGCTTCGCTTTATGAAAATCGATTCATTCGTCCAGAGGCTTTATTTTCCGGTAAAATTAGCGTTGTTGTTTGCCTGCATGCTTCCGCCCGTCACGCAAGCGGAATCCATCCCTGGCTCGACTGAACCAATAGTTGAAAATGCGACGTTGGAATGGCGAAATCATCAATTGCATCCAACGCGTATTCTATCTTCGTTAGTGAGCGAACATCGAACGGGCGCACAATTACTAATCCTGAGCAATGCCACGGTAACTGCCTTGGATTCTACCACCCGTTCATTGAAATGGACGGCTACCGGAAGTCCTGCAACCGTTAACCTGCGTTGGTTAGCCGCTGAAGACAGTGTTGCCTATCTTGATTCATCCTCAGCGATTAAACGGTTGGACTTGCGTTCGGGCAAATGGTTGCCGGATCTCACTCCTCACGGAAGCAATGAAAAGGATGTGGTTAAAAGTGTCCTTGCCAGAAAAGATTGTGTGATTGTTCTGACTACCGCCGCCGCCGGCTCAGGTAACAGTTATCGTGTCACTTGCTTCGGAGTTTTGGACGGACAACCGTTTTGGACTAAATCCTTTCACGCGAATGTGGAGTATGGTCCACCCAGTGCTTTGCTATTGTCTGCGTGGGGACCCGATCAAGCGGTTCCAGCAATTAAACATCTCTCCTGGCTTGGCGGCAATGTCCTGGTGTGCGCCGGTCCAAGACAGGACATCATTTGTTTGGACGGTATTACCGGCAAAACGAATTGGACCATTGAACGGGTCTGGGAATTTGACCGGAGTTTCATCGGCCCCAGCGTCTGGAGTCACTTCATTACCCGATTCGGGCAAGACAGCTTTATTGACGACAATAAACCGGTTGATGCGACGACCATCAAAAAATTCGATAGCCTCTGGAACTGTCGTATCATCGGCGGCCCCATAGTGGTAGCAGGTAAGCCATCGCCAGACAGTAGAACCGAGGCCGAGGCCAGTATTTTTATAGCGGTTGCGAGAGCTTCAAATGAGGGTGCTCGCAGTATTTGGGCGTCGTACCTGGGGGAATGTATCGTTTATGAATTTGACCAATTGGGCCACCCATTAAGCCTGACAACCTTGCCCCGGTTAGTAACGGGTTCTGAAACACATACAGAACCGGGGGTCTTGGTCTGGAATTGTCAGAAAAACTCCATGGTGCGATTGCAAGCATTCAACCCCGGTAAACTAATGGAAGGTCCATTCGAAGGCTCCGACCTGTTGACCAAAATCTCCTGGTATCGCGAATTCGATGTCGATGAACCCAACTCTTGGCTATCAGTCCCCAAAGTGGGCGATCCGGCTGCGTTTGGCGCTTCGCAATGTTTTCGGATTTTAAATGATGGTTATGTGAAATATGAGGCCGACCAAATCTTCAACCTTCCCATGAGTGCCATTGGTTATGCCGATGGTTCGGTTGAACCTTTATTGCTGAAAGTTCCACTTACCGGAATCGTGCCTCCGCCAAAATCAAACTATCGAAGGTTGGGCAGATCTTATCATAGTATGGTGCCATACTTCCTCGGCATTACCCATCTAAAGCTTGAGGATGACCAATTGGTAATCACTTTAAGTATGGAGAAACGGTCAACCACACTCATCTTCAATCTAGCCGAGGTTAAACGGTGAGTCCCTGCGTTGACAGTGATCTCTAACTTTTTATAAACAATCAACCTTCACACTATGAAATGTTTCAATCATTCAGCCATTGATGCCGTCGGAGTATGTCGATCCTGTGGGCGGGCTCTTTGCCATGACTGCATTGCGGAGGTTGGTTTGTCGTGCAGTTGTAAAGGACGTTGTGAAAGTACCGTCGCCACGATGAACGACCTCGTCGAAAGGGGACGCACCGCCTACCAAAAATCCAGCGCGATGCAAATGCGTAACGGGATATTGATTATGCTGCTGGGTGCGCTGTTCCTGTTTTTTGGATTTTTCGGCGGCATACAACATTCCATTTGGAATTATTTTTACCTGGGAGCAGGCGCGCTCTTTGAGGTGTTGGGTCTATCGAGTATCTATTCCGCCATCCGGTTTAAACAAAAATGAGCGCGAGGATGTTATGAAAAAAAGACCATTCGCAACTACTGGTGCAACCTTCAAGTTCCCTGTCTTAATCCGTACCATCGAAACACATGGAACGGGAACGGATTGTGAAGACGGCGGTTCTGGGAATTCCCAAAAAACCGTGCGGATTAGTTTGCCTGCCAAACCGATCTCGACCCGCATTCATATTGCCTGAACCACGCTGGTCCGCAAAGATTCGATGGACAACACCATGAAAGTTTCACTGGCATGTCGGGGGCTTATTCACCTTATCCACTTTGCCATGCTCCTCCTCTGGGCATCTTGTAGCACGGTTCCACCTGTCGAACCTGCAGTTCAGGTGGATACCTTCTCTAAACTTAAAGAGGGGGACAGCCTGATTGTTCGTTATCACACCAGCGGCTGCTTCCATGACGCGACCCACGAGCTGGCTTTCCGTCGGGAAAAACAGTTTGTGGTTTCAATCACCCGTTTATCCAGCCTTGCAGTTCGTTCCGGAGTTGTCTCTGCACAGACCAATCGAGTTGAATTGGGCACACTCAACCTTTCGCAGTCCGATATCGCTGGATTGGACAGTCTGATGCTGTTCTACCGATCCGGACACAACAGCTCTTGCACCACCGTTGATGAGATCGTGTTCACGCAGCAGCGGGAGGGTGAAGCCGCAGTCACCGAACAAATTATGGACCGCTCATGTCAAACCTACGAACTGAAGCGCGTGACCAGATTTTCAGACCTGATTGACAGATTAAGCTCCCGAAAGCGCTGACGCGTAACCCGACCTTTGCCAACTGCTCGCTCCTTTCCCGGCAATGCTGTCCCCCGCTCACAAACGTGATTGAGAAACTCGGCCCCAACCGATACTCTCCCTCCGTCCACCATGAAATTAATCGCTCACCTTTGTCTGCTGCTCGCGTTCGCGTTTGCTGCGCCTGCGGCTGACGAGGCACGCCAGGGCCAGGAGGAGGATATTCTTGAGGCGGTATTCCGCTACCAGTTCAGCCACACCGACTCCGGGCAACAAAAGATCAGCAAAGTCTATTTTATCGCCGTGGGCGAACAAGCTGCCGACCCGTCGGACGAATTCATGAAACGTTTTGCCGATGATAAGCCACCGGTCCGAAAAGCTTCGGGTTCAGAATCGATTCCCGGCAAAGGAATCTTCGACCAACAGACGCGCGAGCCGGGATTGGGTTACCGCGTCACCCGCATCACATGCGGCGAACCCATTAGGCGGCAAGAACGATCTGCTCGGACCGTCCACCGGCGACTATGTGATGAAGGCCGACAGCGTCACCTATGACGTGAA
>JBEHZA010000283.1:0-6857 GCA_048497895.1 Verrucomicrobiota bacterium
CGGGGTGGGGAAGACCACCACCTTGAAATCGATCATGGGGCTCGTCCGCACCGATAGCGGCAGCATTAAACTTCAGGGCAAGGAATTGTCCGGCCTGAAGCCGGAGGAACGCGCCCGTTGTGGCGTGGGTTACGTGCCGCAAGGACGCGATATTTTTCCACATCTGACGGTCTGGGAGAATTTGAAGGTGGGACTGATTGTGCATGGTGATAACGGCAAGGGGCAGTTGGAGCGCGTGCTCGAATTATTCCCGATTTTAAAGGAGTTCCTGAAACGCAAAGGCGGTGTGCTCAGCGGTGGGCAGCAGCAGCAATTGGCCATCGCGCGGGCCATGCTCACGCAACCGAAAATTCTGGTGCTGGACGAGCCGACGGAAGGCATTCAGCCGAACATTATCGACCTCATTGGGGAAATTCTGCTGAAGATCAAAAAAGAAGATAAGATCAGCATTTTATTGGTGGAACAATATCTGGATTTCTGTCTCGATGTGGGGGACAGCTTTTACATCATGGATCGTGGTGCGGTCGTGGCGGAAGGGCCGATTGCGCACTTGAACGATGATGTTGTGAAAGAGCACCTGACGGTGTAAGGTGGCCGGACCCGTGCTGGATGGGGCCGGAAGTCCTCGACTTTAGCTTTTTAACCGACCATTTATTAGCAATGCACCTGAGCCCAAGAGACCAGGAAAAATTGTTGATCGTTGTGGCCGCTGATCTGGCGCGTCGTCGTCAGGGCCGCGGGCTCAAGCTCAATTACCCCGAATCCGTCGCGATCATTACTTACGAAATCCTCGAAGCCGCGCGGGACGGCAAATCCGTGGCGGAACTCATGAGCTACGGCACCACCTTGCTGAAGAAATCGGACGTCATGGAAGGCGTTTCCGAAATGATTCACGAGGTGCAGGTGGAAGCGACTTTTCCCGACGGCACTAAACTGGTAACTGTTCACCATCCCATCCGATGATACCCGGCGAAATTATTGTGGCGACGGAACCGGCGCAGTTGCCGGCGAACGTGGGTCTGGCCACGAAGACCATCAAGGTGGCCAACACGGGTGACCGGCCGATTCAAATCGGCAGTCATTTTCATTTTTACGAAGTGAACGAAGCCCTGCACTTCACCCGCAAGGCAGCGCTCGGTTTCCGGCTGAATATTCCGGCGGGAACCGCGGTGCGGTTTGAACCGGGTGACACGCGTGAAGTGGAACTCGTGGCACTCGCGGGCAAACGCAAAGTTTACGGTCTGAACAACAAGGTAAACGGCGCTTTGCCGAAATGATATGCCTCTCTACCTTTCCCGCAAACAATACGCTGAGATGTTTGGCCCCACGGTGGGCGATCAGGTTCGCCTGGCAGATACGGAATTGTTCATTCAAGTGGAGCGTGACCTGATTGCCGAAGGCGGCGGCTATGGCAACGAGGTGAAATTTGGCGGCGGCAAAGTCATCCGCGACGGCATGGGACAATCGCCCACGGCGACGGATGCGGAATCACTCGATCTGGTGCTAACGAACGCGCTCATTCTCGATGCGGCGCTCGGCGTGATCAAAGCGGACATCGGCGTTAAACACGGACGGATTGTCGGTATTGGTCACGCCGGTAATCCCGGTATTCAAAGCGGGATTGGTTCAGTCTTCGTTGACCCGGCCACGCGCAAGAAGAATGGCATGGTGATTGGCGCGGCCACCGAAGTGATCGCGGCGGAAGGCTGCATTGTTACGGCGGGGGGCATTGATACGCACATTCATTTTATTTGCCCGCAACAAATTGAGCATGCGCTCGCGAGCGGTGTCACCACGATGCTCGGCGGTGGCACGGGTCCGGCAACAGGCACGGATGCGACGACCTGCACGCCCGGCATTTGGAACATGCACCGGATGCTGGAAGCGGCGGACGAGTATGCGATGAATCTCGGTTTTCTGGGCAAAGGCAATTGCTCGACTCCCAAGCCGTTGCGGGAACAGGTGCTGGCGGGTGCGATTGGCCTGAAGTTGCACGAAGATTGGGGCACGACCCCGGCGGCAATCGATACCTGTTTATCGGTGGCAGAAGAGCTGGATGTGCAGGTGGCGATTCACACGGATACGTTGAACGAATCGGGCTTCGTGGAAGCTTCCATCGGGGCATTCAAAGGCCGCACGATTCACACGTTCCACTCCGAAGGCGCGGGTGGTGGTCATGCACCGGATATTATTCGCGTGGCGGGCGAAGCAAATGTGCTGCCGTCTTCCACGAATCCCACGCGGCCGTTCACGGTCAATACGATCGATGAACATTTGGACATGCTGATGGTGTGCCATCATCTCGATTCCAAGATTCCGGAAGACGTGGCGTTTGCGGAATCACGCATCCGGCCCGAGACGATTGCGGCGGAAGATTTGCTGCATGATCTGGGGGCGTTTTCGATGATGTCCAGCGATAGCCAGGCGATGGGGCGGGTAGGGGAAGTGGTCATCCGCACCTGGCAGACGGCGCACAAGATGAAGACGCAGTTTGGCAAGCTGGCTTCGAGTGTGCATTCGGCGGCGGATAATTTCCGGGCTTTGCGTTACGTGGCGAAATACACAATCAATCCGGCGATTGCCCATGGCATTGCGCATGAAGTTGGCTCACTGCAAACCGGCAAGCTCGCGGATCTCGTGGTTTGGAAGCCGGCGTTCTTCGGCGTGAAGCCGGAACTGATTTTGAAAGGCGGATTGATTGCCTGCGCCAATATGGGTGATCCGAATGCGTCCATTCCTACGCCGCAGCCGACTTTCTATCGCCCGCAATTTGCTTCCCACGGGAAGGCTAAATATTCCACCAGCATTACCTTTGTGAGCGCGGCTTCGTTGAAAGCGGGCTTAAAGAAAAAAGTGAACCTCTCCAAACGGTTAGTGGCGGTGAAAAATACGCGCGGATTGACCAAGAAAGACATGGTTTGGAATGACGCGTTGCCGAAGATCGAGGTTGATCCGGAAACTTATACGGTGAAAGCGGATGGCCAGATATTGCGTTGCGAACCGGCCAAGGTATTGCCGATGGCACAGCGTTATTTTCTTTTCTAGTTATGGAATATATCCGCGGACCGCTGAAAGATGCCTCGACTGGTTTGACCAAAGTTAAACTTCCGATTGATCGTCAGACTCTGGCCAAGCGCCGCTGGCGCGGGTTGGCTGAAGATGGCCGTGATTTCGGCTTCGATCTGGCAGAGCCGCTGAAACACGAAGCGGCCTTTTTCCAAATTCACGCGACCCAGTATGTCATCGCGCAGAAACCGGAATCGTTGCTGGCTGTGATCATTGTGACACCGGTGCAGGCGGCACGGGTGGCGTGGCAAGTGGGCAATCTGCATTTCCCGCTCGCATTGAAAGACGATGCGATTCTGGTGGAGGACGATCTGGCCTTGCGTCAGATGTTCGCGCGCGAACATATTTCGTATCTGGTGGTGGAAGAAGTGTTTCAACCGGTTGGCATTGGCGCGGGGCATCATCACCATTCGCCAGCACATGACCATGATCACGACCACGAACATGATCACGATCATGGCCACGGCCATCATCATCACTAAGGATGGACGCCGACAGTAATGTGTCACCGGTGGAACTGGCGGCGTGGCTGCCGCAACTGCTGCAAACCACCGATTCGATTTTTCCCACCGGTTCTTACGCGCATTCTTTTTCACTGGAAGGAATCACTCATCTGGGATTGGTGCGGGACGCGGTGACGTTACGGGATTTTCTGAAGCAGTTTGTTATTCCATCGCTGGAACATTTGGAACTGCCATACCTGGGCTACGCTCTGGCGGCGGCGCAAGCGAATGACGTGACGCGCTTGTGTCAGTTGGATCAACATTACGGCGCGATGAAAGGGGCGCGGGAATTGCGCCTGGCCAGTGTGCGAATTGGCAGTCAGCGTTTGAGTATGCTGGTGCAAATTGCGACGCATCCGCTATTGCAGGCTTTGGAAAGCGCGCGGTTGCGGGGCGAATTTGATGGTCATTCACCGGTGGTCTTCGGCGCGCAGGCGGCGGTCATCGGAATGCCATTGGACGCCGCGCTCATGGCCTATTATTATCAGGCGGTGGCGGCATTGTTGAGCGCGTCCATGAAGTTGATTCGCATTGGCCAGGTGGCCTGCCAGACATTGCTGGCAGAAGTGTTGGCGGAATCTTCAACGGTGTGCGCGCGCAGCCGGTTGATTCCGGAAAGCGAGGCGGGTTGGTTCTCGCCGTTGCAGGATATTGCGAGTGCGCAACATGAGACCGCTTATACGCGGCTCTTTATCTCTTAGTAAATAAACATGAAACGTTTCAATCGTCCGGTTCGATTCGGTGTCGGCGGCCCGGTAGGGTCGGGGAAAACCATGTTGATGCTGCGCCTCTGCCAGAAGCTGCGCGATAAGTACAGTCTCGGCGCAGTGACGAATGATATTTACACGAAGGAGGACGCGCAATTTCTGATCCGTCACGATGCTCTTGATGCGGGGCGCATTCTCGGCGTGGAAACGGGCGGTTGCCCGCATACGGCCATCCGGGATGATACGACAATGAATTCACAAGCGATTGCGGAACTCGAAGCGAAGTATGCCGATCTCGAGGTGATTCTCGTCGAGAGTGGCGGGGATAATCTTTCGGCGACGTTCTCGCCGGAACTGGTGGACGCGTTCATTTATGTGATCGACGTGGCTGAAGGAGATAAAATCCCGCGCAAAGGCGGTCCGGCGATTCGCAACAGTGATTTGTTGATCATCAATAAAATCGACCTCGCTCCATATGTGGGCGCGGATTTAGGCGTGATGGAGCGGGATTCAAAAATGATGCGGGGCAGCCGGCCGTTTCTGTTCTGCGATTTGAAAACGGAGAAGGGATTGCCGCAAGTCATCGAGTGGATGGAGCGGGAATATCTCTTTGTGCCCGCGTGATGTCACAGCTCACCGGTCATCTGGAGTTGACTTGCTCGGCCGACGGGCAGGGGCGCAGTTATTTAAGCCATCAATCATTTCGCACGCCCTTTCACATCAGCAAATCGTATTGGGACGACCATGCGCTGATGGTGCAGGTGATTAATCCGACGGCAGGTTTGTTCTCCGGCGATTCGTTGCGCAGCGAAGTGCGCGTGGAAAACGGCGCGAAACTGCACATCACGACGCCGAGCGCGAGCCGCATTCACACGATGCCGAATGGCCGCGCGGAACTCGAACAGCGTTTCCATGTCGCGAGTGGGGCATGGCTGGAGTTTTATCCCGCCGCGCTCATTCCTCAAAATAAAGGCCGTTACCGGCAGGCGACACAGATCGAAGTCGAAACCGGCGGCGAATTATTCTTTGTGGAAACGCTGGCTCCAGGACGGGTGGCGCATGGCGAATGTTTCCGGTTTCAAGAGATCGATTGGGAATGCAACGTGACGTGCGGAAAACGGTTGGTAGCACGGGAACGTTTTTTTTTGCGCCCTGATGATGCCAGCGTGCAACCGCTGAAACAGCCGTTTCCGGAAGGTTATTATGCGTCCTGCTACGTCATTACCGAACGCATGACCGAAGAGCATCCGGTGTGGGAGGCGATTCGTCAGTTTAATTCGGAGGATGTTCAGCTTGGGGTGAGCCGGTTGATAGCGGCAGGCTGGAGCATTAAATTGCTGGCCCGTGACAGCCTGGTGTTAAACAAAGCGGTGCAGGCGATTCGCCGGTGTCTGGCGGAAGTGTTGCCAGGCCTGCGTTCGGAATCCCGAAAGCTTTGAGGACGGCAAAACGTACATAGTTCCCGCGCGTCAACATCGACAGAATCCCGCCGGAGAAGTAATCTTCCTTTACTACTTGGTCGTAGCCCATGGGGGTTGTGGGCAATCACCTTTAAACAGGATGTAAATGGAAAATGGGCAGCCATCAGGCGCAGTCGAGAGAAAGGTTTCTGGCATTGGACGCCCGGATTGGGTTGTGCTCTGTTTGCTGGCATTGGGAGTGCTGGGGATTTATCTGCCGTTACACGTCCTGCATCCCGCCGCGATCAGTTATGAGTATGACAGTATCGATTATCTGGCAGGGGCCAGGTCTTTGGCAGAGGGGCATGGTTACCGCATGGGTTATGCGGATGGCACACCGCCGATCACGTTTTGTCCGCCACTGAACTCAGCTTATTTTTCATTGGTCTTCCGCGTGTTCCCGGAATTTCCCGCCAATGTCCGCTGGCTCAATCTGTGGATGGTCGTCGCGATCGTGGGTTGCGCCAGTTGGTTTTACCTTCTGCTGATTCGGTTTCAGGTTTCACGTTCTTGGGCGGCTTTAATTGCTGGAGGAATTGTTCTGTCGCCACTCTGGTACCAAACGGCGGCCATTTTTTATTCGGACATTCTGTTTTCACTTCTCGTTGCCATGACGATCTGGCTTTGGCTCCAACGATGGCCGGAAGAGGTGCTTTATCGTTGGTTGCTGACGGGGATTGGCATGGCTGCGATGTATCTGACGCGCACAGCGGTTCTGGCGCCTTTAGCGGTGGTTTCCGGATTACTGATAGTGAACGCTGTGAGGCAACGGAGTGTCCGTTGGTTGCCCTGTTTTTTTGCACCGGTAATATTGGTTGTCGGAGCGTGGAGTGTAAGTCAACTCAGTGAACGGCACGATAGTTACCAGACGGCGATTCATACCGCCATTCGAGGAATGGGTGGATGGAGTGGTTACGCTCATTTTGTTTGTGCTCAATTCGGAGAATATTTTTTAAAGCTGCATTTTCTGGATTCGGTATTTCCTGTTCTGGTTCGCGCGTCGGGTATTCCGGTCGTGGCGGCCATGGGGATTTCATCATTGCTCATGGCGGTGGCCTATCTGGTGCAGTGGAGCTTGATGGTGTTTATGGTGTTGGGGATGGTGCGGGCGAAGGAAATGA
>JBEHZA010000284.1:0-6857 GCA_048497895.1 Verrucomicrobiota bacterium
CACGCGGTATCGCGAGTTCAAATTCTGGAAAGCCGATCCTGAAGCTGGCGCGGAACTGGCCCGCCAAAGACGGCTGCTCGATGCCAGTGCCGACGATACCCTCCATTTACTGTTGGGCACGAATTTCATTACCCCCTCAATGACTTTGGAATGGAAGGCCGCAGAATTGGAGCAACAGCTAAGCTTCCTGCCTGAGAATAAACGCGCGCAGACCGTGACCGTCTTCCAGCGTTATTCTGAAGTGGATACCCAACTCAAGCAACTGGCCGATGGTCACCGGAAAAACGAAGACCTGGAGGAGTTGCAACAACTCGTCGCCGACGACGACAAAAAGCGGGCTGTATTGGCGAGCCTGCTCACTCCGGACGAATTTGAGATGGTTTATCTGACTTGTTCCTGGACGGCTCACAACTTACGACGGGCTATGACTCATTTTAAGCCCACTGAAGCCGAGTTTCGCGGGATCTTTTGGATTTGGCTTGCTCAGGATGACCTGTTGGCGCGCACCTTTGCCGCCGGTAAACCAGACCCGGGCAAAACGGACGTGGACGCGAAGATTCGGAAGTTACTCGGACCGCAACGTTACGAGGAGTATCAGTCCACCTGGTGGGAGTAAGGGGACGGTTCGACACGAATTAGCACGGATAGGGCACGAATTTTCCGAGGCGCATCGGTTTGTACGCTAAACGAATTCATTGGGTTGATTGATTTTTCAACTCGTCGGCAAATGCCTCGGAAGCCATTATTTCAGCGCGGTGCAATGAGTCTTGAAAAGCTGGTTGCCCCTCTGATAACTCCACAATCACAATGTCTGATACCCACTCCCTCGCATGCCGAACGTCCAGGAAACGATTGATCCATTTTTGCGTCGTATGAGCATCCGAATGAGTGCTGAGGTAAATTAAAAAATCACAAACGTGTTCCGAATTAATCGTATTGTTCAGAGTATGTCCTAACCCGAGAGCACACTTAATTCCATTGCCACCACCCTGATTAAATTGCCAGTGATGCTCATGATCTGGAACGAGTTTCCTCTGAGTGACCAAACGGCTGAAGCGGGTTGATTCCACTTTATTAGAATCAAACAATTTGGAGTTTTGTTTCCACTGCCATTCGGTGGTCCATTGCTCTGCGCCGCATATATCGCAGTAGGAACTAAAATTAAATCTTCCAGGTGAAAAAATCCAAACGTACACAACGGCGATG
The DNA here is from genome assembly GCA_048497895.1 of Verrucomicrobiota bacterium. Lineage (GTDB taxonomy): Bacteria > Verrucomicrobiota > Verrucomicrobiia > Limisphaerales > JBEHZA01 > JBEHZA01. The sequence goes on from JBEHZA010000284.1 coordinate 1,207, forward strand.
GTCAGAATTGCCCACGCAAAGCGTGATGATTTGCCGATCGTTTTGGTAGATAAACGGAATAGCTTCACTTTCTCCTTCGGTGAATAAACTTGGAGACAGAATGCCATAAATACCGGGAATCCGCAAATGATTACGAAGCTTAGCGGTTTTTCAACCAGAACAACCACCGTCACGCTTAAAACTCCAATACTTGAGCCAGCTTACGCTGAGCTGCTACGGAGAAATTGAGTGATCGATTTCAAAGCTTGAACTTCGGACACTGTCCCATGAATTGGGCGGGATTCCCGTAAATCAATTGATCAATGGCTTCGGCGGCGTAACCGCGGCGGCGCATTTCGAGGGCGGCGTAAGGCACAGCCAGTGGGACGCTGACGCCCCAGTCGCAGGCGCTGTTCATCCAGATTTTGTCACCACCATAGACTTCCACCATGTCGATGGCGCGGGCGGCGGTGCATTTGGAATCGGGATACAAAGTCATGCCGGCCCACATGCCGGAGTCTTTGACGATCTTGATGGTGTGTTCTTCCACGTGGTCGATGATGCAGCGTTCGGGATTGATGCGCTTATCACTCTTGAGGACATCGACAATTAATTTGGTGCCTTTCAGCTTATCTTCGAGGTGGGGGGTGTGGACGAGGATGAGTTGATTGTTGCGCGCAGCGAGATCGACGTGGAGTTCGAGGACTTTGATTTCGTTGCGGCTATTTTTATTGAGGCCGATTTCGCCGATGCCGAGGACGTTGGGACGGTCCAGAAATTGGGGAATGATACCGACGACTTCCTGGGCAAGTTTGACGTCCTCAGATTCCTTCGGATTAATGCAAAGCCAGGTGTAGTGCTGGAGGCCAAATTTGGCGGCGCGCTTGGGCTCGTAATCGGTGAGCTGGCAAAAGTAATCATAGAAGCCGTTGACGGAACTGCGGTCGAAGCCGGCCCAGAAGGCAGGTTCGCAAACAGCGGCGCAACCGGCGGTGGCCATGTCCACGTAGTCATTGGTGGTGCGGCTGACCATGTGGCCGTGGGGTTCGATGTAGCGCATAAAATGGTTAAAAGGGGTGAAAAGTTAAAATGGATTGCCGCGAGCTAAGGCGGGGGCTGCTGGTAAATTGGATGGGCTGTTTCCCCTCACCCTTACCCTCTCCCTTGAGGAGAGGGAACAGCAGTGGATGGTTCAGGACGGACTCAAGGCTAAAGGGCATGGTGACTACAACAGGTAAAACTTTCGCGAAGGAAAAACAGCGTTGGTTTCGCGAGATGGGCATATTCTCAAATGGTGTCACGCAACTCTCAACCAACAACTCTTAGCTTTTTTTCTTTCCGGGCCAGGCACCGCAGGCGGCTTTGGTGGTGGCGGCGGGAATCGGCTTAGTAGTTGGGTCGCTGAGGGCGAGGAGGACGTCTTTGGCGCGGGAGGGCTTTTTACCATTGAGTTCCTTGATGGCCGTGCGGAAAGCGTCGAGGCGGAAGTCGGCTTCGCCTTCGGCGCGGTCAATGCGGTCGAGGAACGCGGCGAGGTCGATAAGTTTCGCGCGCGTCTCGATAAAATAAAGGTCCAATACTTGTTGGCGTGTCATAAAATGCCTGTTGCTGCCACTATACTTGCTTACGGTGCCGTCTCAAATTGGACAAGGCGGCAGGCCGCGTCGTTCAAGAGCTAAAGTAAAGTTGATGAAAGCTGAGGGGGCGGGAAAAGACAATGGTTTTCAAGAATGACGAAGCTCGAAAGGGGGACGGGATTTAACAGGAGCAAACAGAGTAAACGGAGAAGGAAAGCCGAACAGGGAAAAGGGAAACCGCTAATCTGTTGAATCTGACGCTAATCGGAATTTGAAAGCAACGGACAAGGAAGGTGATTTCAGGGCTCGACAGAGTCTCGCCCCACCGGGTTGGTGGGCTCGCGAAAGATTCTAACTGGCACCTCCGTGGCGCGCGTTGCCGCTTTTAAAAATAGATTCACCCCGCCCGGAACCGCTCAATTCAAGGTTTGGGCGGTGGGCGGAGTTCGATGGCGCCGAGGTCGAGCTGGCCGGTGGGCGGATCGGCTGGAATGGTGACTTCGGCAACGTAATTACCAACGATTATCCCCTGCTGGGTTCCGGATGGAATAGTGTAGATCGCGACGGACAGTTGATAACTGCCAGGGGCGACGTCTTCGACGATCAATTGGCCATCGTTCTGGACTTGCGCCGGATAAGAGGAGCGGGCCTTCAGGGCGGCCTGAAACCCGGGGGTTCGGGTATATTGTTTGCGCAACTCGGGATTTTCCGAAACCTCCTTCGGGATGGTAGGAAAGGGCGTGCCCAGAGTGGCCATGAGCTGCCATTCCGATCGTCGAACGCCGCCAGGCCAATTAATTTGCGCCCGAACCCGATAATTGGAGGAACCGAGAGTAATGGAGGTCGTTTTACCGGGCAGGATTTCAATGTCGGTAGCTTTATCGTGTTGGTAGCTGGTCACGCCGTCGGGTTGAACTGTGGGGAGCAGCCGCACTAATTTCTGCTTACCCGGTGGTGCGGAACGGATGGTGAATTTCCCTTGAGCATCGGATTCGCCACGGTAAGCCGTGAAATCGGTGGAAACTGACTCAAAATCTCCGTTGGCTAATTGCAGGAAGTAACTGCGCCCGGCAACGGGTTGTCCGCCAGAGACACAGGTCACCTCTAATTGTCCCCACGACTGCAAGACCAAGGTGGACGATTTTCTTAAAACAGTGGGCGTGGCTTCTGCGTAGCCCACCGCACAGGCCACAATCACTTGCGTAATATTATCATCCGGCGGAAGGGAGAACCGACCTTGGAGGTCCGTGCGGTGCGCATTGCCACCACTTTGCCGTGAAAAACCGGTGGGCGTTAAATACAAATGAGCCCCGGAACTGACCAAACCGACATCGGCATCGGCAACGGGTTGTCCGGCCTGGTTTAACACGGTGACTAGAACAGCCGATGCCCGGCGCAAGGTAACATCCAATTGTACCTGGCCTTCCTCAGGCGCCAGAGCACGGGAAACAAAGGGGGCAAAACCTTCAGCCTCAAATTTCAACACATAGCCCGGATTCTTCGTGCCGTAGATCACAGGTTCTTCAATGGACTCGCGATATTGGCCGCCGACAAAATCAATCCAATAACGGGCAATGGAGTTCCATTGGGCATTGGTTTTTTCAGTAATGGGATTCCATTGAGGCCAGCCCAGACCTACGCGGAAGCGAGGAATGGGAGCGCCGGATTCATCCTGAACCTGGCCACTGATCACGAGGGCGGGGTCCATTATGATGACGTGCTCTTCCCCGTCGGGACGGATTTTAATCCCGCTGGCCCGCATATAACCGCTGGCGACGATATCGAAAGTTAATTCGGCGTTCGGAGCGTTGCTCCAAATTACGCGGCCATCGACATCGGTTTTGGCGTCGAAACTGGCTTGAATGGGCACCTGGGGCTTATCGGAAGAATTCCGGTAACGATTATCATTGGTGTCGAGCCAGACATTCGCGCGACGAACGGGATCACCGGCACGATTGGTGACCAGTAAACGGAGTATTTTTCCGCGTTGAAGCTTCAATTTGAGGGGTGGTGTATCGGCATTAACGTCTACTTCCATCGTGGTTGAAGAAAAACCCGGGGATTCCGCAGAGACCAACTCTTTGCCGGGTTTGCAGCCGGACAAGGTGAAGGTTCCATCGGCTAACGTCTTGGTGGTCCGCGTGCCGGTATAAGCGGTCAACCCACATTGAACGGACGCATTGGCAACCGGCTGTCCCTGGTCATCGATGACTGTTCCTTGAAGAGTTACGGCCGTGGCCAAATGGAAAACATGCGTCCCTTCCCGCAATTGAGTTTCCGCATCGGCACTTTGATGCGTGAAAATCATGGGCGCATCCACGTAATCGGAATGGCTGGCGTGACCATAGAGACGACGAATCATATCGGCCGCAATACGGTTAATCTGCCAATGACCATCCCGATCCGTTTTTACTTCAATCCAACTGAATTCATGACTCTCCGGACCCGTTTTCAAGGCGGTATCTTCTTCGTGATTCCAACCGACTTTAGCCCCACTCACAGGCTGCCCCTGCGCATCCACAACCCGACCGGCAATGGGAACCGCGCGATCCAGATGGAGTTGATAGGTGGCCGGAATGGATTCTCCATGGTCTGGCCGCCAGAGTAAACGGGTGTCGGCATGGCCATCGATACGGGTGGTGAGTTCGAGTTGGGTCGTTCCTTCCGGGTAGTTGACCACGCAAACGCCTTCCCGATCGGCGCGGAGTTTCAAGCCGGTAAATTTGCCTTTTACCCAGCCGCGATAATCGATCGGCACGCCGCGAACTGGTTTGCCGGTGAGAGCATCGGTAAGCGATAGCGTAATGGTGAGGCTGGCGTTGGTGACCGGACTGGTGATGTGATTGGTCAAGGCACTGGGACTAACGGCTAACGCGGAAATCTGCGTTGGCAGCGGGACACTGGAGGGGTTTACCGGAGGTGCTATCCTGACACTGGATTTCTGATCGTTTCGCCTGGCAGCTTGAGACTTCCAGACAAGCGGAAGCGCAATGGCGGTCGCAATCACGACGGACAGCAACAGCTTGGCTTTCACGCCGGTCATTAAAACGGCCAGTCCACCGGCAACGGCAGTAGCGCCAGCCGCCCGGGACACAGCGCTGACTTTGAGAGCCAAACCAGCGGGCGAAGCGGCTACGGCGCGGTCAGTCAACAGAGCGGCCAGAGCTACTGCGGTAGAAGTAAGACCGAGTTTAACCAAGGCGGTGCGGAGTTTTTCCAGGGCGCGCTCGACACGCATGCGGGCGGCGTTGTCGGTGATGCCAAAACGTTCGCCAATTTCGGCGAGCGGACGGCGTTCAAAGAAGCGTAAGAGGACGGCTTCGCGATCTTCGTCGTCCAAGGCGTGCATGGCGTCGTCGAGGACGGGGTGAAGTTGTTCCCAGTCCAATTCCGGACTGGCCGACTGGTGCAGTTCGTTCATGGCGTGGGCCTGGTGTTCGCGAGCGCGGCGGCGGAATTCCGTGCGGCGGGCATTGGCGGCAAGGTAACGAGTGCTGGTATAGAGCCAGCCAGCGAGGGATGGGTCTGGAGTTGTGGGGCTTTGCGGGCGAGATCGCGGAAAACGGCTTGGGTGACGTCTTCGGCCAGGGAGGCATCGTCGGCCAATTGACGCAAGGCGGCGGAATAGACGAGGTCGAGGTGGCGCTCGACCAGTTCAGTGAAGGCCGCTTCGGAGTGACCGGTCAGGTATTGCCGTATTAATTCGGAGTCGCTCGCACTCATTTCAATTAGGTAACCACCGCCGGAGGAGAAATCGCACAAATAATTTTTCGCCAAATCGGGAAAAGAGAGCAATGAAGGAAATGACGAAGTCCCGAATGACTAATACCGAAAGAAACCAATCAAATGCTGAATTCGGAGTGCGGAGTGTGGAATGGTGGGGGGTTAACCGCGGAATACACAAAATACGCGGAAGGGGGGAAATTTTGGCCGCTAATTCACGCGGATATTGAATGCGGAGAGCGGATGGTGGGGGCACTCTTAGTATCCGTGTTTGATGCAATACCAAAGACCGGCGGCCAACGCGGCAATCGTAGCGACGAAACCGAACGGGCCGCCACAGTAGATGCCGCTTTCGAGCCAAGGGAGATCGGG
>JBEHZA010000285.1:0-6845 GCA_048497895.1 Verrucomicrobiota bacterium
TTTACGCGACCGGACTGTGGAATTGGGCCGCGCCTGTGTTCACAGCCAGCACCGCAATCTCGCTGTTCTCGGCATGCTCTGGAAAGGCATTGCCGCCTACGCCTGGCAACACGATTGCCGTTATCTAATGGGGTGCAGTTCCATTACGTCGCAAGATCCGTTGGTCGGCGCTACTGCCTACGCGGATCTCCACCGCCGCCACCTCATTCAACCCGAATACCGCACCCAACCGCTGCCCGCATTGGCGTGTCCCATGAATCAACTGGCGGAAAATTCTCCAAAAATTCCCAAACTGCTCCTCGCCTACCTTTCGCTCGGGGCTAAAATCTGCGGCGCCCCCGCCATTGACCGGGAATTCAAGACCATTGATTTCCTGACTCTGCTGGATTTGGATTCACTCCCTGAAGCCACCGTCAAGCGCTACCTGACCTAACGGACAGCGACCGTCCCCGGTCGCAGCAACGTCCGCATAGGCGAGTGGGTTTGAAATGTCCGACACTGTTTAAGCGGGTTTACCTGACTGCAACCGGGGACGGTCGCTGTCCAAAGCCCTACTCTTGTGCTGCCTGCAACAGCACAAATTGAAATTGTTCGCTCAACACCATTGCCCAAAAAAAGGGAATCGTCTCCTCATTGAGCTTGGGCTGCTGGCCTGCCCGGGGATCGGGACAACCCAGCTTGCGCCAGCTTCCCACCCGGATTTCATTCAACACCTGCAACAGGCATTCCAAGTGAAACGGCTCCAGCTTTAACCGATAACCCCGCGCCGTTTTCTTGAAATGCTCCTCGCTTTTAATCAGTCCCAGAATCTGTTTCTTGTTTTCGGTTTTCTGTGCCGCGATGGCCTCTTCCAGCAACTTCTGGTCAGTCTCGATTTCCCCCGGATCAGCCGACTTGCTCAGCGGTTGATACGGCACTTCCGTGACCGGGTACAATTTGATCAGCTTCCGAAAGAGCACCAGCTCCTTCTTCCCCACCATAAAGACGAAATACTTCGCCGTGCGTTTAATCAGTTTCACCTATTCCCGCTCCATCGTGGCGTGCAAACTGTATTTTTGCAGTTGATGCACAAAATGTTCCGCTTTCTCCATGCTTTCCCGCGTCAAAACACTTTTCCCATTATTATGCACCTGCAACATATGGTATTCCGCCTTTTGCTTCGTCCAACCGAATACCGCTTGAAATACGTGCGTCACGTAATCCATCAAATTAATCGGATCATCCCAACAAACGACCAGGTAACCCGGCTCGCGCGTTTCGCGCGGATCGGTCCCTTCTTCGATCTCGGTTGAAGGTAAAACAACCGGCTCTTCCACTGCTGCCATATCAGTCAAAATAGCCAACCCCATCCTGCCTGTCGAGCGCAGCCATCGCGAAATCAACCGACAACGGTCCGCATACCCAACCATTTCATCAAAATTCTTCATTCTCTTTCGGAACATCGCAACCCATTCCACGGACAATCCACCTTTCCGCGCGGATTCGTTTTGAACTTCCCGGCCCAAGCGCTCATAATCAATCTTATGAACCTGGCCAACGCATTTGCAAACTCGGCGCTCAAGCAAGCCGGAAAAACCGCCGTTTTTTGGGGCGATGATGAAGTCCGCTACGACCGCTTGCTCCAGGAATCCCGTTGGCTGAGTGAACGGCTGGCCAGCGATTTGGGCGTCAAACCCGGCGATCGCGTCGCGCTCTGGCTCAAGAATTGTCCGCAATTTATTTCCTGCCTGTTCGGCATCCTGCAATCCGGCGCCGTCGTCGTTCCCATCAATAATTTTCTAAAACCACACGAAGTCAGCTACATGCTCGAAGATGCGGGCATCGACGTCATCATCAGTGAGGAAAGTGCTGCGGAAGCATTGGCCAAACTTACCGCTGCCCGTCCGCAGCTCAAGGTCTGGCACGTTGAACATTTCCAACACGCCCACGCCACCAGTCCGGGTGTGACCTGTGGGCGGCAGGAAACCGATCTGGCGATCATTATTTATACCTCCGGCACCACCGGCCATCCCAAAGGGGCCATGCTCACTCATGGCAACCTGCTGCACAATGTTGAGAGCTGCCGTCTCATGCTCGCCGCGGTGGAAGGGGATCGTTTTGTGCTGCTGTTGCCGATGTTTCACAGCTTCATGCTGACGGTGTGCATTCTCCTGCCGCTTCTGATCGGCGGTTCCATCGTGCTGGTTAAATCGTTGCATCCGGCCAAAAATATTTTTGTGGAAATCATGCGGCGGCAGGCCACGATTCTGCCTGGCATTCCCCCGCTCTTCCGCACTTTGGCCAGCGCGCAAGTCCCGCCCAATTTCCCGCTGCGCCTGTGCGTGAGCGGCTCCGCGCCTTTGCCCGTGGAAGTGCTGCGCGAATTCAATGCCCGCATCCCGATCCCTCTGCTGGAAGGCTACGGCCTCAGCGAATCCAGTCCCGTCGCCAGCATGAATCCCATTCCCGGCCCGTGGAAAGCCGGCTCCATTGGCGTCCCGATTCCGAATGTGGAAATGAGCGTGCAAAACGATGAAGGCGAAATTCTGCCCGACGGCGTGACCGGCGAAATCTGCATCCGCGGCGGCAACGTCATGCTCGGTTACTGGAATCAGCCCGAAGAAACCGCCCGGGCCTTGCGCAATAACTGGCTCTTCACCGGCGACATCGGCCATCGTGACTCCGACGGCTATTTTTACATTACCGATCGGAAAAAAGACATGCTGCTGGTCAATGGCATCAACGTTTATCCCCGCGAAATTGAAGAGGTCATGTATCAATTCCCCGGCCTCAAGGAAGTCGCCGTCATCGGCAAACCAGACCATCGTAAAGGTGAACAACCCGTCGCTTACGTCGCCACGAATGAAGGCCAAACCGTCGATGAAAAAGCTCTGCTGCAATTCGTCCGCGAGCGGCTCGCCGATTACAAAGTGCCTCGGCACATCATTTTTCTGCCCGCTTTACCCCGCAATGCGACCGGTAAAATCCTGAAAACCAGCCTGCGCCAGATGTGTAAAGAAGCGTCTGAAGCAGCGGTTTCCAGCGTGTGACATTACTTTTGCGCGGTAAAGTTGCTCTTGATAACTGTATTGCATCCATTTGAAATCAAGGATGTTGCACTGCATCCACCCCTCCAAAATCAATTACTTTTACCAGTTGACGCTATGGACAACCGGCTTTTAAGCTATAGTCCATTACTGCTACCGCGCATAAAGCGCCGGGCAGGAACATTTTTATGCCAGAAGGATATTGCGTTAAGTGCAAGGCAAAGAAGGAAATCGTCAACGCCGTGGAAGAGTTGATGAAGAATGGCCGCAAGGCGATCAAAGGCAAGTGCCCGGATTGCGGTGTGGTCATGTTTAAAATCCTGGGCGGCAAAGCCACTCCTCCGCCGGCCGCTAAATAGTTCCTGTTGCCGTCCGTCTGCCAACTATGTCGCAACAACTAGCCTATGCCATCGTCACCCCCTATTCGTTGTTCAAATCACGAACCGGTGGCATCCTCTCCCGGCTGATCGCCCGGACTGGTCTGGAACTGGTCGCTACCCGGATGTTTGCTCCGGGACCTGAATTAACCAAAGCGTACGCCGCGGCCATTATCTCCGCCAATGACCCACAGGACCTGAAAATTCAGGAACTGCTGCGCGATTATATTCTCCAGAATTTTCCACCCGACCCTAAGACCGGGTTGCGCCGCCGTGTCATGATGCTGCTCTTTCGCGGTGAAGACGCCGTGCGCAAAGTCCGTTCCGTAGTCGGCATTATTCGCGCCGACCGGCTCGGCGGTGAAACCATTCGCGATACCTACGGTGACGTGATCCTCGATGATAGCGGCCACGTCCGTTACTTTGAACCCGCCGTGCTCGCCGCGCCCAATGTCGAGGAAGCGGAGATGAAGCTGAAACTGTGGGCGAAATATTCTGACAGCGATGGCGGCGTGCTCGAAAACGTTACCACCTATCCACTGGAAGAAAAGCCGGAACGCACGCTGGTATTGATCAAGCCGGATAACTTCCGCTTCGCCACGGGTCGCCCCGGCAACGTCATCGATTTCTTCTCCCGCACGGGCCTGTTTATTGTTGGCATCAAAGTCCACCGCATGAGCGTAGCCGAAGCCGTGGAATTCTACGGTCCCGTGCGCGAAGTGCTGCGGACCCGCTTGAATGACACCGTGGCCGCGCGCGCCAAAGCCGCGTTGGAAAAGGATTTCGGTTTCCACATCCCCGCTGCGGAAGAAAAACGGCTGGGTGAAATCTTAGGCCCGCTTTACGGCGACAATCATTTCGATAACATCGTCCGGTTCATGACCGGCCGTGGCGCTTCCGATTGCAGCCCGGAACATCTGAGCCAGCCCGGCACCGAAAAGAGCATCGCTCTGGTCTATGAAGGGGTAAACGCCGTGCAGAAGATTCGCGATGTCCTCGGGCCAACCGATCCGGCGAAAGCCCCTCCCGGCACCATTCGCCGTGAATTCGGCCAAACCATGATGGTCAACGCCGCTCACGCCAGCGATTCCGTGGACAACGCTCAACGCGAATTCAAGATCGTAAGCGTCGGGGAAAATAATTTCCGCAAGGTCGTCGAAGGCGCTTTCGGCCCGGTTTAAACCGCTCCACGCCTTTCCGCTTGCCAAAGGGTTAACGCATTTTTAAGGTCATAGCAGTTATGGATTCGCAATTGTCGCAATATGTTCCGGTTTTGATCCTGGCCATCGCCGCTATCAGCTTTGCTGCCGGCGTCCTGATTTTTTCCGTGCTGCTGGGCAAACTCGGCAAAACCAGCAAGATCAAAGACACGCCCTACGAATGCGGCATGCTCCCCATCGGCGAAGGCAGCACCCGGCTGTCCGTGAAGTTCTATCTTGTCGCCATGCTCTTCATCCTGTTCGATATCGAAGTCGTGTTCATGTATCCCTGGGCCGTCGTCTATCGCGACCTGCTCAAGACGAATGCGAACCTGATTTTCGGCTCCATGATTTCCTTCCTCGGCGTGCTCTTCATTGGCTACATCTATGCCTTGAAGAAAAAAGCTCTGGATTGGAAAAATTAAGCCTGGCGGTCGCAACTCCGCGGGCTGAATTCACGGGTGACGACGTCCCTTAACGGACCGTAGCAATCAATACAGGACTCAGCATGAATTCCCCCATTAAATTCGGGACCTCCGGTTGGCGCGGTCTGATCGCCCGCGATTTCACCTTTGCCAACGTTTACCTCGCCACTCAAGGCATCGCCGAATACTGGAAAGCTGAACTCGCCAACCCCAAATCCGCCATCTACGGACGCAAGCCCATCGTCATCCTCGGTCACGATACCCGCTTTCTGGGCCATGAATTTACCCTCGCTGCCGCGGAAGTGCTCGCCGCCAATGGCCTGACTCCCCTGCTCTGCGAACGCGATGCGCCCACGCCCGTCATCGCCCACACCATCCGCAACCTGAAGGCTATCGGCGGCATCAACATGACCGCCAGCCACAATCCGGCGGAATATCAGGGCCTGAAATTTTCTCCCAGCAATGGCGCCGCCGCACCGCCGGAAATCACCAAACTGGTCGAAGCGAACATTGCCCGTCTGGTCGAAAGCAACTGGAGCTTCAAACCGATGGTCATCGGCACCTTCAAGTGCAAAACCATCGACCCGATGCCCGCTTACTTCAAGCAACTGCGCAAGTTGATTGATTTCGCGACCATCCGGAAGGCAAAGCTGAAAATCGCCGTCGAATTGATGTATGGCACGGGCCGCGGTTATCTCGACACTTTGCTTGCAGATGCCGGCGCTAAAATCACCTTGTTCCACGGCAATCCGGACCCACTGTTCGGCGGCCACCATCCCGAACCCAACGCCGAAGGCATGGCCGAAGTCAGCAAATTCGTCCGCAGCGGCAAAGCACAAATCGGCCTCGGACTCGATGGAGACGCCGACCGCTTCGGCATTGTCGATAAGGACGGCACCTGGATTACCCCCAATCAAGTGCTGGCCCTGGTGCTCTATCATTTGAAAAAGAATCGTGGCTGGACTGGCGCCGTGGTGCGCACGGTTCCAACGAGTCATCAAGTCGATTCCGTTGCCGCCCTGCTCGGTGTCACCGTTCACGAAACCCCCGTCGGTTTTAAATACATTGGCGCGTTAATGGAAAGCGAACCGATCATTGTTGGTGGCGAAGAATCCGGCGGCCTCAGCGTGAAAGGTCACGTCCCGGAAAAAGACGGCATCCTCGCCTGCTTGCTGCTGGCAGAACTCGTGGCCAAGGAAAAGAAATCGCTTGGCCAGATTCTTAAAGGATTGGAAAAACAAACGGGTGAATTCCACACCACGCGCATCAACGTCGCCATTCCGCCCGATAAAAAGGAAGCCTTGCTCAAAAAATTAGCGGGCGGCCTCGATCAGGTCGGGAGTCTGAAAGTGGAGAAGTTTATCACCACCGACGGCTACAAATTCCTGCTGCCCAAAGGTGAATGGGTAGCCTTCCGCGCCAGCGGCACCGAACCGCTCATCCGTTGCTACATTGAAGCCAAGTCCGCCGCGCAATTGAAAAAGCTCGAAGTGTCCTGCAAGAAATTGCTGCTCGCTTAATTCGTAGTTTCTCAAAGCAAACGGCGCTGACGGGTTACCCTGTCAGCGCCGTTTTCGTTTAAAGGCGAATCAACTCAGTCGTTGCCCTGAATCGTCCACATGCCCGTTTGCACGCTGGCGTTGTTATTGCCAGCACTCAGCGTCTTGGCGGAGTTTAATGTCTCCACGTGGGCATCCGTAAACAGGTAATTGAAAAATCCGTTATGAAAATCGTTCACTTGCAGATTTTTTACATCGACCGCCTGACCATTGGCCGTGGTGCGGGCCGCGTTGCTGATATGGAATAAGCTCGACTCGA
>JBEHZA010000286.1:0-6837 GCA_048497895.1 Verrucomicrobiota bacterium
GTGCTTCCTGGTCGAATATTTCTATAAAGGATCCGCCGATCACTTTTCTCTTTTCTTCGGGTTCCACTTTTCCTGCAAGCTTGTTATAAAAATGATCTATCAAGCCGACTGTTCCGATATGTTTAGCTGTTCTTTTCAATCAGCACCAAAAATTCTTTATTTCCCGCCGGCCCCAGCAGTGGTGATTCCGTTACCGTCCGCCACGCCAGACCCGGTTGTGTCGCGACAAAAGCTTCCAATTCTGCGATCACCCGCTGATGCACCGCCGGATCAGTAATCACCCCGGCGCCCTTGTCCACTTCCGCTTTGCCCGCCTCAAACTGAGGCTTAATCAGTGCCACTATCCTACCCGATGGACGCAGCAATGCAACGACCGGCGGGAGAATCTTGCGCAACGAAATAAAGGAACAATCCGCCACCACCAGATCGGCCAGAGAAAAAGGCTGCGGAAAAGCCGCTGGGGTCAGATTGCGCGCATTGGTTTTCTCCATCACCACCACCCGTGCATCCTGGCGCAATTTCCACGCCAGTTGGCCATGTCCCACATCCACCGCGTAAACCTTCGCCGCGCCATTTTGCAGCAGACAATCCGTAAAGCCACCCGTCGAAGCGCCGATATCAATCGCTATCAGGTCCGTCACCTTAAGCTGAAATTCCTTCAGCGCGTGCTCAAGCTTTAAACCTCCCCGGCTGACAAAACGTTCGGGAGCATCGAGTGTAAGTTCATCGGTCTCCTTGACCGTTTCGCTGGCCTTGTGCGCCCGTTGTTGGTTGATGCGCACCTGTCCGGCGAGGATGGACCGCTTGGCCCGCTCCCGGCTTTCGCAAAGTCCCCGCTCTACCAGAGCCTGGTCAAGACGCGTGTGGGGCATGAGCTTGTCAACGGCTGGATAAGTGATCTGCGCTGGCGCTTTCGGGCCGGCCACAACTCAATTTACGGCAAACCTTAGGCCTTGCCCTGAGCGATGCGGGTCATCGTTTCGCGGTAGCAATTCAGAAACAGCTCGTTATCCATCACGACTTTTTGGATGAGCGTGCTGAGACCGGTCAACTCCGCGGGATTCACCACGGCATGCACACTTTGCTGATAGGCCTGCATCACGTTAAAAGTTTGATAGCCTGCGCCCACCAGCATGAACATCGCGTGACGCCGCCGGTTCATCGACATGGTTTGGATCGACTTCAACGCCGCATTTTCTTCCTGCGTCGCACAGGCGAAACAATCTTCAATGATAACCACCTGATACTGGAACTGGACAAAGCGGGAAAGAAACTCCTGATGCGTTTCCGCCGTGTGAACTTTGTAGCCCAGTTCAGAAACCCCGGCCAGCGCTGGCGCCAGATATTCCGCCGTGGAAATCCCCAGCAAGGCCGGCTTGTCGTTTGGCCCGATAAAATCGACTTCGATGCTCATATTTTCAATTTCAAGACGGGCGGCGGCGTGGGCGGACCATGTCCTTCCGGTTTCTTTTCCTCCACCCGCTTCATCGTCAGGTTGTTGATATTCGTGGTCATCTCACCACGCTTTTTCTTGATATTGTCCAGACCGCGCGTCATCGGCCCTTTCTTGGTGCAGTAGAGCAACGCTGTCTCCTCGCTGATGAGGTTCTGTTCATACGCATCTAGGCACGCCTGATCGAAAGTCCGCCAGCCGAAGGTATAGCTGGCCTCCATGATTTCGTAGAAAGTTTTCCCTTCGCTTTCGCCCTGCACAATACTGTCCTTGATCCGCAAATTACTGCCCATGATTTCCAGCAGAGCATGCCGGCCACCGCCGGTTTTCGGGGCCAGACGCTGACTGATAATCCACCGCATTGTATCGGCCAAACGCAAGCGGATCTGCTCCTGTTCCTCGGTTTCAAACATACCGAGAATACGGTTGATGGTTTGCCCGGCGTCAATCGTATGGAGCGTGCTCACGACCAAATGCCCGGTTTCCGCTGCGCTCAAGCCAATTTCCACGGTTTCCCGGTCACGCATTTCGCCGACCAGAATCACCTTTGGGGCCTGGCGCAAAGCAGCGCGCAAACCGCTGGAGAAGCGGTCAAAATCCGTGCCCATTTCCCGTTGATTGAAAGTCGCCTTCTTCTGGGGATGCACAAATTCCACCGGGTCTTCCAGCGTGATAATGTGGATCGATTTCGTCTCGTTAATCTCGTTCAACAACGCGGCCAGCGTGGTCGATTTACCGGAACCCGTCGCACCGGTCACCAGGATCAGGCCCGTCTTTTCTTTCGCCACCGAATGGAAAATATCCGGCAACTTGAGCTGTTCCAGGGTCGGGATTTGCGTGTTCAACTTACGCAAAACGATCGAGTAATTGCCGCGCTGCGAGAAAATATTCACGCGGAAGCGGGCTTTGCCGGTCAACGAGTAGGAGGAGTCACAGGAACCCGTCTTCAACAGATCTTCTGTCAACCGGCGGCTGCCACCGACCAGGTTCAGCGCAATCATTTCCGTCTGAAACGGCGTCAGCTTGTCCACCGGCGGCTCAATGGCCACGGGAACCAGTTGGCCGGAAGATTCCACCTGTAACGGCTTGTCCACCGTAATATTTAAATCGGAGACGTCCTTGTTGGAGTCCAACATGGTCCCTAAAATATAGTCCAGTTCGGTCGCGCGCATGGCTTTGTTCCAGATTAAGTTGGCGAATGGATCGCCCTGGGTTCAGTTCAGTCCCTTTCCCTTACATCGCGTCGTCATCCATCGGAGGATTGGCCAGAAACGGCCGGAATTTCTTTTTGTCCAGGCACTTGTCGTACGCTTCTTCCGGCGAAATCCGCTTCATCTTCAAATGATCCATAATGGCATCGTCCAACGGCTGATTACCGAGTTTTTTGCCGACCTGAATCATACCCGGGATCTGGTGAGTTTTCGCTTCACGAATCAGGTTGCCGATAGCGGAAGTCACCACCAGAATTTCCAGCGCAGCGACGCGGCCTTTGCGGTCGATGCGTTTGAACAGGTTCTGCGCCACGACCCCCTTCAAGGCTTCCGAAAGTGTCGCGCGCGTCTTGTTCTGTTGGTCTGCCGGGAAAACGTCGATGATACGATCAATGGTCTTGGCGGCGCTCTGCGTGTGCAGTGTGCCGAACACCAAGTGACCTGTGCTGGCCGCGGTCAGCGCCAGTTCAATCGTTTCCAGGTCGCGCATTTCACCGACCAGAATAATATCCGGGTCTTCACGCAACGCGCCTTTGAGCGCCGAGCCGAACGACCGCGTGTGCATGCCCACTTCACGATGGTTCACCAGCGAGCTTTTGCTCTCGTGCACGAATTCGATCGGGTCTTCGACCGTCAGAATGTGATCTTTGCGGTTCTTGTTACAATAATCGACAATGGCCGCCAGCGTGGTGGATTTGCCGGAACCGGTAGGCCCGGTCACCAACACCAACCCCTTATGCAGCATGCCGAATTTTTTCAATACGGGCGGCAAGGGCGCATCGAACTTCTCGAAATCTTCAAACGACAGAACCTTGGAGGGAATCTGACGGAAAACGGCTGCAACGCCATATTTCTGATTGAAAAAGTTGGCGCGGAAACGCGAAACCCCGGGGATTTCGTAACCGAAGTCCACATCGCCCGTTTCTTCAAACTGCTTGATTTTAATTTCCGGCGCGATTTCGTAGAGCATTCCTTTGAGGGAATCGCTTTCCAACGGGGGATAATCCACGCGCAATAATTCGCCGTTAATGCGAAGAATCGGCGGGTTGCCGGAGGAGAGGTGCAAGTCCGAAGCTTTTTGCTCGAACATTAAATTGAAGAAGGCATCGATTTTGGCCATATATTAAACCTCTGAATTACGAGTCCATACTTAGCTGAAACCATTGGCAACTGCAAGCAATTGAATACTCTGGCGCAAATCATTCGGCGTGAAATCGAGGAAACGAAAATTATTTCCTGCGCCCGCTTCATGGAATTGGCCCTCTATCACCCGGAATTGGGCTATTACGAAAAAAAGACCACCCACGTCGGCCGGACCGGAGATTTCTATACCAGCGTCAGTGTGGGAGGGTTGTTTGGCGATCTTTTAGGGTGCCAATTCGTTCCCTGGCTGCGTTCAATTAACAGCCCAAGGGTTCAATTAGTCGAAGCGGGCGCTCACGATGGCCGTTTGGCCTTCGATATCCTGACCTATTTACAAAAGTATGGCCCTGACCAGTTCGAGCGGCTGGAACTTTGGCTCCTCGAACCTTCAGCCAACCGGCAGGAACGCCAACAAGCAACGTTGAGTCCTTTTAAAGGAAAAGTCCGGTGGTTCCATTCGTGGGCCGAAATTAAACCTGGCTCAATTACCGGCATTATCTACTCCAATGAGCTATTGGATGCTTTTCCCGCTCAACGGCTCGGTTGGAACGCTGTGGAAAAACGGTGGTTTGAATGGGGGGTTGCCCTCGATCAGGACACCTTGAAATGGGCTAAAATCCCTGCCGCGACTGCCCTGCCCCATCCACACGTTGATTTGCCACCGGAACTTCAAGCCGTTTTACCTGACGGGTTCACCACTGAAATCTGCCCGGCTGCCAATCTTTGGTGGGAACAAGCCGCGCAAGCCCTCACTCAAGGCGTTCTGCTTACTTTGGACTACGGCCTGACCGCGGAACAATTCTTTGAACCCCACCGCGTGAATGGCACCTTGCGGGCTTATCGCAATCATCAGGTCAGCCAGCAGATTTTTGAACACCCCGGGGAACAGGACCTCACCACCCACATTGATTTTACCGGCCTGCAAAAAACAGGCGAATCGTTCGGGTTGCATACGCCCACTCACGGTTTGTCCTCTCAAACCGCCTTTCTCATGCAGATTTACCAGTTGGCCGTGCAGCAACCCGCCAGTTTTCCTGAATGGACACCTCAACGGGTTCGTCAATTTCAGACACTGACGCACCCGGAGCATTTGGGCCGTTCGTTTTCCGTGTTAAAGCAAACCCGCGGAATTAACGCGTGATAAAAGCGACCCGTTACACGGGAAATATTTAAAACCATGTTGGACTGTGACCAAAATAAAATGACCGGACGGACATTACTCCGGCACTGGCTCGTTGGCCTGGTTATGCCGCTGGCCCTGAGCCTGGCCACCCCGGCTTTCGCCGCTTCCAAGCCCGTCAGTTTCAGCCGCGACATTGCGCCCATCTTCATCAATAAATGTCAGACCTGCCATGGCCCGGATAAAGCCAAAGGCAAATATCAACTGCACACCTACGAGTTGATGCTGAAGGCGGGCAGCAGCAAATCGCCTTCCATCACGCCGGGCAAACCAGCGACGAGCGAACTTTATCGCCTGCTCACCGCCAAAGACGCCGACGACCGCATGCCGCAAGATGACAACCCCCTGCCCACCGCCCAAATCGCACTCATCGAGCGTTGGATTAAGGAAGGCGCCAGATTTGATGGGCCTGACCCTAAATCCGCTCTCATTACGCTCGTCCCCCGCAAAGAACATCCCGCTCCGCCAGCGACTTATCCGCAATCAGTCCCCCTGCTCGCGCTCGCTTTCAGTCCGAGTGGACAGGAACTCGCCGTTGGCGGTTACAACGAAATCACGATTTGGAATCCCGCCACCGGCGCCCTGCTCCGGCGGATAAAAAATGTCGCCCAGCAAACGCACGCGTTGGCCTATAATACGAACGGCACTTTGTTGGCAGCAGCGACGGGTGATCCCAGCAAATTGGGCGAAGTTGCTTTATATGATCCCCTCAAAGGCACGCTGATCAAGACGCTCGCGACCCTGCATGATGCCGCGCTCGACGTTAAATTCAGCCCCGACGGCACACGGCTGGCCTCGTGTGGTTCCGATAATGCCATCCGCATTTTTGACGTGGCCACCTGGAAAGAAATCCGGCGCATCGAACAACATGCCGATTGGGTAATTTCACTGGCCTGGAACACCAACGGCACAGAACTCGCCTCCGCCAGCCGCGATAAAACCGCGCGCGTCTTCAATGCCGCCACCGGCGATCTCGAAGCGACCTTCGCCGATCACGGTGAACCGGTCTTCGCCGTCGCCTTCACTGAAGACGGAAAATCCGTTTACTCCGCCGGTCGGGAACGAAAAATCCGCGTGTGGGACAGCCATAGCGGCAGCACGGAGAAAAAGGGCAAAAGACGCGTCATCGATGGCTTTGACGGAGATATTTTTCAATTATTACTCCAGGATGGCCGCCTGTTTTGTTCGAGCGCAGACCGGAAGGCGCGGCAATACCAATCGTCCGATAACAGTCTAATCCACACTTTCACCGGCCATAAAGATTGGGTGTACGCCCTCGCTTACGATGCCGCCTCCAAACGCCTCGCCACCGGTAGTTACGATGGTGAAGTCCGCCTGTGGAACGTCGAAGACGGCAAACAGGTATTGGCGTTTCAGGCTGCTCCCGGACAGCGACCGTCCCCGGTCGCAGCCAGGTGATATAGCCAAACAGTGTCGGACATTTCAAACCCGCTCGGATAAGCGGACATGGCTGCGACCGAGGACGGTCGCTGTCCGTTGAGTTCCGCAAAAAGACTATCCTCCGCCTTTGGACAAAATATTTTTCGCTTCTCAGTCCTGCGCTTTGCCACTAAGCAAGTGAGGCGTGCCGCCGTACTTCACGACGAACGTGGAGCCGCGGAAATCCTGGATATAAGGCAGGGCCTCGTGGAGGACCTTGGCCTTCGCGATCAACTCTTTGACGTCCATGTGGAGGGGATCAGAGGTTCTCGTGCACCACCTTCGCCGGCGGGAAGCCGTTGAAGTAGGTCGCCGACGCGTGGCTGTAGGCGCCGATGTTGACGCTGTAGACCAGGTCGCCGCGCTCGCGGTTCGGCAGATTCTCCGCCATCGAGACGACATCGAGCGCA
>JBEHZA010000287.1:0-6835 GCA_048497895.1 Verrucomicrobiota bacterium
GAACGCGGCTTCCAGCCGCGATTCGATGTGAGACTGGCAGCAGGGATGCTGCCATCACCGTCAGGCAAGGATGCCTGACGCCACAATCTTATGTTCCCTGACGCATGAACCGCTGGGTGGTTGGACTCGCGCTACTCCATGGCCAATCCTCTGGCCGAGCAGCAAGTCCCGCTTTTACCGGGTTATTGGCAATATAAGCGCTCAAACGCACTCTCTCTTCGTCATTGCGAATCCAATGATCATATGACTCCGTCTGCCAGAACAAGTTCCCAACTCGCGATAAAAGCCGATTCGATTCATTGGCGGTAAATGACTTCCAACTATGAAGAATCTGGTCCAATCGGAAATCAGGATACGGCCAGACAATAGCGTGAACGTGGTTCGGCATCACCACCCACACTGGTAAATCGTAACGTTCAGACTTAAAGTGGTTGAGTGATCGAGCCACTAAATCGGCAATTTCTGGACGGTGTAACCAACAATCTCCGGTGCCAGCATCAAGGTAGGATTCGACTCGCTCTGAATACCAAAGAAACAATTGCTGCTCCTCCTGCCAGGTCAAAGGACGTTTGGCCGTCAGCGCTTTTTGAAGAATTGCTTCCCGCTCGCGTTTGAGTTGCGCAATCACCGCTTGGGGTAGAGAATCCGCGAGCCGAAACGTGACAAAATAGGATGCTCCTTCGCGTTTCAAATGTGGCAGTTTCCCTCGCGAATGCAATCCCGCAACCAAATGGCGAGCTGGCTCCTTCATGACTGGCTTGAAATAAATAAAACTAGAGCGAAAGGCGAGTAATAATTTGCACTTGGAATCTGGTCGGACATTTTTGCTGCCAGTCTCACATCGAATCGCGGCTGGAAGCCGCGTTCACCGTCAGGCAAGGATGCCTGACGCCACGTTGCTGCATCGTTCGCAATGGAATTGTATTTCTCCGCCCCTTCAGTAAAATCGTTTTATGAAGTTGACGCGGCATTGCCATAAGTGCGGTTGGGAATGGACTCTCTCTACCCAGCCGGGACGAAGTGAATCGTGCCATCAATGCGGTTCGGATATGCGGGTCTGCTTGAATTGCGTGAGCTATGATCCGCGTGCCGCACAACAATGCCGCGATCGCCGCGCGGAACCGGTCTTCGATAAACATCTGGGCACCTTCTGTGAATACTTTGAATTCAAGCGCCGCGAATATACGGCCCAGCCGCAAAATAATTCGCGCGAAGCCGCTGCCAAAGAGCAATTGAAAAAGCTGTTGGGAGATTAGTGCAGCCTTTGTATCCTATTGCCTTGGAAGACGCTGGAGGTGGCTGGTTAACGGTTTTCATTAGGTTACTTAATATCTTTTGGGTGTCACTTGACAGTTCGGCATCCTCGTGGCTTATTACACGCGGACTACGACACGAATTTCGGGCAACGAAAAGTCCTATTGTTCTTTGAATGCCCATTAGCTTTCGATCCGGGTAAGTACATACTTGGATCGGATATCCTACATAGTCCTACTGTTGTACTGATTCCGAAAATTCCCCGGGCTTGGTGATCATCCCCTGATTGCCAAGCCCGGTTTTTATTTCTATTTCGCCGCTCTTTTACCAGAACGGGCATTCTTCTGATGCGTTATCGTTAATCTTTTCCATTTCACCGTTTTGTAACCTGATAGACACCTGTTCGTTCCCGCGTGCGGTTAGGTTCCGGCAGTCATTTTAATTTATGGAAATTATTGCTGAACAAGGAGTATCCGCGCCACGGGCTCTGCTGGTGGAAGATGAAGGGGACTTGAATACCCTGATTACCTATCATCTGGAAAAGAATGGCATTAAGACCACCTCGGCTTTCGATGGTGAGATTGGGTTGATGCTGGCCACCCGCAACAAGTACGATGTCATCATTCTCGATTTAATGCTGCCTTCCGTCAGCGGCCTGGAAATCTCCCGTCAGATCCGCTCCTGCTTTCCCGCTTCACCCATTATTGTGGTCACAGCGGTTTCCCCGGACATTGTGCGCACCATTCGGGATAAACTTTACGCCACGGAGGTGGTTTACAAACCCTTCAAACCGCAGGAGTTGGTCAACAGCGTTTGCGCCGCCTTGCATTACAAGCCCTGCCGCGCGACCGAAACCGGATCTACGTGCAGTGCCCCTCAGCCGGGACCGGAATTGTGAAAAAGCGCCTGCACCTAGTCCATTTGGAGTTGCTCATTAAAGGCCAGGGAAATCTGCTTTCCCAATGTCTGCAACGTTCCCCCGAACAACATCCGCAGCGTTATGCCACGCGCTTGTTAAAAGCGGTGCGCGCTTATCAGGTGCTGCTGCAAATGCCGGCCAAGTCAACCGGACCCTATACGCTGGTGTCCTGGCCTTCCGATTGGGAAAAATTGCGGCAGCTACTCGAAACGCGCCAGCAATTGGTCGCGAGTGAAAAATTACTGCACAAAAATCGCGGCAGCGCCGGCAAGGCTGTTTTTATTTGGGTGGAGGAACAGATCAAGCACCGGCTGCGGGGAATCGACACCGGCATCGTGAATGGGCGGCGTGCGCTGGTGAAACGCCGGGGAAAAATCAAACTCCCACCGGCGGGGCTGGAGCAATTGACGGACGCGACCCTCTGGCGTCAGCAGGTCATCCGGTTGAGCAAGCTCCGCCGACAAATGCAGCAGGCGATCGTTCGCATTGCCCGGCGCAAGAGCACCATGGACCTGGTTCAACCCCTGCGCGACTTGTTGCGCGCGTATCGCGATCATCTGGATGGCACCGGGCGCATTTTTGAAATTCCCTGGCCCTGCGATCCCAAGTTGATTGCGGATTATCAGGACCGCCTCAAGCGGATTGAGCGCTGGTATGTGTTGGGCCAATGGCTGACGGAACTGGAGCCGCAAACCACCCGCATGCCGCGCAAAATGTTTGAGGAATGGCAGGAATTTCGCGCGTATGTGCGGGAAAAAGGCGAACGGCGTTTCAAAAAATTGCGCAAAGCGCTCGCGCGCGATGGCATTCAGTGGGCGGGTCTCCAATTCACGCTGAATTCCCAACAAGGACAATCGGACAAATAAGCCGCCGCTTTTGAAAAACGGGCGCGCTAATTATCCGCATTGACTTTATTAATTCTCCGCGGCAATTTCGCGGCGTTATTAAATGATGACCAACGGGTGCCAATCGAATTCTGCAGCTGGTTTCGTAACGAAGCCGGCGAATGGCCTGTACCGTCGTCATGCTTCCTGGCTTCTGACCGGCAAGTGCATTAAACCGGTGCAGCAGGAGGGAATTAACTGAGGTAACTCACAATTTTTTCCACCCTGCTCACCGAAAGGTCAGCAGGGTTTTTTGTTTTTTACCCAAACCCTGAAAGCGAGCCATCCGATGAACGAAAATGAGTCCACATTATTGACGAGATTAAGGGCGCTGCCGCGCCCGGCCTGGGTGTTGTTCTTTGGCACGTTCCTCAACAAGTTCGGCACCTTTGTCATTCCGTTTCTTGCTCTCTACATGACGCGGCGTGGTTTTACGCTCGGAAATGCCGGCGTGGCGATCGGCGCTTATGGAGCGGGAAATCTGTTCGCCTCGATCATTGGCGGGCACTTGGCGGATACCATTGGCCGCCGGAAGACGATCACGCTCTCCATGTTTTCCGGCGCGGCCTCGATGTTGTTGCTTTCGCAAGCTGACAGCCTGTTCGGCATTATCGCCATCGCCTTTCTGTGTGGGTTGACGGCGGAATTATATCGACCGGCTTCCAGTGCGTTGCTGGCGGATTTAGTGCCGCCGGGGCAGCGCGTCACAGCCTTTTCGGCTTACCGTATGGCGTTCAATGCCGGTTGGGCTTTCGGCCCGGCGACGGCCGGTTTCCTGGCCGAACGGTCTTATTTCTGGCTGTTCGTCGGTGATGCCGGAACCTCGTTTTTGTTTGGCGTGGTCGCATGGTTCGCCTTGCCGCACGGCCTGCGCAGTCAGGAAAAAAAGGCGGGGTGGCCGGTCGTGTTGAAACGCCTGATCTGCGATAAACCATTTTTACGGATGCTCGCCGCATCGATGACTATTGCGGTGGTATTCATGCAAATGAGTTCCACGTTCGGATTGCACGTCACGCAGCAGGGCCTTTCCTCCGCGACCTATGGCGCACTGATTTCGCTCAATGGCGTGATCGTGGTGCTGTGTGAGTTGCCGCTGACGACGATTACGCAGCGTTGTCCCGCGCGCCGGATGATGGCGTTGGGCTACCTGCTCATCGGTTTTGGTTTCGCGCTCAATGCGTTTGCGCACACGGTGACTGTGCTGACCGTGAGCATTTGCATTTTCACGCTGGGCGAAATGATCAGCATGCCCGTGGCCTCCGCGTTTATTGCTGATCTCTCACCGCCAGAGATGCGGGGTCGCTACATGGGGGCGTGGGGTTTCAACTGGGCACTCACAATGACGTGGGGGCCGGCGCTGGGAATGTACTGTTTCTCGCTCAATCCCACCGCCTTCTGGCTGGTGTGCGGAGTGCTGGGAACAATCGCGGCGGCCCTGGCGTTATCCACCCCGAAACCGTTGCGGGAATCGGCTTAACTGCAGAGAAAAGCAGGAATTTCTAAACCACGGATGGACACAGATACACACGGATAAAAATGCGGATGAGTGACCTTTCGTCAGTTCTGAATCCGTGTTCATCTGTGTCCATCCGTGGTTGAAAATGTTTTTCTACGGCGCAGGGAGTTCCGCATGTTCCGTGCTCACCGTTGCGCCGCCTTCATCAGTAATGGTAAGGAAGTAAACGAGTGGACGCGCCGCGGGTAGTTTGGCCGTGACGTTGCCGGACGTTACAGTGGCGTCTTCCACGTGCCAGTTGCGCTTTTGCCAGACGCCGGTGTCACTGGTGTAATTCAACTGTCCCTTGGTGATCGTAACGGGCGCGTTGAAGCTCGCGGTAACGGTATCGCCGGAGGATTGCATCCGGTCGAGCTTCGGCAATGGCTTGCCTGCACGAAACACGCTGTCCGTGAACAGCGCGATTTCCTTCGGCGCCCAGCCGTGTTGATGCGAATGTTTCATGCCTACTTGAATGGACAACGTGACCGGGCCTTGCACGGCATGATACGTTTTCTGGTAACTGTCCAGCGGATACGCGAAATCGGTGGTGCTGTTCAGAAACAGGATTGGACAGTGCACTCCGCTGAGATAACGGGAGGGATCAAAGTTATCCACCCATTGCTTTGTTCCGGCAGTTCCAAGCATTTCAAAGCGCGGCAGCCAAAAACTATTCTCCCATAAATAACCGCAGCCATAGACCGGCACGGAAACCTGTAAGCGATCATCAATGCCCGTCACAATACAGGTGAGATAACCGCCCCAACTGATGCCGGTAATGCCAATGCGCTTGGCATCCACCTCCGGCAAACTCGCAAGCAGCGAGTGACCCCGGACGACGGCGGCGACCGCGTGATAAGTCCACATCTCTTTCAGATCGGCGGAGGTAAACGGCCGGAATTTATTGGTATCGGATTGATCCGGGCCGCCATCCGGCAGGCGCACTTTGCCCGGGCCTTGCCCGGCGGTATCCATCGCAATCGCGTAATAACCGCGTTCCGCCCACAGTTGCGCCCATTCGCGAAAGGCTTGTCCGCCGCCGCCATGCACGAGCACCATGCCGGGAAATGGCCCTTTGCCTTCCGCCGGCTTGCCTACGTAAGCGAAGACACGCGTTGGCTTTCCCTGAAACGGTTCGCCCTCATAATAAACTTCCTGCACGAGCCCTGTGCGCGTGCCCCAGGTGGCAGGTGGTGTGGCTTTCAGGGCTTTCATATCCCACGGGCCGGTGAAACGTTCACCAGCGCTGACAGAGAGGGCGAGCTCGAAAAACGTGAGCAAAAGGAAGCCGCCACGGCAGAGCAATTTTTTCATGCGATCAGTTTTTTAAATGGGAAAGCACCAGTGTGCGGAATTTATTTAATCGAATCCAGCCGAGAGATTTCGGCAATGACTTGCAAGGTGGCGAGCGCATTCATTAAACCGTGCAGAATCATGCCCGGAAAGATCGAGTTCAACCGGTAACGGACCAGGCCCAGAATCAACCCGGTGGCGAAGATCATCAGTACTCCGCTCAGATCATATTGCAGATGAACTCCGGCCCACAGGATGGAGGTAATCAGGATCGCGCCGCGATGACCGAGCTTGGAGTAACGGATGCCTGCAAACAGGAAGCCTCGGAAAAACAATTCTTCTCCCAGCGGAGCGGCCACGACGAGTGTTAACCAAAGCAACGGCTTGAAACCGGCGGTGCGATAAACCTGAGTCATGAATTCAGTCACGACCGGCTTTTGCAACTGATCGGTCACCCAATCTCCGAGCATCATGAAGATCAAGAAAACGACGGTCCAACGCAACAGGGCAGCCACATTGAAGGATTTGAAGCCCAGGTAATCGCGGACGGTGATTTGCCGGCGCAGGCGGGCGAACAACAGGCATAATCCGACAACCACCGGCAAACCGCCCAGTGTGGCCAGTGAAAGGATCAGGCCATTGTTGGAGAGGTTGTCGAGCGGCAGTTCATAATTTGCAAATTTTGCGAGCACCACGCCCACGCTAATCACGATGGCTTGCGTCACCACATACGCCAGGACAATGACGAGGCTAAAACCGAGTGTGGCCCATAATCCCCAGGGTTTGGGGATCGGCAGTGGTGGTGGGGTTTCTGCCACTACTTCAGTCGGCGCGACTTCGCTCATGGAGCGCAGCCTGCCGGAACCATTCCGGTTGTCAATCTGGTTAGTCTCAGGGCACCTTCGGCAGGTGCCGGAGTGCGCCTGCGTGGGGAACACGGCACGGAACGAATTAAAACCGGGGATACGTTTTTCCTCTCGAAGCGGGAGA
>JBEHZA010000288.1:0-6796 GCA_048497895.1 Verrucomicrobiota bacterium
CTGTGAGGCATGGAGCCGATGTTCGTTTTGGCCACGCGGTTTCGCATTGGGAGGAAGGGGCGAAGTCAGTCAAGGTCTCCGGCAACTGGGGGGAAACGGAATGCCGTTACCTCATCGACGCCACCGGCCAGCAAACTTTGATGAGCAAGGCGCAGGGGACCAAGGTGCGGATTCGTGGGTTGGGCAAGAGCGGTACCTTTACGCATTTCCGGAACGTGACTTCACCCGCTGCCCGACAGGCTTTCCGGCGTGGGGATATCATCATTTTTCTGACTCAGAGTCAGCGGTGGGGTTGGGCCATTCCTTTGACGGGTGACCGCCTCAGCGTGGGAGTGGTGATTAAAGATGGTGAACCGGTTCCGGTGGCGGAACGGGCCTTTCAGGAATACGTCCAGGCGTTTCCGCTCCTGCAATCCATTCTGGAAGGCGCGGAACAAAGCGCGCCGTTGCGCCGCATTGCCGATTACAGTTACTACAATCGCGAGCCGACTACGCCGCGGGTGACTTCGCTGGGAGATGCGCGTCAGTTCCTTGATCCGATTTTTTCCTCCGGGATTACGCTGGCGGTTTTTACTGCGCAGGAATTGATCCGGCGGATTGCTCCCACGGTGACGGATGATCGGCCGTTTGATTTGGACCCATATCACCTCGAAATGCAGCGCGGCTATAAAACTTTCGAGCAAATCATCGAACGTTTCTATCGCACCCGCTGGGCGCATGATACTTTCTTTCTGGCGGATAAACCGGAAGCGATGGTTCGGCAGGTTACGACGATTCTGGCGGGCGATGTGTGGCGGCACGATAACCCTTTCCAAAATATGTTGCTCGCGAGTCAGCGCACCTCGCTTTGGTTCGAGCCAACCGCGAACGCGGGCGCCGAGTATTCAGAAAGTAACGTGAGCCTGATTTGAGCGGTGCGACGACAGGGGCAGTTTGTAATTTAGTCTCGCTCCGGGAAACGGTCGGGCCTACTCTGAAGCAGACAGTAGATCAGACGCTGGCGGGAATTACGGGGATAACGGAATTTTACCGGATACTTTCATGTGTGCATCCAATAATACTAGGGCCATGGCGATGAGTTTTCGTCCAGCGGCAGGGAAGGGGAGCTTATGACGAGTCATTCTGGTGAAAAGCCGCTGTTCGTGCCCGAGACCCGCTTTGGTTTCTGGTTTCTGAGCACGGAGATTTGGGTCAGCCGCGTATTGAAAGTCGCCATCAACGATCTGACACGCCTCATCGACGACCGGCGTGAGCAATATCCGGTGATTGTGGATGTGGGCTGCGGTCAGGGACGATCCTTCCGGCTTTTGCAGGACGCTTTTCATGCACAACGTTTGATCGGGATTGAATTTGAGGAGGAAAACCTCCAGGTCGCCCGGGAGCGGGTGAAGCAGGATCAATTGCAGGTGGAATTCCTCAAGAACGATTGCGCGGCCATTGATTTGCCTGATCAGACGGCGGATCTCGTTTTTTGTCATCAGACCTTTCATCATTTAGTGCAGCAGGAACAGGCGCTGGCTGAATTTTATCGCATTCTCAAACCCGGCGGGCTTCTGCTTTTTGCCGAGTCCACCAAAGCCTACATTCACTCCTGGATCATCCGCTGGCTGTTTGCTCACCCGATGGATGTTCAGCGCACCGCAGATGAATACATGGCCATGATTCGCGCTGCCGGTTTTCAATTCGAGTCGCGGAATACCTCCTTTCCGTATCTGTGGTGGAGTCGTTCGGACATTGGCCTGTGGGAACGTTTGGGCATTGCGCCCAAGCCGCCGGGTCAACGGGAAGAAACGCTCGTCAATCTGGTCGCGCGGAAGCCGCTTTAGCGGACCCTCTTTCCAGTTGCGTGGGTTGAATCAGTCCTCTCGTTTACGCCAATTGATTTCGTGCGGTTGTTTGCGCGAACTGCCTTCGCTCTAAGAATCCAGTGGTGACTTTGCAGCCTCTCATCCTTTCGGCTGATAATGACGGTCCTAAGCCATTTTAAAAATGGCGGGAGTGGCGGGGCTCGAACCCGTAACCTCTGCCGTGACAGGGCAGCGCTCTAACCAATTGAGCTACACCCCCGCTATCGGGGACCGTGAAAGTAAAAAAACTACCTCGACTAGTCAACGGGGAATTTAAAAAAACTTTCAGAAAAAAACGATTCGGGCAGCAGACGCCAAGGAGGTGGGGGTGGGGAACCCCTCTGAAGAAACGTACCGCTACCCGAATCAAATCTTACACGATAAAGCTAGGACCGATTGTTAAAATGTCAACAGTTAAAAAGTGGCGTCCGGACATTCGCTTTTGCCCTTAACCGCGCTCTAACCCATTGCAGCTTGAACCCGCATTCAGGTCAGTCTATGGCGGCCACTGATTTAACCTTAGCCTCGAAAACCCATTCGCCTGCAACCAGGCTTTCTGAAACGTTAGAGGATTGAGTGACCGTTTTATTCAAATTTATTTTTCACCGATTGGACCGTGCACAAGAGGCCGAAAGGCCCTGTGCCTGACTAGCTCGGTTCTGCCGCTTCGGCGTCTTCAATCCCTTCCACCTGATCCAGCCGCTTTTGGGCTTTTTCTGCGGCCTTTGTGCCGCCGTATTCGTTTACGATCCGGTGGAGCAATTCCAACGCTTTGTTGGAATTATTCAGCTTGCCGGAGTAAATATTCGCCAGCTTGATCGCCGTCCAGCCCCAGCGCTCCCGGTTCAACTTTTTTTGCTTCAATACTTCTTCGTATTCCAACGCGGCGGCCAGATGATTGCCCATGTCCTTCTCGTAAATCTCCGCAATCCGCAAAGCCGCGTGAACTTCCCGCGGATTCTTCTTCAAGTATTCACGCAGGAGTTGAATCGCCTGGATATACTCCCCGTTGCGCCAGGCGGCATCGGCTTTTTCATAATCAGCATTTTTGATGGCCATGTCTTCCCCGGCATCGTTATAGACCATCCGGCTGGCCCGGTTGCCGAAGTATCCCGCTACATCCCGGGCGACCAACAGGGAGAGGCCGATGATGCAGATGAACAACCCCACGCCGTAACCCATCATGCTGGAATAATCCTGCGTGAACGGTGATTCGTTCTTCACCTCTTCGTCGTCGATGGCTTTGGCTTCCATCTTGAGATTCTTTTCGCTCTTGGGCAGGGGCCGGTCTGTACCGGGAACCACTTCCGACGCGCCAATGACTTCCTTATATTTATGGTGCGTCAGGTAACCGAAGCTACTAAACCCCGCAAGGAATAGTATATAGAGGAGTAATTTAATGTACCCGCGCATGGTGAACCTGAATTAAGTAAAAAGTATAAACGCAGCCATGGAAAGGAAATTGTCCGCGTTCATGTTAGAGCAAAATTCCAATAATCGTTGCCGTCAGGTAACAGGCCAGCAATCCCGCCACCATGGCCCGCAACCCCAGCCGGGCAAGATCGTTACGTCGATTCGGCGCCAGTGTCCCAATGCCGCCGATCTGAATCGCCACACTGCCGAAATTGGCAAACCCGCACAGCGCATACGTAGCGATGACGAAGCTCCGCGGGCTTAAATTGGTTTTCTGCGCTGTCAGGGACAAGTAACCCATCAGTTCATTCAGCACCACCCGTTCGCCCAGGATTTTACCCACGGGCATTACGTCTTTGGCGGGTATGCCCATCAACCACGCGAACGGTGCATTCACCCAGCCGACCATGGTTTGGAAACTGACGGGGTCAACGATTCCCAGTTTGCGTTGCGGAAAGCTCAGCAGAAAATTCGCCAGCCCCACCACCGCCACGAACACAATCACCATCGCGATAACATTCAACGCGAGCATCAAGCCTTCACTCGCGCCGCGGCACAGCGCATCAATGCTGTTGATTGAACTCTTCTCGACTTTCAACGTCGCGGACGAACCGGTCTCGCTCGTTTCCGTTTCCGGCAGCATAATCTTGGCAATGACCAGTGAGGCCGGTGCATTCATCACCGAAGCCGTCAGCAAATGTCCCGCACTGATGCCAAAGCCCGCATAAGCCGCCAGCACACCTCCACCGATGGTTGCCATGCCGCCCGCCATCATCGCCATGATTTCACTCCGCGTCATGCCGGCGATATAAGGTTTAATGAGCAGGGGAGCCTCCGTTTGGCCCACGAATACGTTGGCCGCCGCCGCCAGACTTTCACTGCCGCTCGTTCGCATCGTGCGTTGCATCACCCGCGCGATCGCATGCACCACCCGTTGCAAAATGCCCCAATGATAGAACAGGGAGGAAATGGCCGAAATCAGCATCACTGTAGCCGCAATGAAAATGGCGAAAATGAAAGCGTTCCCCGGACCAAATTGTTTCTCCAGCAAAGCTCCGTTCGCCAGCGGACCAAAGGCCATTTTCGCTCCTTCATTCGCAAAAAAATTCAGTTTCGTCACCCCGCGTTGCGCAAAGTCAAATATTGCTGCGCCAAACGGCGTTCGCAAAATCAGGATGGCAACCGTGAATTGCAGACCCATGCCCCAAATGACCGTCCGCCAGGGAAACAGCTTGCGGTTTTGCGAGAGCGCCCACGCCAACGCGATGAAGACGATCATGCCCAGGAAGCTCAGCAGTTTTTCCTGGATCATATCCATGCGCGAAAAGTATTAAGTGAAGTGAGTGGGAGCAAGCGGATTGTCATTCTTCCGGCCACGCAGAGGCCACCTGCGCCGCCAGTTTCGTGAGCCATTCCACGGGTTGTCCCATCGCCTGTTCCCGCGTGGTGAACCCCGGCGTGAGCCCATGAGCCTGTATGAAACGACGGTTGACCAATTTCACATCGCCCAGATAACCCGCCAAACCGAGACACGGAATCTTTGCCTGCTGGCACACCCGCGCGATTTCGCCCACCCCTTTGCCCATGAGCGTGGATTTATCAATTGCGCCCTCCGCCGTGATGACCAGATCCGCCGTGCGCAGCCGTTTGGAAAGCTGGGCATAACGCGCGAATAAATCGTAACCCGACTGCGGCTTCGCTCCCAGAAACCGTTGCAGACCGAAGCCCAAACCGCCCGCTGCCCCCGCACCCGGACGCTTTGCAAAGTCCTCCTTCACGGTCGCCTTCGTGATGCGCGCCAGTTTTCCTAATGCCAGATCCGCCAGCGGAAAATCCTCCGGTTTCAATCCCTTTTGCGGCCCGTAAATCCGCGAACAACCGCGCGCGCCCAGCAATGGATTCTGCACATCTACCGCCACAATCATTTCCTGAAATAACCGCTGCTTGCGTGGAGCCATGACCGCTTTCAATTCTCCCAGGGCCGTCCAGTGCGTGATTTCATTTCCGTTCGCCGTCAGAAATTTCCAACCCAACGCCCGTGCCAGGCCAAACCCGCCATCATTGGTTGCGCTTCCGCCAATGCCGATTACGCAACGCTTCGCCCCTTTGGCTGCCGCCGCTTGCAGCACCACTCCCAGTCCGAACGTGTCCAATTGAAATGGATGAAATTTACCCACCGGCAATTGTGCCAGCCCGATCACCTTGGCGGATTCAATAACCGCCGTTTTCGTCTTCGGCTCCCACCACCATTGGGCCGTGCAGGGTTCATGCGCCGCATTCACTGTCTTCACGGTTTGCACCCGCGCCTTCAATACTTGACGCAACACTTCGCCGAACCCATCTCCGCCATCACTCATCGGGATTGCAGTCAGCCGGTCCTGCGGACGCGCCTGTTTCCAGCCCGTGACAATGGCCTGCGCCGCTGCCTGCGCTGTCAGCGTGCCCTTAAACTTATCCGGAATAACGAGAATGCTCAGTGACATGGGGCGTGATTACAGCAAGTTCAATGCACCTTGTCGAAGGTCTAATGCGCGCGGACAGCGACCGCCTGTCCCGCGAAGCGGTGATCCCAGTCGCAGCAAGGTGACCCAATCAAATGGTTTCAGATATTTCAAACCCGCTTGCTCCCTCGAATGTTGCTTCGACCGCTCCGTTCGCTGCCCGGAAATCCAATCCTGTAAACCAGTGAAACAAAGTAAGTTGACGGAAAAAGTTGCTAAACGGCGATTTTTTGGCAAGTTAGTACCAAGATTCGGATAGAAAGATTTTGACCTATGGAAAAACCTAAGATTATCGCTTACTTGAAGCCCTCCTGTGGCTGGAGCAATGGTGTTCGTGCCGTGTTGCGCAAATACGACCTCCCGTTTGAAGACCGCGACATCATCAACGACCCGGCGCAACGCCAGGAAATGATTGAAAAGAGCGGCCAGATGCTGAGCCCCTGCGTGGAAATCAACGGACGCATGTTGCCCGACATCAGCGGTGAAGAAGTCGAAGCCTTCATGCTCGCCAACAACATCGTTACCCCGAACACCCGCACGCCCGACGCGCCCATCAATCAACCTTGCGCCAACGAAATGGCCAAGCCGTTCCCGATGAGCTTCGGCCGTTAAGCCAAACCGATCCCTATTTTGGCCGCGAGGTAACCCCTCGCGGCCTGTTTTATTTTTAACCGCTTCGCCCCCGCGCGACCGACGGTCATTGCACACCTGATTTTCCTTTGGGTTTAGACACTCGTTTTTCATCATTTTAGGCCCTCCCACAACCCTCGACCAAAGTTTTACCCCATACAAAGCCATACAATCCCATACAGCATGGCCTTTTCGCATATTCCGTATCTTCCGCGATGATCCCTTTTTGACCTTCTACCTTGAGATTTCTTTCGGATTTAGTCCTTCGGAACTTCGGTGCTTCATTTCGCCCTCCGCCTTCCGCATGAATTCCGGCATCCAGCGCGAGGAGGAACTTTTCGACGAGGCCCGCCGCCAGCCGGATGGCGCCGCGCGTGCCCACTTCCTCGACCGGGCCTGAGACGG
>JBEHZA010000289.1:0-6795 GCA_048497895.1 Verrucomicrobiota bacterium
TCTCGAACGTGGCCAGCGTCGCGAACGCATTGTCCGCCTGCGAACTTGAAATGCCCCACTTAACCCGCATACTGACCTTTCAATCGAATCCAAATACACAACCTCATAGCCTATATGAATCGACGCAGTTTTGTCACCATGCTCCCGGCTCTGGCGCTGGCGTTTTCGCTGCACGCGCAGGAGGCCAAACCCGCAGCTCCCACAGCCGAATTCAAGCCGACATTCGGCAACCTCACCTTTAAGGACGGCGATTCCTTCGTGTTTCTGGGGGACAGCATCACGCATCAATGTCTCTACACGCAGTATGTCGAAGATTACGTCTATACCCGTTTTCCAAATGTGCACGTGCATTTTCATAACTCCGGCGTGGGCGGAGACCGTGCCAGTGATGCGCTTATCCGGTTTGACGACGACGTGGCGCAATTCAAACCGAACTACGTGACGATTCTCCTCGGCATGAACGATGGCGGTTACACCAAATTCAACCAGCCGATCTTCGACACCTATGAGAAGGACATGACGACGCTCCTGGATAAACTGGCCGCCCTCGGCGCTCAGGCCGTTCCCATGACGCCGACGATGTTTGACGCCCGTGCTCCCCGCATGGCTAAAAAGCCTGCCAATGAATCGCGGGACACTTACTACAATAGCGTGCTGGCCTACTTCGGCGCCTGGTTGCGTGAGCAATCCTCCGTGCGCGGTCTCGGCTTTGTGGATATGTATAGCCCGTTAAACAATCTGACCACGGAACAACGTAAAAAAGATCCGAAGTTTACCTTCATGCACGATGGCGTGCATCCGGAACAAACGGGTCAGGTGGTGATGGCCCTGGCCGTCATTGATGAGTTAATCGCCAAGACTCCGGTTTCCGCCATCAACCTGGCGGCTGGCCCGGATGGCAAACGCAAGCCCGGCGCGACCAATGGAAAAATCACCGACTTCACCGACGGCGAAACCATCAGCTTTACGTTCAAAGCGAATGTGCTGCCGTGGGTCTTGCCGCCGGAAGCAGTCGAGGGTTACAAGCTGACGCACGCGGGCCATCACAACAGCAATGAAAAGATCACCGTCACCGGCCTTAAACCGGGCAAGTATGAGTTGCGGATTGATGGCCAGGCGGTTGGCACCTATGACGCGAACCGGCTGGCGTTCGGTGTGGAACTGGAAGAGAACGATAAGACGCCGGAATATCAACAGGCGTTGAAAGTCGCGTTGCTGAACAAGGACCGCAACGACAAGGCCATTCGTCCGCTGCGTAATCTCTGGGCTCAGCGCAAAGGCAAGCGCCGCACCGAAGAGCGTTGGCTGGCGGAACACAAGGATGATCCTACCGCCCCGGCCAAACGCGAAGCATTCGACAAATGGCTCGCGGATTTCAATACCCAGGTGCCCGCTTTGCTGGCGCAAGCGAAACAATACGAAGATCAAATCTATCAGAGCAATCAGCCGGTCGCGCATAAGTATGAATTGGCGCCCGCCAAATAAAGCGCGTCCGGATGAAGCTGTCGGTTCGCATGGAAATCACGCACGCTCACGCATGGCGTGCGTGATTTTCGCTCTCAAAGTCCATTTCAGCCTATTTTATAGGGCGATATAAGGCTTGGCATTGTTGATGCTATTAGAGCACTGACGCAATCAGGCAGCAGATGCCAAGGAAGAAACGGATCGCAGTTAAGAGCACTTGATAATTATGTACCGGCAGCGAGGATTTACTTTAATTGAGTTACTGGTCGTCATTGCGATTATTGGGTTGCTGGCGGCCATGTATCTGCCCGCGGTAGGCAAAGCAAAGTCCAAAGCGTTGCAGGTCCGGTGCCTGGCCAATCTGCAACAGATCGGCCTTTCCTTCCGCATGTTTGCCGATGATCACGATGGCAAATATCCCATGCAGATTTCCACCAACAGCGCCGGCTCTCTGGAATATGTTCCGGGCGGAAATGCTTATCGGCATTTTGTGGCGGCATCTAATTACATTCTGAATTCCAAGGTGCTGATTTGTCCGGCGGACAAGGCAAAATTATTCGCGGATTGGCCGGCGGTCAGAAATGAAAATCTAAGTTACTTCATGGGCCTGGATGCTTCCTCTTATAAGCCTAATAATCTTTTATGCGGTGATCGCAATATCACTAATCAAACGTTTGTCACCGGCTCCGTGCTCACGCTGACGACAAATGATGTGGCGGGCTGGACCACGGATATTCACCAACTGCGCGGTAATTTATTGTTTGTGGACGGACGGGTGGAACAGACCGACAGTGAGAAGTTGCAACGCGCCCTGCGGCAGCACAGCCAGTTAAAAAACTAAGCGAACCGTGGCTTTATGAACATGCGTGTCCGTCAAATTATCAAGTGGTCATTCCGCACCGCCGAATTAGGTGTGGCGTTTGCGTTGCTGGCGGTTTTGATCGAGCTGGTGCTGGTCATTCTGAATACGCCCGAGGAATTTGCGAATATCCACCTGTTCCGGCAACGTCGTCCAGCCGTTACCGATCAAGTGCCCGCTCCGCCGACTCAATTCCCCGGCGCCATCGTTTCGCAACCCGTTAAACCCGCGGATAAACCGAAAGCGATTAATCCGCAACCGAATCCCGTGCCACCCGCACCTGCGGCGGCTCCCGCTGCTCCGGGCGCTGGCCCGGCTTTGTTAAGCTTTCAGCAGACCCGCCGTTTGGCCAGCCGGATTTTCAGCAGCGATCCTGCACCTGCGACGGCTCCGGGTTCAACCACTCCGGCGACGATTGTGATGGTGCCCGTGGTTTCTTCGAGTACGGTCGTTTTATCCACCAATCAAACCGGCTCAGGTGGCTCTCCGGGGAACGGCCAAACCAACAATAACCACAACGCGAATACCAATCAGAATTCGGGCACGGCTTCCAATACCAGCACGAATACCAGTGGCAGCAGCACCACTGGTAATACGAATCAGGTGGCGCGGGTCGATCCCGCTCAGAATGCGAGCGGCTCATTCCGCTTTGCGCTTCCGTGAGATTACAGGTAGGGCGTCAGTAAACGGGCCATGCCATCCCGCAAGCGGATGGGCAGAGAACGGCTATCCATCTCTTTCAGCGTGAGCCGATGGGCCTTCGCCAGTTTGCTCTGAATGATGGTTTCCAGGTCACTCGCGAATTCGCGCGAGTAACATTCCATGTTGAATTCGAAATTCAGCCGCAGACTGCGCTGATCCCAATTCGCGGAACCGATCAGGGACCAGTGGCCATCCACCACCATTAACTTGGAGTGATCGAATGGCCCTTCCGTCAGCCACACCCGGCAGCCCCGGCCCAGCACCTGCCATAACAGCGAAAAGGTGGCCCAATGCACAAACGGCAGGTTGCTCTGCCGCGGGAGAATGATGTCCACTTCCACCCCGCGCAAAGCCGCGAGGTTCAGCGCAGAGATGAGCGTGCGATCCGGCAGAAAATAAGGAGTCACAATCTGAATCCGCGATTGAGCACAATTGAGCGCGCCCAGAATAGTCTTCACCAGCTTTTCAAAATCCTCGTCCGGCCCATCGGGAATGCCGCGGGCAATGACCGGTCCCTGGCATTCCAGCCGTGGAAACCAGGCTTCGCCTTCCAGTGATTCTTTGGTGGTAAACAACCAGTCATCTGCAAAGACCTCCTGCAATTGCGTGACCACCGGTCCTTCAATGCGGAAGTGAACATCCCGCACCGGCCGGCTCGGCTGTTGCTGAATGAGATGACCGTCACGAATATTCATGCCGCCGGTGAAAGCGGTTTTGCCATCGACCACGAGCAGCTTCCGGTGATTGCGCAAATTGATCGACATCATGCGCCATGGCACAATCGTCGGCAGGAATTGCGCCACCGGCACTCCGGCGCGACGCAACAATGGCACAATCGTGGGTAGTGAGTAACGGGCTCCGGTCGCATCCACGAGCACGCGCACTTGCACTCCGCGTTTCACCGCCCCACTCAGGGCTTGCACGAACTGACGTCCCGCCTGACCGCGGTCAAAAATATAAGTGCCGAAAGCGACGGACTTTTCCGCCCGCTCAATCGCCTCCAACATGGCAGGAAAAGCCGTGTCGCCATTGACCAGCGGGGTGATCCGGTTGCCCGCGGCGAGCGGACGACCCACGATCCGGTTCGTCAGCCGGGCGAGTCCGGCCAGATGCGACATCTCACCACCGAGCGCCTGTTCCAGTTGTTGCGGTTGGCAAAGCTCGGAGATGGGGATGCACGGAAAACGCTCCCGGCGACCCCGCAACAGCGTGGCCCGGCGGCGGATGCGATTGATGCCCAGCAAAAGGTAAAACACCGCGCCAATCAGCGGCATCAGCCAGATGAAAGCCACCCACAACGTCGCGGCCCGGGAGTCGCGCTTGTGCAGGATGGCGTGCCCGGAAGCCACGAGCGCAATGAACAACGTCAGACCGGCAATCGTGTAGTGCCAGACGTGTGATATTTCGGTGAGCCAATTCATGACCCCATCGTTCGGGCAATAACCTCTCCACCGGCTGAGCAGGCCCGACCTTGAGTGATAACGCAAGTCGTTTGCCAGCAGACAACTGCCGCGCTCAAACTCGCTCGTTTAAGGCCGCCTGTCAACCGCTGGCCGGTTCCTCCCGGCAATCGAAGTTGCTGGCTGGAATCGGGATACTTCTTGATGCGCATTCTGAACCCCGCTTAGATGCCTGAGCTTTCCCGGGAAGTTTCACCGGTCGGATTTGGAAATGGTCCGGCACAAAAGGATTTGGTTTGGCGACTTAAGATGAGTAAACGCGCCCGCTTATTTACGGTGATGATAGTTCTGGTCTTGCTCACTGGAGCAATCTGGCATCGTACCGCTCATTTTCGTGAAGTACAGTCCCATTTGCGAAAATTGGAGCATCTTGAACATCGGCAGTTTGGAACTTACAACTGGAAAGATGCGCTGGATCCCGGCCAGTGGTCCGTCCTGTTATCGGGAACCCGCCCGAATCCGCAGCGGGAAATCCGTGCAGAACGGGACGCCTTGATAGCTCTTGGATTTTTGACCCGGCATTCGTTCAATATTCCGCCCATGACGAACCAAAACGACTTCGCCTCCTTCGATCAGTTCGTTCGCCGGGTGCCGTTTTCTGATTCACATTGGAGTTTTCAATTTTCAACCAACGGGTTGGACGCAGAAATCTGCCCGGTTGATTTGCCGGTTTGGGAGGAAGCTATCCGAAATTGGAATTCACAACGCGCCAATCGGAATAATCATTAGAATGGAAATCCTGTATGTTTCCGGGGTGTGTGCTTGAAAGTGGCGGGTGATTAGGGACGGACCGCGGCTGTGTTCCGCTTGCGGAACCAGCCGCAGCACGTCCATCCGTCTGCGTCGTGCAAAATATATTCCACCGTTCCTGCACTCATCAACTGCCGCGCCTGGTGCTCTGCACACAGGCGCGCTCCGTCGCGGCATCGCTTTAACCCTGCCTCAACCTGTCGGCCACATCTTGCTGGTCCGCCACTTTTAATCACACCCTGTTTCTGGTCGCCCCTTGTGCGGCGGCGGATGAAATGCCATGTTCCCAGCGTTGAATCCGGAAGGCACAACGACAGCGGTCATCCCCGTTCGCAATCAGCGGCGGGCGCTGGAATGGAGTCTGGCGCTGGCCAGTCAGAACATCTTTGCCACGATTACTCACGAAGCGGGATCGGATCGTTGGGGGTTGGCCGTCGAGCAGCCGCATTTGGAGCGTGCGCTGGGTGTGCTGCGGCAGTATCAGACTGAAAACCGCGGTTGGGGCTGGCATCAGGAATTGCCGTGGACAGAAATGACTTTCCATTGGGGAGCTATGTTCTGGTGTGTATTTCTGGCGATTGTCCAATTTCAGTTCACCGAGTTGCTGCCTCGTTTGCGCACGGTGGGAATCCTGGATAGTGAAGCGTATCACCACGGAGAATGGTGGCGGCTGTTTACTGCGATTACTTTGCATGCAGATGCCGGACATCTGGCGACCAACGCCGTTTTCGGATTCCTGCTGTTTGGTCTCGCGATGGCTCGTTACGGAGCGGGACCGGCATTGCTGTTGTCTTATCTGGCTGGGGCCGCCGGCAATTGGCTCGGCACGCTGCTCTATTCCGGGCCTTATCTGGGGCTGGGCGCTTCCGGCATGGTGATGGGCGCACTGGGGCTGCTCGCCGTTCAGTCCATTCCGCATTGGCGGCAGCAACCGCATGCGGCCCGCAACTTAATGGCGGGCGTGTTTGGTGGCAGCATGTTGTTTCTGCTATTGGGCACTGATCCCAAGAGCGATTTGGTCGCGCATCTCGGTGGGTTTATGACGGGCGCTCTGCTGGGGATTATACTCGGATTTTTACCGGTAAAACGCTTGCTCAGCAAACGCGTTAACCTGACGTGCCTTGCGCTCTTTATGGCCAGCGTCTTCACGACGTGGTGGCTGGCAGCGGGGATGCTCTAGCGTGGTTTAAATAATTACGTAGCCGCAAAAGCAGCATATTTAAAGCATCTTGACGGTTGCGAAGTCAGTTAAAAAGCTGTGGGCTAGCGGCCAGGGATTTTATTTGTGGTGACGGTGAGCCAATCCCGGATGCGGGATCACGAACAAACCTGCCGCCGACCGGGAGGATTCGTTATCCCGAAGGGATTACCATCAATCAGCCCAGGGTTGTCCCGCCGCTTGTGTCCCGGCGGGACTACCCTGGGTAACGATCGGTAAAAGCATAAACTCTGAAAGAGTTTTATCCTTGCGCCTTAATTCCAAGCCAAACGCGGATGACACGCGGGGGCTGAAGCGATGCAACTCTTTCAGAGTAGATGGACATTTTGAACCCTTTCCCA
>JBEHZA010000290.1:0-6791 GCA_048497895.1 Verrucomicrobiota bacterium
ACCGGAATCACGCGCGCTTCACTCCGCCCCACCGTTTGCAAGCGCAACGCAAAGGAAACCTTCTGTCCCACTTCACCCAACATCAACCAATCCGCCGCTACCCGCATTCGCGCCGCAATCTTCCAATCATGAGCCGCAGTTGAGTCAGCCACCCGTCCCAGCTTGCTTTGCGCCCATGGCCATTTCGGAAAACGTTTCAAACCCAACGTTGGAAACCAGCCTTTTAGCAACGCTTCATTCAATTCGTACGTCGTCGTTTGTCCCGCGTGAATGACTTTCAAATCGCCCGTCACTTCGATTAGTGGCAACCCATTAACATTCTCACGAAGCGCCAGCGGCCGGCGCGCCACCGGATCAATAACCGTGCAGTTCTTGAACGTCACCCCGCCGATGTCTTCCTCATCATCGCTCGCGGCGAGAAAATAAATCGGCCCCTCTTTATCATTTCCCACTGCCGGATTCGTTATCTCGCAATTCTCAAACCGCACCCGGCAGCCATGGGCGGGTTTGCGACCAATCATCACCGCTTGATGTTCCGCTCCCTCAAACTTGCAATCCACAAACTCAATTAATCCCGTAACCGCCCTTTTCTCATCATTGAGCGTGGCCAAACTGATGCTGTGCGGACTTCCTTTCGACGTGCAACGCTCCAAGCGGATGGAAACCGGCGCAGAATCGCGATGCAACTGTCCCAGATAAAAATCAAAAGCTGGACCGTGATTGCCTTCTGACCGGCAATCCCGCAACACGCAGTTCACCAGCCGTTCACTTGGACTGTTTGGTTCAAAATCAATCCCCGCTTGCGGCGCTGTTCCGGATGTGTTCAACAGCAAACAGCGTTCAATCAGCAAATTTTCCGCACTGATCACACTGATGCCTTGCCGGTGATTATTGCTGAAAGTAACGTCACGCACTTCCACATTTCGGTTCGGACGATCCGGCTGCGCTGCGCCCAGATAGAGTCCGTCACCACCACTATCCGCCAGCGTTAACCCCGTAATGCGCACGTTTTCGCAACTCGACAATGTAATCACATCCCGCCATTCGGCTTTCGTGTAACCGGGTTGCGTATAGTCCTCTTTCCACATTTTCAGCGTTGCGCCCGGCCCGGTTAAAGTGAGATTCGTTTTGTTCGCGGCGGAAAAAAGCGCATCGGTGGTTCCGTGAAACGCACCCCGCTTGGCCTGCACCACTACGCCCGGCTCAAATACGATTTCCTGATTGCCAACGAGCTGGATCTTATCCACCACCCAGGGCGTTCCCATATTTTCAACGATCAATCGCTTCACGCCCGATTTAATCGCCGCCTGCAACATCGGCGTCACTTCCACCGGATCAAATCCCCACCATGACGCCTTGGCCTCCTTAAGCTTTCCCGCGGCAACCTCTTGAAGGAGTTGGGCATTGGCCTCCCGCTTCTGTCCCACCGCAGGTTGACTGGCTTCCGCCGCACCGGCTCTAAACGCGGTTAACCCCAGCCATACCATCACACTCACCAATGCCTGTGAAATAATTCGTTTCATGCAAGTAAAGTGGCAGTTCAAATAAAGGCGGTTCGTCCGGCTACTGCCGGAGGCGACACTGGCAACTTCATGTCCCAGTTCAGATTTTCCGGCATCAAATGCAGTTTGGAATTCATCGCCATCTCCCAGGTCAACTCCTTGCCCGTATAAGCGGACATTCGCCCCATGATCCCCATCAACGTGCTCTTGGCCATCCGATCCCCGTCATTCGGCAGCTTGCCTGCGCGCAGATCGGCAAAAAACTCATCATGCTCAATCTGGTGCGAACTCGGCTTTGGCCCGGTATAACGCCACTTGGTTTCGCCCGTGATTTGCGCCGTACCCCAGCCCAGTTGGCAACGCCCTTTCGTGCCCACAATCACATCGCGATGATCATTGTAGCAACCATCCTGATAGCGCGTCTTCAGCGTCGCCAGCAAACCGTTAGCATATTCATACGTAATATCGAACTGATCCCAGATATCCCCAATTACCTGCTGTTGCCGCGCACCGCTGGCCACACATTTAACCGGCGGTTCGTCGTTCATAATCCACGCCATCTTGTCAATGCTATGAACGGAAACCTCCATAATCAAATCCCCCGAAAGCCAGAGAAAATGATGCCAGTTGCGCATCTGCCATTCCACATCGCCCCATCCCTCCTTGCGCTCGCCACTGAAACGCGACAAACGATTGCTCAACCGCGTCGAATAAATCGAAAGCACCTCGCCAATCTGCCCATCGCGAATGCGTTGGATCGCCTCACGATACATCGGTTCAAACCGCATGTTAAAGCCAGCGCGAATCGCCAGATTCTTTTGTTTCGCCAGCTTCACGGATTCGATCACGGAACGAACCCCCGTCGGGTCCACCGCCATCGGTTTCTCGCAGAAAATGTGTTTCCCCGCCTCCACCGCCGCCCGCAAATGGATGGGCCGAAACCCGCCCGGCGTGGCGATTAACACCATATCAATGCCGCTGGCCAGCACCTTTTGATAAGCATCAAAACCGACAAACTTCCGGGAATCATCCACCGTCACGCGCTTGTCCTGTTCTTTAAACTGCGCTTTGACCGTTTCCAGACTTTTATCAATCTGCTCCCGAAATACATCCCCCATCGCCCACAACTCCACATTACTATCCGCCGTTAACGCCTGCGCCGCCGCCCCGGTTCCCCGCCCGCCGCAACCGATCAACCCGATCTTCAAATGGTCACTGGCCCCCGTGGCTCGTGCAATGTTTGGAAACGGCAAGGCCGCCACCAGGCCCGCGCCTGCCATGGCCGCGGAGGATTGCTGGATAAACTGCCGGCGGTTCGGATGAACTATGGGGGTTGAACTCATGGAATTATCGACGTTACCCATGACCGGATCATTCAGCAACATTTCCCTTGGTCGTTAAATTTTTCACCCGCAAATTGACCACCCAAAACCCGCCGTTTATATTCCCTTAATGAAACCGTTGCCGAAGATCAAATGCCCGACCTGTAAAAAGGTTGGCGATTGGTTTGACACGCCCTTTGGCCCCTTCTGCTCCAAGCGCTGCAAGCTCGTCGATCTCGGCCAATGGTTCAACGAAGAGAACGTCATCTCCGAACCGCTTCGGCCCGATCACTTTCAGGAATTCGAGAAACTTCCGCCCGGCGAACACCTCGACCAACCGGATTAAGCGCGAAAATTCACCCCGCAATCGGGGACTTTCCGTTGACAGGTTCTCCCTCTATCGCCACAGTTTTTTTATCTCATTACCCATGCGCGCATCTTTGCCGTTGTGCCTGTTGTTGACATGGCTGTCGTCCATGACAGCGTCATTCGCAAACACCAATTCATTTCGTCCCTGGAATGAATACCGGGTTATCATGTGGACCGGCGATACCGCCTGGAAACAACCCGCCAAAATTCCTCTATATTTTCAACGCCTACGGGAAATGGGCGTTAACGCCACCATGGTTCACGGCGATGGCAATCTCCAGCCACTGCTTGAGAATCATTTTCCCTATTACGTCGAAAACATGGTGAACAAGGGCCTCTGTCTGAAGTTCAACTCCAACGTCAAGGATTGGGATAAATTCGTTACCACCTGGACCAAAGAAGGCCGCCCGGAATCCGCTTTGACCCGCGACTACGGTCTTGATGATCCCCAATGGCGTTCCTGGGCGCGTCAGCAAATGCAATCACTCGTCCGCAAGAATCAAGCCCATGCCCCACTCGCCTACGACATCCGCGATGAACTCTCCACTACACTCTCGGCAAATCCGTTCGACTATGATTTCGGACCTACCACCCTGGCTCATTTCCGCACCTGGCTGAAAACACAGTATCCAGATTTGAACGCTCTCAATGCGGAATGGGAAACTCATTTCCTAACCTGGGACGAAGTAAAACCCTTCACCACCGATCAAATCAAAAACCGGCTCAGCAGCGGTGATGCCATCCCCCGTGGTCAAC
Source organism: Verrucomicrobiota bacterium (assembly GCA_048497895.1). Taxonomy (GTDB): domain Bacteria; phylum Verrucomicrobiota; class Verrucomicrobiia; order Limisphaerales; family JBEHZA01; genus JBEHZA01. Next base: position 3,950 of record JBEHZA010000290.1, read on the forward strand.
CCGATTGGCAGGCTGTTCAACGCACCCGGTTTAATCCCACCACCGCCCGCCAATCGCCTACCCGCTGGAACTTTTCGCCTTGGGCCGATTTCCGCACCTACATGGATATTTCTCTGGCCGATACGTTAAATGACATCCGCCACGCCGCACATGAACTCGATCCGCTCACGCCCGTCGGCATCGAAGGTACGCAAGCGCCCAGCGCCTTCGGCGGCTACGATCTTTGGCGATTGTCGCAGGCGCTGGATTGGGTCGAGCCCTATGACATCAGCTGTGCACGCGAAATCTTCGGCTCCTTCATGCCGGGTCAACCGTTTTTGACCACCGTCGGCGAGAGCAATGCCAATGCCGCCCGCCGCCGCCTCTGGCACCTGCTATTGCTGGGCGATCACGGCTGCATCGTCTGGTGGAGCGAAGATTGCATCGATTGGAAGAATGACACCTATCCTTTGACCGCTAAAGGTCAGTCACTTTCCGGTGCGTTAAAGGAAATGACCTCACCCCTGGCACAACTATTCTTTCACGCGGAACACGAGACTGATCCCGTCTTTATTCATTATTCCCAGGCCAGTATTCAAGTGGATTGGCTGTTGGAATCCTGTGTGGACGGTTCCACGTGGCTCCGCCGCTTCTCCAGCTATGAATCCGCCCACAATCGTCAACTTCAGGTCCGCAACAGTTGGCTCAAGGCGATGCAGGACCTCGGTTTTTCGCCACAATTTGTCTCAACCGCCCAAATCGAATCCGGAGTGCTTAAAGCACACCCGAATGCCGCTTTGATTCTTCCCGACTCCCTTGCGCTGTCAGAAAACGAAGCCAACGCGATCCAAAGTTTTCTGGCATCTTCCACCACCGACACGCATTCTGTTTTATGTGATGGCTCTCCCGGCCTGTTCAACGAACACGGTCGCCTGCGCAAAGCCTCGCCCCTGGAAACACTCTTTCCCGCCGCCCTGTCCATCGAGAAAAGCTATGCCGTCCTGAACCACGGCCAATCCATCCCGCCTCAAACCAACGATATTGCCAACTACGGCCGGTTACGTGCTCAAGCTGATTTCCCCGCTGATTGGCTCACGTGGATGACCGCTGCTACTCGACAAATTCCACGTCCCGTCTCTGTGCCTCTGAATGCGCGGGTCCGCATCCACCGTTACCGCCTTGGCACGGAACGCCTGCTCGCCTTTGAGCGTAACATCAGCTACCAGATGGGCGAAGACCTGAAACAGGCGGGCGGCAATGAAAATTTGGAAAAGCCCTTCCAAACCGAAGCCAGGCTCGATCATCCCGCCCACGTCTATGACCTGCGCTCCGGCAAATACCTCGGTTTGATTGATACTATCCCCCTGCAAATCGATCCCTGGCAACCTTCGCTTTTCGCCTTGTTGTCGAAGAAAATGCCCGCTGCGGACGTGCTCCGTTACTTGACCCAAATGCGCCGTTGAAACAGGCGATTATCAACCCCATTCCAGCACTCCTTCCCACCGCCTATTTTTTGCCAAAGAAATCGCAAAACCATCCGTATCTCCCGCTAAAATTACTTTGAATCATTGCCTCCGCTAAACCGTCATTCTTTATGTTACCGCATCGGCTGCAAGGATGCGCAAAGACAGGATGGCATTATGGACCCTTCACAACATCAAATTCGGCTCGCGGACCGGTTCGCCACCCGGCGTGAATTTCTTTCCCGTTTAGGCATGGGCATGGGCTCGCTGGGATTGACCTCCCTGCTGGGCTCCACCAACCTGTTCGCCTCCACCGCTTCAGCGGGCGCGATCAATTCGCCGCTTGCCCCGAAAGCGCCTCATTTCCCCGGCAAAGCCAAACGGGTGCTGCACATCTTCCTCGCCGGTGGTCCGTCGCATGTGGATACCTTCGATCCCAAACCGATGTTGGAAAAATATGCAGGCAAACCCTTGAAGGAAGTAGACAAAGCAGTGACACAACCCGGAGCCGCCTTTCCTTCGCCCTTTAAGTTCAATAAATATGGCCAGAGCGGACTGGAAATCAGCGAAGTTTTCCCGAAGACCGCCGAACACGCCGATGACCTCTGTGTCATCCGCTCCATGTCCACCGAAACACCGAGCCATGAGAACTCGATGATGCTGGTCAATTGCGGCGATCAGTTGCAGGCGCGTCCTTGCATCGGCTCCTGGGTGACCTACGGCCTTGGCACGGAAAACCAAAATCTGCCCGCCTTCATTTCCATGTCTCCCGGCCGCCCCTTGCAAGGCGATCAGAATTGGCAAAGCGCTTTCCTGCCGGGCATTTATCAGGGGACTTACATCGACACGCGGAATACGCAAGTGGACAAACTCGTCGAGTTCATCAAAAGCGGCAGCACTTCGCTGGCGGAACAACGCCGCCAGCTTGACCTCCTCCAGCGCCTCAACGCCCAACACGCCAAAAAGCGCGGCGAAGAATCCCAGCTCGAAGCCCGCATTCAATCTTTTGAAACCGCCTACCGCATGCAGATGGAGGCCACCGACGCCTTTGATCTCAGCAAAGAACCGGCTCATGCGCGCGCCCTCTATGGCGACAGCACTCAGGCCCGCCAGATGTTAATCGCCCGCCGCCTGCTGGAACGCGGCGTCCGTTTCGTCCAGGTCTGGTCCAATGGCTGGGATCATCATAGTCAGGTGGAAAAAGGCCTGAAAAACATGGCCACAGAAATTGACCAGCCGATCGGCGCCTTGCTGACGGACCTTAAGCAACGCGGCATGCTCGCTGATACCTTGATCGTTTTCGCCGGTGAATTTGGTCGCACCCCGACAGTCGATGCCAACCAGAACGTCGATCAAACCATGGGCAAAGGCCGCGATCACAACAACCGCGGTTTCAGTAT
>JBEHZA010000291.1:0-6715 GCA_048497895.1 Verrucomicrobiota bacterium
CTCTCTTCAGTCCCCAGTCCCCAGTCCCCAGTCCCGAGCTGAAAACTGAACCCGCGTTCAGCCCGATCCAACTGCGGCGAACTCACACCCAGGTCCAGCAACACCCCATCGCAACTGTCCGCCGGCACCCAATCCGCCAATTCTTCAAATTTACCCCGGCGCAACTCAAACCGACCGGCAAACTCCGCCAGCCGTTCCCGGGCCGCTTCAAGAGCGTCGCCATCTTGATCGCATCCAAATAGACATCCATTGGGCGCGCTCGCCTTCAAGATGGCCGCTGCGTGTCCACCCCCACCGACCGTTCCGTCGGCGTAACGGCCGTTGGCCCGCGGATTCAGTGCCGTCAGCACCTCCGCCAGCATCACCGGCTTGTGGGTGAAGTTTGTCACTCTGCATGGGCTTCGGTTAAAGCCAGGACCGTCCGATGCTAAACAATCGCGCGGTCAGGCGATTCCAAACTGTTCCCTTGAACGTTTTGTCCCGATCCGGCACCGGCGCCACGGGCGCTTCGGTTTTCCGGGCGATCGACGCGGCGACCAATTCCAAATCCGAGTCGTTTAAATCATTGCGAACCACTTTCACCTGCTCCAACAGCAATTCAGTCTGCACCGGCGTCCGTCGTTCGGGTTTGCTCGTGGCAAACGGATTCTTCTTCGCCAACGCCTGACGCAAGGTCGTGGCCGGACCTGCAAACCGTTTCGCTTTTTCCGGCTCCACCACGGCCGCAGACACTCCGGAAGCGGCTGGCGCGATAGGCAATTCCGGTTCCGCCGGCGCAACCGTTTCAGGCGCGGCGACCGGAGCCGACTGAGCAGCGGCTTCAAAACGCGGCAACAAGTGCTCGCGTGACATCTTGTAAGGACTCAGGCCGTCTTTGCTTTCCTTAACGCTCTGCGTAACGGCCAATAATTCGATCGTCTTCATAGACTCAGATCAACTTAAAGGCTTCAGGTAACAACGCCTCATCCACCACACTCGTGGCTTCATAACGTTCCGGATTCCAAATCTCGAAACGATCCACCAGACCTACTAAAACCGCTTCTTTATCAATCCCCACCGCCTTGGCCATCATTTCAGGCACACAAATTCTTCCCGCCTTATCCAAAGTCACGCTGGCCGATTTACGCCCCAGCAACCGCCGCAAAGTCTCCGCTTTGGAATCAGCAAATGGCATGGCCTTCAATTTAGCCACCAGCGCGGCCATTTCGTCCGGGGGTAAAACCAGCAAACAGGCATCCGGCAAACCAGCATTCGGCCACAGGATCAAGGTCAATTCCACGTCCGGCTGACTGGGACGCCACTTGGCCGGCACCTGCACACGACGCTTCTCGTCCACCCCGTGACGAAAGGTCGAATTATAATAAATCGGCGTATTGGCTTCGCTGGATGACATTGTTGGTTAATGAATAGGATTCACCCCATTCGCTTCCCACGACGCCACACTTTAAACCACTTTCCCCCACTTTGGTCAATAATTATCTGCTGTATTTTTTTATTCACAGGTTATTCACTGCCTTTTTGGCTAGAACTGGGATTACGTTATCGTTATTCTGAAGTGGTCATATTTGACCATGCGTAGGGAAATCCCCCACTTTACCCCACTCATAATTCGTGCTTTCAGGCAGCAAAAAGACCGTCTCCAGCCCAAATGAATGTTTGAACGGGCGTTATTGGACTTCCGGCGGTCGAGAATTCCTGTTTCAGTAGCAGTGATATTTAGATTGTTGTGCGCACTGCTGATTTTGATTTTCCATTACCGCCCGAATTGATCGCCCAGGCCCCGGCGCCAAACCGCGATCAGTCCCGTCTTTTACTCCTCCAACGGCAAACCGGGCGGTTGGAGCACCGCCAGTTCCGGGATCTGCTGGATTACTTGAAGGCCGGGGATGTGCTGGTCATGAACAACTCGCGGGTGATTCCCGCCCGGTTGCGCGGGATAAAACCGGACACCGGCGGACAAATCGAAGTGTTGTTGTATGAAGAAAATGCGGCCAACGACTGGTGGGTCATGCTGCGTCCCGGCAAGCGGGTCCGGCCGGGAACTGAAATTCAGTTCAAGCGAACCGACGGAACAACCTCGCCCGTTTCCGCGGTCGTCCGAGAAAAAAATGCCGCGGGCCATTGCCGGCTGCAATTCCACGGCATCGGCAACATTCTGGAATCGATTCATGAATTGGGGGAAATTCCCCTGCCCCCTTATATTGAACGCCCCGTTAACACCGGTGCCATCAATGACAACGCCCGTTATCAAACGGTTTACGCGCAGCCCGCCGGGTCAGTGGCTGCACCGACGGCCGGCTTGCATTTCACCGAGGAATTACTGCAAGAGATTCGTGCGCGCGGAGTGCAAATTGTTTTTGTGACGTTGCACGTGGGCCTGGGCACATTCGCTCCCGTGAAAGCAGAAAACCTTTCCGAGCACGTGATGCACGAAGAACGGTTTACGATCAGTGAAGCCACGGTGAACGCCATCCAGGCGGCAAAAAAATCCGGGCAGCGGGTTTTTGCCGTGGGCACCACGAGTGTGCGGGTGCTCGAAACGGTGGCCGCACAAAACCACGGTGAACTCGTGCCCAGCAGCGGGCGCACGCGAATTTTTATTTTCCCGCCCCGCCATTTCAAAATTGTGGATGCGCTGCTCACCAATTTTCATTTGCCGCAATCGACCCTGCTGATGCTGGTGAGCGCCTTTGCTGCGCCGGGTGAATTGCGCGGGCGCGAAATGATGCTCGCTGCTTATGCGTCCGCCGTGGAGCAACGCTACCGTTTCTTCAGCTATGGTGACGCGATGCTGATCCTTTGAAGTTCTTCAAAATTATTCCGGCATGAAACGCGCAAACCTGGAAAGCCAGCAGAAAAGGAAAAAGCTGCCGTTCGTGTTCGTGAACATGGCGATGACCGCCGATGGCAAAATTGCGACGGCCAACCGCGCCGTCTCCACATTCGGGAGCGAGCGGGATGCGCAACATTTGTATGAACTGCGCACTACCGCGGATGCGGTGATGTCGGGAGCACGCACCATTGATTTGAATCCGGTGAAACTGGGCCCGGGCGGAACCAAATACCAGCAGTTGCGATTGAAACACGGACTCGCGGAATACAGCTTACGTATCATTGTGAGCGGCACCGGCAGCATTGATCCGCAGGCTGAGATATTTAAACACCGCTTTTCTCCGATCATCCTGTTAACGACCGCGCGCGCAAGTGAACGCAAGTTGAAACGGCTGCGCGCACTGGCAGATGCGGTGAGAATCTGCGGAGCCAAAGAAATCAACTGGCTGGCCACACTCACCTGGTTGCGCGAAAAATGGGGCGTGCAGCGATTGCTCTGCGAAGGCGGCGGAGAATTAAACGAGGCGTTGTTCCGCGCGGATCTGGTGGATGAATTACATCTCACCCTCTGCCCAAAAATCATCGGCGGACGTCACGCCCCAACCATTGCGGAGGGCCAGGGAGTCAGGAAACTCGCTGAGGCGCGCAGGTTCGCTTTACAATCCGCCCGTCGGGTGGGTGATGAATTATTTCTGGTCTATCAACGGCCCAACGCGCGTTAGATCACTGCGAACATAAGGCCCGCAGGCTTTTTAAGTTTTTCACGTTTTAACCCACCACACTATTCATGATTCAACTTTCCTGTTTCGTTTCCACCCAGCGCGCCAAAAGCCACAACAAATCCGCCAGCCGGTTTAAATAAATGATTATCTCTGCGTTCTGAAGCTGATTGGTTTCATGCAGCGCGCAGACCCGACGTTCGGCACGGCGACACGTGGTGCGGGCCACATCCAGCGCGGCGGAATTTACATTGGCTCCCGGTGTGGCCCAACCTTTGAAGGAAACTTTTTGCGCTTCGATCTCTTTGACCAACGCATCGAGCTGGAGCGTCAATTCCGGTGAGACCAAAAGAAAACCGTCTTTGACATAGCGCGGCAAATCATCCACTGCCGTCGCCAATTCCCCCATCAAAGTCACCAGATCTTTTTGAATGGCCAACAAATTGGCGCGCACGAAATCGTGCTCCGCCGTGGCGCGGGCAAGCCCGATGGCCGTGTTCAATTCATCCACACAACCGTAGGCTTCGACGCGCGGATGGCATTTAGAAACGCGCCGGTTGTACATCAAACCCGTCGTGCCGTTATCACCGGTTTTCGTTGCAATGCTCATAGCGCGGACTAGACACCAGCTTAAAGTCGGGCGCAAGCGGATTTGCCGGATATAAACACCACTTGCTTACTTTCCTGTGGAGCGTAAAGAATTGACGGATCAGCCAACCTCAGCCTGGAGAATTTTATGAGGCAACCAAGAAGGATTATTTTTCATTTCGTTTATGCCGCATTGCTCCTGCTCGGTTGCGCTCAAGGGGAGGACTGGCCCATGCGCGGTCGGAGCAACTCCCGAAACGCCGCGACGGATGAAAAGCAGGCGCCTATCGATTGGCAGGTGGCGATGAACAGTGACAACAGCAAGCGATCGGAGCGCAATATCCGCTGGTCCGCACGATTGGGCAGTGTCAGCCTGGGTGAACCGGTTGTGGCCAATGGCCTCGTGTGGGTAGGCACCAACAACGAAGAAGCGCGCGATCCCGCAGTGAAGGGTGACGCCAGCGTGCTAATGTGTTTCCGCGAACGGGATGGACAGTTTCTTTATCAGTATGTTTCGCCCCGGATGAAAGAAGGCAAACGTTACGATTGGGAACAATCAAGCCTGGCCTCTTCACCACTCGTACAAGGCGACCGGTTATGGTTTTGCAATAATCGATGCGAAGTTATTTGTCTCGACATCGAGCCGCTTCAGACCAGCCAAGGCCAACCACGGGTGGTCTGGAAGGTGAGTCTGCGCGATGACCTGGGCGTTGAACCGCACGCAATCATGATCCCAAGCTCAGCGATCCACTGTTCGGTGGCTGGCTATCGGGACTCTATCTACGTCAATACGATGAACGCGCGTTACGGCAACAAAGTTCCCGCACCAAATGCGCCCAGTTTCGTCTGCCTGCAAAAGGAAACAGGCAAAGTGGTTTGGCAGGACCGGTCACCCGGAGAAAATATTCTCGACGTGCAGCAAGGCAATCCGCTGATGGTAGAGATCGCCGGTCATGCGCAAGCAATCATTGGCCAAGGCGATGGCTGGCTGCGATCTTTCGATGCTTTGAATGGAAAACTGCTCTGGAAGTTCGATATCAATTACAAAAGCCCAGAACCGAAGATCACAGGTAGCCGGACGTCCCTGCGGAATGAAGTAAACTATTTTGTCGGCACACCAATTTTTTATGAGAACCGGATTTACGTAGCCAGTGGCCGGCATCACGACGAAGGTGATGGTTCCGGACGATTGTGCTGTATTGATCCACTCAAACGGGGAGATGTCAGTTCCGAAGTGGCAGACGTGGATGGCAAAAGCGGGCCGAATCCAAACTCAGCGCTGGTCTGGGGATATATCGGCAAGGGAGAGCATAACCTGCATCGCACCCTGTCCACGGCAGCGATTCAAAACGGGCTGCTTGTCCTGCCCGACCATCGTGGAGTAATTCATTGCCTGAATGCGCAAACCGGACAACTGCAATGGACGCATAATACCAGGGCGCAAATCTTTAGTTCTCCACTGATCGCAGACGGCAAAATCTATCTCGGAACTGAGGATGGTGATTTGCTTGTTTTGGCGCTGAGCCCGAAGAAACAAATTCTTGCCACACATCATTTCAACAGCTTCATCTATGCCTCGCCGGTGTTTGCAAATGGGGTATTGTACGTGACGAGCTTCGAGCGTCTCTACGCTATAAAAGAGTAAGGGTGCTGACGTCAGCCTTGCCGCGCATTTACGCATAATAAGCCACTTTCCGTTTGCGAAAACAGATCGTCTGGCGCATCCTTCAATTATGCGTTCGCGCACGGTGCTGCTGGTGTCGCTCGTCCTGAACCTGGTTCTGGCCGCGGGAATACTCCGCTTCTATCGCGCCGCGCAAGCTCCCGGCGCCACTCGCACCCGGCCTTCGCTGGAACGCCCGCTCACAGCAAATGTTCAAATCCACACCAACGTCGTTGTGCGTCGTCAGTTCTTTAATTGGAACGAAGTCGAGTCCACCGATTATCCAACCTATATCGCCAACCTGCTGTCGATCGGCTGTCCGGACTCAACCGTGCGCGACATTATCGTGGCTGACGTCAATCAGCTTTATGGGCGACGACGCTCCTCCATCACCATCACCAACGATCTGAAATGGTGGCAACCCGATCCCTACGCCGGCATCATGGCAGCGGCCGAAGATCGCTTGCGCGCGCTCGATCAGGAACGACGCGATCTGTTGACGACTTTGCTGGGGCCGAATTGGGAGATCACTTATCCCCCGCCCTCGATTCTCCCGCTGACCGGACCGGTCTTGAGTGTGATGTCACCGGAGGTTCAACAAGCGGTGCAGGATATTGCTTCGCGCGGACAACAGCGATTGCGCTCCTACATCGATGCTCAGGAAAAAGCCGGACTGACTGCCGACCCGGTCGAACTGGCGCGCTTGCGCCGGCAAACACGGGATGAACTCGCCCGCGTCATGACCGCGGAGCAACTGGAGGAATATCTGGTGCGTTACTCCACCACGGCTGCCCGGTTGCGCTCGGATCTGCATGACTTCACGGCGTCGCCGGATGAATTCCGCGCCATCTTCCGCGTGCGCGATCAAATTGATTCTCAGATCATTCAACTTCGCGCCGCGGATGTCGTGCAG
>JBEHZA010000292.1:0-6711 GCA_048497895.1 Verrucomicrobiota bacterium
GCTTTTCCGCCCGTGGCGACGAAGTCATCGTGCTGACCCGCACGCCCAAGCCGCGCACCAATGGCATGAAGGAAATCGCGTGGGATGCAAAAACGATTGGCGATTGGGCGAAGTTCGTCGATGGAGCTGAAGCCGTCATTAATCTCACGGGCAAATCGGTGGATTGCCGTTACACCGAAACCAACCGTCGACTCATCATTAACTCGCGCGTTGATTCCACCCGCGTATTAGGCGAAGCCATTGCGCGCGCAAACAATCCGCCGCGGGTTTGGTTAAATGCCAGTTCCGCCACGATCTATAAACATACCTTTGGCGCGCCCTGGGATGAACAAGGAGCCACCGGCTCAACGCCTGAAGCAAAAGATGAATTTTCCATTGAAGTGATCGAACGCTGGGAACGGGCACTCAATGAAGCAACCACACCCGCCACGCGCAAGCTGGCCCTGCGCATCAGCATGGTGTTCACGGATCAAGGTGGCGTATTTCCGGTCTTGCGACGGCTCACCCGCTGCGGGTTAGGCGGCACGCTCGCCAGCGGCCAGCAGTATGTCTCCTGGATTCATTTAACGGATTTTTTAAACGCGATCGATTGGTTGATGGCCCACAATGAACTGAGTGGCCCCATCAACCTGGCGGCTCCTCATCCGGTGACCAATGCCGAAATGATGCGGCTCATGCGGGAAACCGTAGGTTTCCCTTTTGGTCTGCCCGCCACCCAATGGATGCTGGAAATTGGCGCGATTTTCCTGCGCACAGAAACGGAGTTGATCATCAAGAGCCGGCGCGTAGTGCCGGGCCGTTTGCTGACCTCCGGGTTTCAATTCCAATTTCCGGAAATGCGTGAAGCCTTGCGTGAAATTCAACAACGAATGAAAACCCACTCGTAGAGAACTACGACTAACAGCAAGTCCGGCAATTTATCGGAAGCAGGTATGTTCAGCATGCCACCATCGGTCGAAACCAGTCCGGCGAATACGCTTTGTCTCGCGGCTCGCGACCGGCTGCTCTCTCAACGAGGGGAACCCTGTTTTCTCGCAAATTGGTCACGGGCTTTGTTTCTGCATTTTGAAGTGGATAGCACACTCCTGCAAAAGGAATGCCCGTTTGAACTGGACCTCTATCAGGGCCGTGCGCTGGTCAGTCTCGTCGCTTTCACAATGCAGGATTTGCGCCCTTACGTGGGTGGCAAATGGACTGCCTGGATACTCAAGCCGATTGCCACGCATCCCTTCCTCAACGTCCGCACCTATGTCCGGCACGAGAATGAGCCGGGGATTTTATTTCTCGCAGAATGGCTTTCCAACCGGCTCAGCGTGCGGCTCGGTCCGGGCACCTTTGGTCTGCCGTATCGTTACGGCAAACCGATATACCATCACCAACATGAACAAGGTGAACTTCATGGCTCCGTGAAAGCGCAGGCGGGAACATTGGCTTACCACGCCACGCTTGCGGCCAACACTCCATTCCATCACGTTCCCGCTTCTTCACTCGCTGAATTTCTGCTGGAACGTTACACCGCCTACACCTGGCAAGGGGCCACGCGCCGCTATTTTCGCGTCTGGCATTGGCCGTGGGAACAATGTGCGGTCGAACCGGAAATCATGGATCGTTCGCTCTTGAATGACGTCTGGCCCTGGTTTAAGGAAGCGCAATTCGTGGGCGCTCATTATTCTCCCGGCGTCAGGAACGTGTGGATGGGACGGCCGCACCGTGTGCGTTAGGCAGCGCCTTATTTTCCACCCGGCCAATTCAAATGTTGATGCAGGAAATCGAAAGTACCTACGCCACGAATGGTATGCGGTCCGTTAAAAAACTCAATCGCCGTGCGGTCACCAATACCCAGTTGATCGTATAATCGCCGCACCTTGGCGTATTCGTACGCCACCCGCTCATCCAAACCCACGCCATCGTTGTGTCCCCGTTCCACCATGAAAGGCCGCGGGGCAATTAAGGCTGCCATTTCCGCATAATTGAACGTCTGTCCTAAATTAAATTCCGGCATCTCATATTCGCCGCTGAACAAATAGCTGCTGCGCCAATCGACCGTCGCATTCTTCCAAATCCACTCGTTGAAATCGCCGGAGCAGATCGAGAGGCAATAACGATTCAATAATGCCGGCAAACGCATCGCTGATTTGCCGCCATAAGAAAGTCCATAGAACGCAATCCGCTGTGGGTCCACGAACGGTTGTTCGGACAGCCAATCGAGAATCCGCTCGTGCTGCGCGAGAATAATGGAGAACAGTGATTTACCCAGTGGATTGGCCTTGCGCTGCAACACGCGAAAGTTGTCCTGTCCGCGATAAGGATTGTGTGGCGCGAAAGTCACGAACCCCTGGTCAGCCAACCGCGCTGCAAAGCCGTGGTAGTAACTGATGGCTTTGTTCTTCGGATCTTCCGTAATCACATCTTCCGGCACCCCTTCAAGTCCATGTTGGCAAACCACCACCGGACGATGTTCCCCCGGCTTGAGATTTTTCGGCACCTGAAGATAGCCCCACGCATAGACATCCGGCCAAACATCCAGCACCACTTCATAACCGGTCCACAACGGCTGATCGTGAATTTTACGCAACCGTGGATTCGCCGGCAGCGAAGCCGGCGCAAATTTACCAAGCACATCGCTCCAGAGGTTTGTCTGATAATCCCGCATCGACTTCGCCCAATCGTCCGGCGTTGTGGGCTTGATTTTATTCCAGAAAAATTCGTCGCGCGTCGCTTCGCACAATTGCAATTGGCGTTGGGTAAAACGCTCCAGTTCGGTCACTTGCCGTTTCTGCCGTTCGTCTGTCCGGAACGCTTTGCGTAAATCTGTGGCCACCTGATCGGTCGTCACCAATTTCTCGCGGGCAACCCCAAGGTTCTTCAATAAGTCGCTTAATGCCCGATAGGATCCCATCGGGGTCGTGGTTCCTTCATTGCCATAAAGGAAGTGGATGGCCGTGGAAAATTTTGAACCGCACAGCGCTTTGGCCCGTTCACACTCGGCCTCCACCGCGCTAAACTCCGGAGTAATTAACTGTCCCGGAGCGGCCCCTGACCGGCCTTGTTGCGGTTTCGGCGGTCCGGAAACCTTCGGCACCTCGCTATACTCCACCAACAACTGCCGCGGCGCAATCAGGCTGGCAATTTCCGCGTCTCCAAACTCCGCGAGCAAACCGAAAACATTGCGATAAATCGGCTCCTCCCAAACCCGCTGCCGCGGCCCGAAATATCCGCTGACCAAAGTGGCATCGATCCGCGTATCCAACGCCGCGCTGTAAAAAGCAATCAAGCCGCCTTCGCCATAACCCGCCACCCCAATCGTCGTTTTGTTCTTTTCCGATTCCTGCGCAAACCAATCGACTGCCGCCAGCACCTTTTGCACTTCATAACCGATGATATGCCGCCCCAATTCATACGATTGCCGGTAAAGCCATTCCCGGTGCGGCTGATTCGTGAAGCGATGCAACCGTTCACTGCCGGACCAGGTGTCCTGCCGGTTTACCAATGTCGGTACCAGCACCTGACAGCCGTTTTCCGCAAGCCGTCGCGCAAATTGGGAATCCGGCGCGATTCCGTCCGCCATCCCGGCCAGCATCTCCGGCGTTTGATCGGCATCCGGAATGGCCACGATCCGCGCCGTAACCTTCCCTTTTGGGTCCAGCAATAACCCCTCGCCATATACCCCCTCCAATACCGGCCAGCGAACGGCGTAAACCCGGAATAATTCGGTTTCCGCGACTTTCGCCACTTCTTCGGTAGTGCTGATAAATTCCAGCGCGGTGACCGGCGCCCGCGGATCAATCGCGCCAATGATTTTGCGCAGATGTTCCCGGTTCGGTTGAACGGATTTATCGTAAGCCTCTTTGGATGAGTAATCCCGCTGCCAGAACTGCTGGCGGGCAGCGACCGAGTTTTCAATTTCCCGCATCAGGAACTTATCAATACCCTGCACCATTTGCGCCGAAAGATCGCCTTCCATGGTCAATGGTTTAGTGCCGGTTGGTGTAACCGCCTCTTGACCGTGCACGCTTTCGGCCGATAAGCAGGACAATCCCAGAAGCATGACCGTTGGCAGGAATTTCCGGATGAACAGAAAATAGAATTTTGTTTTCATGGGACGGCCCCAACGTATGGGAAATAATCACGAATGACAAGCAGCCGCACATCCCCGGACAGCGACCGTCCCCGGTCGCAGCAATGTCCATTTGGACAAGCGTGTTTGAAATGTCCCACACCATATGACCGGGTTACCTCGCTGCGACCGGGGACGGTCGCTGTCCGGGAGTAAGCGCGCAGATCGCTCTCGCTTGCTCAATTTTCATGGCGGAAATTTTAGAACCCGTTAAATTGCTGGCGTGATTAACCCCAGACACCGCCCCATCTTGTATGCGGCCATTGCCATTATTGTCGTCTGGATAATCGCGTGGGCGGGGTTTGTTTACGCCCGCAACTCCAAGATGACCCCGGAAAAACTGCTGGCTGCCTTGCGGGCCACGGACCTCAGCAAATTGTCAGCCGGGGAACGGGCCAGCCGGTTGCACAAGCTGGAAAATAATTTGAACCTCCTGACCGCTGAAGACCGGCGCAAAGCCCGCATCGATAAAGAATGGTCACGGCTGTTCCAGCAAATGACCGATCCGGAAAAGTCTGAATTTCTGGAAACGACACTGCCCACCGGCTTCAAGCAGATGCTGACCTCCTTTGAACAAATGCCGGAGGAGAAACGCAAACGCGCCGTCAACGATGCCATCAAACGTCTGCGCGAAGCCCGCGAAGAGTCCGCTGCCAACGCGAGCGAAAAAGCGGACCGTCACCGCACCAATAACGCCGCTGAGCTTTCCCCGCAGATGCAGGAAAAGGTGATCAAAATGGGCTTAAACGCGTTCTATAGCGGCAGTTCCGCCCAAACGAAAGCGGAACTCGCTCCCTTCATGGAGGAACTGCAACATTCCATGGAAAACGGGCGCTTCTTCATGGGCCGATAATGAACTGCACACTGTCATCCTCATTCCGGCGACCACAGCTTCGCGCAGCGTTTACGCTGATCGAATTGCTGGTGGTGATCGCCATCATTGCGGTGCTGGCCGGATTGCTGCTGCCCGTGCTGGGGAAAGCCAAGGAGGCCGGCCGTTCGACCGTTTGCCTCGGCAATCTCCGGCAGGTCGGTTTCGCCATGCAGCTTTACGTGCCGGATAATAACAATCTCATGCCGGTCATGTACGATCGTCCATTTTCGACGAATGGCTTTAATACCAACGCCATGAAAAGCATGGACATGGTGTTGACGAACTATCTGGGCTCGGCGAAATCGTTGCGCTGCCCTTCGGATAATAAAATGCTCTATGAAAACACCGGTTCCAGTTACGGCTGGAACGTGTTGATCAACGGCCAGTCGGCCAATCATTTCCGGGTTTTGACTTTGAATTTTGAAACCCACGAAATTCCCATTTTCTTCGACAAGGAAGCCTTTCACAACCCGCAGAATCAAAGCAAAGGGGTAAACTATCTCTACGGAGATGGCCATATTCAAAACCTGCTCGCCGTGGAGGGTTCCAAGTGATCGAACTGCGGCGGTTGAAAAAAATCTTCGGCACGCGCACCGCGGTGGAAGAACTAAACCTCGCCGTTCCCCGCGGTGAAATCTTCGGCCTGCTCGGCCATAACGGCGCCGGCAAGAGCACGACGATCGGCATGATGTTAGGCCAGGTCTGGCCGACTGAGGGCGAGGTCATCATCTGTGGCCATGATGTCATCCAGCACCGGCGGCTGGCTCTCAGTCGGGTGGGCGCTATTTTTGAGACACCCGTTTTTTACGATTATTTGAGCGGCTGGCGGAACCTGGAAATCCTCAGCCAATACACCGCTCCCACCCCACCCCAGCGCCTTCGTGAAATCATCGACTGGGTCGGTCTGACCGGCCGCGAGCAATCCAAGGTCAAAACCTATTCTCACGGCATGCGAACCCGGCTGGCGCTGGCGCAAGCGCTCCTGCCCAACCCGGAACTGTTAATTCTCGACGAACCAAGCGACGGCCTGGATCCCGAAGGCATTCATGAGATGCGCCTGACGATCCTGCGTTTGCACCGTGAATTAGGTTTAACCATCCTTCTCTCATCCCATTTGTTGAACGAAGTCGAACAACTTTGCACGCGCATTGCTGTACTGAACAAAGGCAAAAAGGTATTCGATGGCACTCTGGCAGAGGTTAAGAAATCCCGCGCCTGGATGCGGCTGCGGGTAAACGATTTTGAACGCGCCACGGCCCTCTTGCGCGAACGGAATCTGATCGAAGACTGCCGTGACGGACGACTGATCGCTCTGACCCCGGATACCGGCACCGATCAAATTGTGAAACAACTCGTGGAAAGCGGTTTTTCTGTGTTTGAAATTACGCGCGACGAAACGCTGGAAAATTTCTACCTGGATTTGATGAAGAAGAATTAGTCCCGCGTATTAAGACCAAACCCATGACGATGTTTTACCATCACCTGCGAAACGAGTTGTGGAAGCTCTTCGGCAAGAAGCGCACTTACATCGGCTTCTGTATTCTGATTCTTACCCAGCTCATCATGCTGCTGCTGTTCCATTACACCAATTGGGAAAAGCAGATGGGAAAGGTGTTGGAAGGAAATGGTTATTTGGCAGCGCAATATCTGACGAGCGTAACGGCGGCGGTCGTCATGCTTTACCCGATCGCGGTTTTCCTGCTTGCGCTTTACCTCACGC
>JBEHZA010000293.1:0-6702 GCA_048497895.1 Verrucomicrobiota bacterium
CTGCTGATTGCAGCCCACCACACTCACTCCTGCTGTTTCTGCCAATTGTTCCTGTAATGCCTGGATCGCTGTCACACATTGCCAGGCCGATGCCGCCATTAATCCCTCTCCCAGCACTTGCTTCGGAGCCAGCCGTTTTCCCGCATAATCCCGCCATAACGTCTGCTCTGCTGCATCCCATTTACGGGAGCCAGTTAAGCCGTCACATAACAAGTAATTTTCCCGGTCCGGCGTCAGTTGACTGCGCATCCGTTCGGCTGCCAGCTTTCGCCCGGCTTCATCCCTAAATGATCCAGCGTCGGTCACGGACTCCAACAGGATGTCTCCGGGCGTGAGCACCTCCGCTGCCTCAAGAAAGATTGCCCCAGCCCCTTCACTCGTAATTAGCTTGCGATCAAATAAATGGCTGGCATCGGCAGTGAGCCAGTCCTTTTCCTCCGCTCCCACCACCAGACAACCGGTTACGCGCCCAGCCAGCAGCCAATCCGCCGCCAATGCCATTCCTTGCAGAAAAGTTCCCGGATCTCCCACCAGGGTGTAGTTAATCGCCGGACAACTCAGCACTGATGCCAGATGGCTGGCCGGAGCGTTGAAGACCGTTTCCGGAAAAATGAGCGGACTCGCCGTCGCTGGCGCTTGCAACACTTCAGAATAAAATCGCCGCGAATAATTCACACACCCGCACATGACACAGGTGATAATTCCGATTCGTCCTAAAGTAACACTGCGGCGGCTTTCCAAAGCCTCCAACGCCGCCGCCACAACAAACTGCGAGATCGGGCTGGTCCGGCGCAAACGCGCGTGCGAGAGAACGGCTGAACTGCTCAACGGCCGGGGAACACTGCGCACGGGAATTCCCTTTTCCCAACCCGGTCGTAATAACGGTTCCGACGGCAAGGCTTCCCCGCGTTGCACCGCACTCCAAAGTGCTTCCACTCCCCAACCTGCAGGCGATACAGCACCGGTTCCCGTCACAATAATCCGGGTCATGGCCACCTCCTGAGCGCCAGCGACGCGTTCGCCCCGCCGAAGCCAAACGAGTTCGTCAAAGCATATTCGAATTTCTTCTCTACCGGTTCACGCACCAAAGAAAAAGCGCAGACAGGATCGACCGTGCGCGTGGTGCTCGTTGGCGGCAGCCATTGGCCACGCAACGCCATCAGGCAAACGACGGTCTCCACCGCTCCCGCTGCACCGAGCAAATGACCAATGCTTGCTTTCGTGGAACTCACCGCCAATGACGGTGCATGATTTCCGGCCCAACGGTTGATCGCCGCCGCTTCAGCGCTGTCATTTAATGGCGTCCCAGTTCCATGCGCATTGAGATAGCCCACTTGCCCGGACTCGATGCGCGCGCCTTCACAAGCGGTCGTCATCGCCGTCCACGCGGCCGCTCCTTCCGGCTGCGGCTGTGTCAAATGATGCAAATCGGTTACCGCACCGTAGCCCACAATCTCCCCGATGATTTCTGCTCCGCGCGCGCGGGCAGATTCCAATGCCTCCAGCGCCAGCACGGCGGCTCCTTCACCCAATCCCAGACCATCACGGGCCACATCAAACGGACGGCACTGCGTCGGAGATAACGCCTGCAAAGAATCGAACCCGGCAAAAACCAATTGGCTCAACCCATCATAACCGCCCGTCAACACCCGATCGGCCCGGCCCTGCCGCACCATTTCCCATGCGTGTCCAATTGCATTCGCGCCCGACGCACAGGCATTCGCAATAATCTGAATGCCCCCCGCAATTCCTAACGCGGCGCACAAATCCAACACCTGCCGTTGCGGTTGATATTGGTTAATGCGCGTTGGTTGCCCACGACGGGACTGCGGTTTCCCGGTTGCCTGCCGGTAGTAATCTTCGCCCAAAGTCATGCCGCCACTCGTTGTCCCGAGCACCACCGGTAATTCCTCTCCCGCGGTCCACCCACATTGCGCCCACGCCTCTTGTCCCGCTAAAATCAATAATTGTGACGCGCGATCCAGCCGGGCACGTTGACGTTGCGTCAGCCGGGGCGATGGCCAGTCCGGCGGCAAATTTACCTGTGCCGCTGATTTAACGCGCTGCTGCGCGGCATCGAATACTGTTACCGGCCCAAAAGCCGTTCGTCCGGCGCGAAAACCTTCCGCATTTTTCTGCCAGCCAAGCCCGAGTGCCGTAACCACCCCCACGCCGGTCACAACGACACGGCGCGGAACAGGAACGCGATTGGCAAACGGAAACAACACTTGATTAGAACTTCGTAAACTCAGCTCACTGGCTGGCGCAACATAATTAATCCACGCCTCACCCGTCAACTGGGGTATTTTCCGTATTGCTTTCGGCCCACTTCCTGCCAAAAAGGGCTTAGGCATGAAACGGAAACAATACTCTATCGGTCAGGGATGGGCACTCAGTGTTTGTCTGCTCCTGGGAATTTTGCGAATCACCTCGGCAAACGCCGGTGAATCTACCGCTTTTGATCTCGCTAAAGAAGGCAACCGCTATATCGGCGAACAAGCCAAAGATAAGGTAGTGCAAATCCGTTCCGATAAATCTGTCGGCAGCCTCACTCCCACAATCTGGTACGTCGTTTACAATGACCCCACCGCGACTTTCAAGTGCGTGGAAGTCAAATTTGGCGGCGGAAAAATGATGGCTGTCAAACGCCCGCTTCATGTCGGCAGTCACGATCCCTTGAATGAAAAGCTATTGAAGATTGATTCTGGCAAAGCTGTCGAAATCGCCACCAAGGAACCCGTCCTGGCCAACCTCACACTGAAAGCCACCCAGTTGACACTCGAAGAAAGTGAAGGCATTCCCGTCTGGAAAGTTAAACTCTGGGCCGCGAAGCTCTCCAAGCCGAACACTCCTGTAGGAATCGGTGACATAGTCCTCTCTGCTGATGATGGCAAAGTGATGAAGTTGGAAGTCCATCCGGAACGCGTGGACGGGAACTAATCTCTGCTGATCCGGCTTCAAGCCATTTATTACGGGCGACTTTGCGGTGACCTGACCGCGTCGCCTTCACTCACACGGACGAGGCAGACACCACCTCTGTCTTCAGCCCGCGATAGTGCTCGGCCAATCCGGTTTTCGATGGCGTCAATCCCTCCGCCGAAATCGCCTTTAAAATCCGTTCTTCCGTCATGATGAACCGCTCCCGTTTGTAGAGCAGATAATCTTCCCGCAGACCGGATGGCGTCATATTGATGGTCACCAGATTAGCCCCCGTACGCAAACCGCGCCGGTAACCATCCTGACCTTTCGTCAAATTTAGCGCGCTCACGGCCGGAATTACCCACTCCGGACGCATCAACCGCAACGCCGCCATAGCATTCAACACGACTTCGATATCCGCCACCGGCGCATCTGCCAGCGGCGTAGCTTCTCCGGGAATAAACGGACTCACACTGCAACCCGCCAACGGCAACTGCGCGGCCAATTCAAAATTCGCCAGCACATCCGGCATCGTCTCCTCCGGCAATCCCGCAATAAAACCGGAACTTACTTTCCACCCTTGAGCGGCCAAATGCCGAATCGCCGCAATTCGTTCATTAAAATTTCCCGGCGCATGGTTGCGGGCGTAATGTTCCGGCACTCCGATTTCAAATTTTATAATATAAATGCTCGCGCCCGCCTCTTGCAGCTCACGATACAATCCCGGCGACAACGTCCCGAGACATACGCTGATTCCCAAAGGCGTTTCCCGGCGCAACAGTTTGATCAGGGGAATCACCACCTCGCGCACCACCACTGGGTCTTCTCCTGCTTGAATATTGATGTCCGTCACACTCGGCGGCGTATGCTTCAGCAATAAATCCGCCAATTGCTCGTAACGCGCGCGAAAGCGGGCCAGCTCTTTGTTATCCCGGCGCATCCCGCAATAATCGCAATTCTCCCGGCAAAAGTTCGATACCTCCACCACCGCCCGCACAAACACTTTCCCGCCAAACCGCTCTGCCGAACGCGTCGCCGCTTGTTCATGCCAACTGGCTTGAACCGCGCCCCGCGCATTCAACATCTCTGCATCTGGAAAAAAGCGTCCTTCAGTCACACCCCTTAAGTAAAAGCGGGACCCTCGCCCAGCGCAAACATTTTATCTGTTTTACCCACGGGGAGAACACCCCATGCCAAACGCACCTGATAGAAAAAATCTATTTCCTTTGGCCTTAAGCCGCTTTGACATAACCTGTGCTCATGGATTGGCCGAAATCATGCGCGCTCGTTATTCCATGTCTGAATGAGGCAGCAACAATTGCATCCCTCATTCAATCTGCGCGGGCGCATCTCCCGACGATTATCGTCATCGATGACGGCTCTCACGATCAAACGGCCGCTCTGGCCACTGCTGCCGGAGCTCTCGTCATCCGCCATCCCCACACCCTCGGCAAAGGCGCCAGCCTGCAAACCGGCTGGCAAAAAGCCCTCGCCCTGAACTTCACTTGGGTGCTCTCCATGGATGGCGATGGCCAACACGCGCCCACCGATATCCCCCATTTCCTCGCCTGCGCCCAATCTGACTCCGTGGATCTGGTCATCGGCAATCGCCTGACGCAACCCGCCGCCATCCCGCCGCTTCGCCGCTTCGTCAACCGCTGGATGAGCGCCCGCATCTCCGCCCTGGCCGGCCAGCCTTTGCCTGATACACAATGCGGGTTCCGATTAATGCGATTGGCCGCGTGGCAGAAAGTTTCCCTTCAAACCTCGCACTTTGAAATGGAATCCGAACTGCTGACCTCCATGCTTGTGAGCGGCTTTAAAGTTGATTTTGTTCCGATTCAGGTCATCTACAAATCGGAGCAAAGCAAAATCCATCCCTGCCGCGACTCCGTGCGTTGGTTCCGCTGGTGGCTGCAAACCCGCGCCCGCTTTCGCGCCGTCCGGCGTCAGTAAAAGGCATTCCGGTAAATCTCATACACATCCACCCGGCCCCCGTGAAAATACCGGTTCACTGGCAGTTCGAATCGCCCCGTGTACCGATGAAACACCAGCGTCGTCGGCTGCTGCGCATCATTCGGATCATACGTATCGAAGATGATTTCCGACTCCGTCTCCGTCGCCTTAAACAACATCATCGCATGATTGATGGTTAATTGCGGGAAACGCACCACATGCACAATCAAGGGGCGCTTCAACTGCATCTCTGCCAGCATCTGCTCCGCCATCTTTTTCTGATTTCGCGTGCTGAACGGGAACACCATTCGCCAATGGCCGCGCTGCACATAACTCTGCCACGCCCCGCCGCAATCATGCTTCAGCAGATACTCATTCGTCCGGCTGAAATCCCGCAGGTTGGCATATCCAGGAATAACGATCTTGTCCGCCTCCGCGCTCTCCTGCCGCAAACTGCGCTGCAAGACCTGCTGAATCAAGTGATGATAAGTCGTCTCATCCGCCAAGGGTAATTTCGGGTCAAACCGGGCGTGATCAAAAAACTGACGCGCCGTTCGGGCCACCACAAAGCAGTGCAGACTATACTCCGCCGGGGGGATCTGACGCGTGGAAGTTTGCGTGCCGGTAATCGGATCCACGTGATACACGCGCTTAAGCTCGTTCGCAAAAGCAAACGTGTCTGATTGAAAGTTAAACGCCCGCGTGGCCGGAACATGATGAGGAGTCGTCGAGCAACCGCTCAACCAAATCATCACGCAACAAACAACCGTTAAGCGAAACATCATGCTTGCAGTCTAACGTAGTCTTACAGTAGCTAACTGGCAAATGCTTTACGAGCGCTGGCTGCAAACCGCCCACCGTTACGCCCGCGAAACCGCGTTGCGGGAAGCCGCCACCGGCCGATATTGGACCTTTGCCCAGTTACAACACTCCGCTGAAACGACCCCTGCTTCAACCGATCCTGTAATCTTCCCGCAAGGCCACAGCGTCGAATTTATTCTCGCCGTCCTCCGCGCCTGGCGGCATGGGAAAATCTGCTGCCCGCTCGACCACGGACAGGAACCGCCCCCGTTGGCCTCGCTTCCGGCCAACTGCGCCCATCTCAAACTCACCTCCGCCACCACCGGTTCCTCCCGGTTAATTGCCTTTGCTGCGGAACAACTGGCCGCCGACGCCTCTCAGATCGTCACCACCATGGGCTTGCGACCGCATTGGCCTAACGTCGGAGTCATTTCCCTCGCTCACTCCTACGGCTTTTCCAACCTCGTACTCCCGCTCCTGCTGCATGGCATTCCGCTCACCCTACTCGATTCCCCCTTGCCTGCCGCTCTGGAACGCGCCACCCGCCACCATGAAGCCATCACCCTGCCCGCCGTCCCCGTCCTCTGGCGCACCTGGCACGAAGCTCACGCCCTGCCCGCCAATGTCCGCCTCGCCATCTCTGCTGGAGCCCCTCTCCCGCTCGCCTTGGAGCAAACCATCTTCGCCAACAGCGCAATCAAAGTGCATAACTTTTACGGCTCCAGCGAATGCGGTGGCATCGCCTACGATCGCTCGCTCGAACCGCGCACCGATGCCGCTCTCGCCGGCAGTCCCATGACCGGCCTTACGCTCGCGCTTGCGGATTCCGGCTGTCTCGAAGTCCGCGGCCCCTCCGTCGCCGAAGGCTATTGGCCCATCCCCGATTCACGCCTCGGCCATGGCCGCTTTGAAACCAGCGACCTCGCGGAACTCATCGAAGGTCAGGTTTACCTGCGCGGCCGCGCCAGCGACCTGATTAATATTTCGGGAAGAAAACTTCCCCCCAAATCTATCGCAAGGATTTTA
>JBEHZA010000294.1:0-6675 GCA_048497895.1 Verrucomicrobiota bacterium
GACGCCCGGATGAGGTGTCAGCGTGTAGAAATGATCCATGTTTATGAGCTATCTGTCGAAAACCCCGTTCTTATTTGTCTGTGTGTCCGTCTTTTTACTTGCCGGGTGCGGTAACAAGGAAGAAAAGGAACCGGTTGCCGTCCAGCGGCCCGTTAAAAAAGCCGCCGCCCCAGAAGCAACTGATGGCGCCGCAACGCCGACTCAACCCCCAGCTCCGCCAGAGGGAACAACCGCACCAGCGGTTTCATCTGCTCCCACCGACGGTGCCGCTCCGGTCAGCAACGAACCAGTAACTCCGGAAATGATCAGCATGGCTTTGCAACGCTATGTCGCTGGGCACATGATCCCTCCTCAAAAAGTTACCGAAAAAGATTTCCAGAAATTAGTCGATGAAAAATATCTCCCCTCGGTTCCCGTTGCACCGCCGGGGAAAAAATACGTCTGGGATAACCGGCTCAATGTCACCCTCGAAAAAAAATAACCTGCTGATTCGTGCGTAATTAGGAAACTGCATATGCCCATGAATAACGCGCAACCCAACAAACCTGTCGTTCCACAATCACTGCGGAGTGCTTTCACTTTGATTGAACTCCTGGTGGTCATTGCCATCATCGCCATTCTGGCTGGCATGCTGTTGCCAGCTTTGGCCAAAGCGAAAATGAAGGCGCAAACCACGAAATGTTTGAACAGCCTCAAACAAATTGGTTTGGCCATGAACATGTACACCGGCGATAACCGGGAAAAAGTGCCCTATGCTACTATTCGTTACACAGGGGGCGGTACCGATTGGACTTGGGATGATTTGTTAAACGGCTACTTGGCCGGCAACTATGCTAGCGGTGATTTTGCCACTTGCGCTCCAGCGAAAGCCAAAGTTCCTAAATTACTCCAATGCCCTTCTGATAAAGTTCCCAATGTCGGTTGGGCTCCAAATGCAGGCCGCCGCAGTTACTCCATGCCCCAACATAACATGGGGGTCTGGAATCTGGGCCGCACTCCAGTACTTGCCGTGGATTGGCCTCCCAATCCGTTAAACACCACCGGCATTGGTTTAAATTGGAATATGATCAGCACTCCGGTGACCACTGCCGCTCCCTGGTGGAACACCTTGGACGACCCCGCTAAACTGAATACAGGCCCTGCTCCCTTTGGCCTGAATGCCGTGAACCAAATCGCCATCCAGGTTTCAGCTGCTCAAGATGCAGCGGGAACGATTATGGTGACGGAAGATATTCGCGAAAACAACATCGCGGGACATAACGACGTAGCCTACTGCAGCGTGGCCAATAATCAATACGCCACCGGCACTGTCACCGATAATACCACTGGCACTTACACCTATTCACCAGAAACCACCTTCCACAACTCCATGTATAACTACTTATTCGTGGACGGACACGTGGAATACATGTCGCCATTTTTAACTCTGGCCAAAACCAATAACAGCAAAACGCTTCAGACCGGTATGTGGACCCTGAATCCTACGGACTGAGATTAAAATAACTTCCATCGGGCGCAGTTTACAAACTGCGCCCTTTTTGTTTTTTACTCTGTAGTATTTTGAAAAAAGTTTTGAAATTCGTCACCGCTAAACAGAAACGTTCGGGCCAAAACTCGAGTGGTTTTTCCCGTAAGTCAAGCGAACCAAGCCGCCTACGGCCCCTGATTCAGATAGATCTTCAAATTGTGGGTGCTCCGGCCCGCAGCCACGATGTCCAGCTTGCCATCCCCGTTTAAATCCGCGAGCCGCAAATCCTCGCAGGCCATGGTGTTATCATCAATCAAGGACTGTTTCCACAGCCTTCCTTCTACGTCAACCGGCACGAATAGCTTGATGCCCACCTTGTCCCCGGCTTTGCGTCCTCGCCAGCCAATCACCACTTGATCGGAGCCCACTCCCAGTAAATCTCCGCAGGCTACCGCGTGACCGTCAATCAATGAGTCGTCCAGCACGTTGCGCGTCCAGAATTGTTTGCCGCTGCCCGCCACTGGCGGCGTATAAATCACCACTTGATTCCCGTGCATCGGCTCCACCGTCGCGAGAAAACGTTTCCCACCCGGTAATTTGCCCCACCGAACTTCCCCTGCTCCCATAAAATCTTTGGCCCCGCCTTCATTGCCCACCAATTGAGTCCGCTGCCATTTTCCAGCCGCCGGTTGATAAAGGAAAACGCCCTCTTTGCCCGCCACCAGCAATTGTTGAGCCGGCCCCTGCTCCCACTGCACCGGCTCGAAATTATGCGTCAGATGCAACGTGTCATCGATCACCTCCGTGGTCCACGGTTTTGTGGGATCATCAGGCATGTGATACGCGAGCATCTTCACTCCCGCGCCTTCCCCATTTTTATTCCCGCGTCCATGCAACGGCAGCACCACCAGATCATATTTGCCCGCGGCATTCTTCACCCAGTGCATGCGATGCACCGTTGGCTCATGCGGCAGCGTGACCGGCTTCCAACGCTCCGTCCGGTTTCCCGGTGGCAGCAAATAATGCACGCTCCCGCTATTTTCAGTATCACTCGGTTTCCAACCTGCTCCGGCAGCCAGCTCCGCTTTGCCATCCCCATTGATATCTTTTGCCGCAATGCAGACGTGATCCAATTCCGTTAACTTTTCCGCCACGACATATTTTTCCCAGCCGGGATTCTTGTACCAAACAATCAAATTCTTATCCGCCAGCACCAGATCCGGCTGTTTATCGCCATCCACGTCAGCCACGACCACGCCGTAGCCGATCTCCACCTTGCTGTCGACAACGACTTCCCGGAAACGCGGAACTGTCGGCTCTACTGCCCAAGCTGTTGTCAATACGCTGAAGAGACAAAGACACGTTGGAATTTTCATGCTGGATTTGATGGCTCAAAGTAGTTCCTAAACCCAGTCCGATTCAAACTTTTTCCATGCCAGCCGGCTGCGTCCTTGACGAATGCAAAATTCATACGTATGTTTCATACGAACGTTTGAATCATGAAAAGTGAAGCAGCCCATTCTGCCCCCGCAGAAGCGCTCCCGGCTGAGACCAAGGAAAAGGTGCTCGATGCCGCGGAACGTTTATTTGCGGAGCATGGCATTCAGGGAGCTTCCATGCGGGAAATTACCCGGGCCGCGGGCGTAAACCTGGCCGCCATCAATTATCACTTTGGCACCAAGCATGGCCTCATTGCAGCAGTGCTCATCCGCCGCTTGGCTCCACTAAATCAGCGCCGTCTCGCATTGCTTAATGAAGTGGAGCGATCCGCGGGCAATAAACCGCCCAAGCTTGAACTGATTCTCGAAGCCATGATCCGCCCGGCGGTGGAAGAAGGTTTTGACGCTCACCACGGGAAAGAATCGTTCCTGCGCCTCACCGGCCGTTGCCTGAGTGAGCCGACGCCCGAAATTGAACCGTTGATCCGTGCTCACTTTGAAGAATTGATTCGCCGGTTTGATGCCGCCTTTTTGCGCGCGATTCCCAGTCTGGACGCGGAAGAATTATTCTGGCGCATTACTTTCCTGATCGGTGCCCTGCATTTCTCGCTCCTGAAATGCGGTCAGGCGGATTCAATGCCGGTTAAATTGCGGAAACATCTGGATGCCGAAGGACTCGTGCAACGGCTAATTGCTTTTACCGCCGCCGGTTTGCGCGCGACGGTTCCGGAATAATTTGATTTTCCTGCGAATTGAGCCATGTATTTATCGCCAGGAAAAAACCAGTCTCGCTGCGGGAAGTGCGTTGTTGATATTGCGCATCAGGGGAGAAATGCGGGCCGACTCATCAACTGTCCAAAACCGGACGATGAGTCGATGATGAATCCTACAGATTTTAAATCAGTGTATGTGGTCTGAGAATTTTATGTCGAAATCAGAAGCCGCCCAGCCTAATTCCGGTCACACCCGGTCACGTTTGGTCCCTGCCGCCGCGCTCGTTGCCTGGCTCGCCTTTGCCGGCTGTTCCAAAGAGCCGCAGCAACCGGCGATGCCAGCCATGCCGCCCGCGGAAGTCACCGTCGCCACCGTCAGTGCCGAGCCAGTCACGATGACAATCGAATTGCCCGGCCGTTTCGATGCCGTCCGGATTGCCATGGTGCGCGCCCGTGTTCCCGGTCTGTTGCTCAAACGGACTTTCGAGGAAGGTTCAGACGTGAAAGCGGGTGACCTTTTATTTCAGATCGACCCGGCCCCGCTCCAGGCCAGTTACAACAGTGCCAAAGCCGCACTGGCCAAAGCGGAAGCCAATTTGAAGCAAACCCAGACCAAGGTGGATCGTTACAAAACGCTCGTCGAATTCAATGCCGTGAGCAAACAGGATTACGATGACGCCACCACCACGGTGCTGCAAAATCAGGCCGAGATTCTCGCCGCCAAAGCGGCGTTGGAAACCGCGTCACTTAATTTAGGCTATGCGACTGTGACCGCGCCGATCTCTGGACGGATTGGCCGCGCTAAAACTACCGAAGGCGCACTCGTCGGCCAGGGCGAAGCCACGGAACTGGCCACCATCCAGCAGCTCGACCCTATCTACTTCGACTTCACGCAGTCCAGCGCGGACATTCTGCGGTTACGCCGCGCGCTCGACAGCGGCAAATTGAAAAGTCTGGCGCCCGGCGCAGCGAAAGTAACGCTGCTGCTGGAAGACGGCTCCACCTATCAATATCCCGGTAAATTATTATTCTCGGATATTACCGTGGATCAAACGACGGGCATGGTGACTGTCCGCGCGGAATTCCCCAATCCTGAGCGTCTGCTCCTGCCCGGCATGTTCGCCCGCGGCCGTTTGGAACAAGCCGTCGTAAATCAGGCCACTACCGTTCCGCAACGCGCGGTCGCGCGCGGCGCCAATGGCACCGCCACTGCCCTGGTAGTAGGACCAGATAACAAAGTGGAATTACGCACGGTGACTACGGATGCTGCGGTCGGCGACAAATGGGTAGTCACCAGCGGATTGAAGGCCGGTGACCGGGTCATTGTCGAAGGTTTGCAAAAAGCCGCGCCCGGAGCTGTGGTCAATCCAGTGCCCGCCGGTAACGCCGCCACTAACGCGCCCGCTCAAGCCCCCGGAAATTAAAAGGAGTTTACCGCATGGCCAGATTTTTTATCGATCGCCCCGTTTTTGCCTGGGTAGTCTCTTTTCTCATCATGCTGCTGGGTGGCGTGGCGATGACCAAGCTGCCCGTCGCCCAATACCCGAGCATTGCCCCACCCTCAGTCTCTGTCACCGCCATTTACGCGGGCGCCTCCGCAGAGACTTTGCAGGACACTGTGACGTCCGTCATTGAGCAGCAATTGAACGGCATCGACGGCTTGCTCTATATGTCGTCGAGCAGCGAATCGTCCGGACAATCCACCATCACCCTCTATTTCCAGCCCGGCATCAATCCCGACATCGCGCAGGTGCAGGTGCAGAATAAACTGCAACTGGCCATGCCCAGTCTGCCGCAGACAGTCCAGCAACAAGGTGTCACCGTGGCCAAAGCCACGCGCAATTACCTGCTGTTCTTCACTCTCTCCTCGACGAATGGGAGCATGGATGAAATCGCACTGGGCAATTACTTGGCCGCAAACGTTCTCGATCCCGTGCGTCGCGTCACCGGCGTCGGCGAAGCCAATTTGTTCGGCACCCAGTATGCCATGCGCATCTGGATGAATCCGGACAAGCTCAACAGCTATAACCTCACCGCCAACGACATCATCAACGCCATTCAGGCGCAAAATGTTCAAGTCCCCGTCGGTCAACTCGGTGGCCGCCCCGCCATCCCGGGCCAGCAATTGAACATCACGCTACAAGGCCAGAGCACGCTACGCTCTCCCGAAGAGTTCGGTAATATTCTGTTGCGCGTAAATGCCGATGGCTCCCGCGTGCGGCTGCATGATGTCGCCACCGTGGTTTTCGGCGGTCAGGATTATACTTCACAGGCTCGCGTGGATGGTCGCCCTTCCGCCGCCGTGGCCATCAAACTCACGCCTACCGCGAATGCGCTCGCCACCGCTGAAGCCGTCCGCAAAGAAGTCGCTGAACTCGCGAAATATTTCCCGCCCGGCTTGCGCATTGATTACCCGTACGACAGCTCCTCTTTCATTCAAATTTCCATTGAAGAAGTGATCAAGACCCTCGTGGAGGCCATTTTCCTGGTCTTCCTGGTCATGTATTTATTTCTGCAAAATATCCGGACCACGTTAATTCCCACTATCGTGGTTCCCGTGGCTCTGCTCGGCACTTTCGCCACCATGTATGCCCTCGGTTTTTCCATTAACGTGCTGACCATGTTCGGCATGGTGCTGGCCATCGGCATTCTGGTGGATGACGCCATCGTGGTCGTGGAAAACGTCGAACGCATCATGAGTGAGGAAGGGCTTTCCCCGCGCGATGCCACCCGCAAGGCCATGAGCCAGATCACCGGGGCACTCATTGGCATTACGCTGGTGCTCACCGCTGTATTCATTCCGATGGCGTTCTTCGGCGGGTCCGTGGGAGCGATCTATCGTCAATTCTCGCTCTCGCTGGTGTCGTCCATGTTGTTCTCCGTCCTGC
The DNA here is from genome assembly GCA_048497895.1 of Verrucomicrobiota bacterium. Classification (GTDB taxonomy): domain Bacteria; phylum Verrucomicrobiota; class Verrucomicrobiia; order Limisphaerales; family JBEHZA01; genus JBEHZA01. Next base: position 6,509 of record JBEHZA010000294.1, read on the forward strand.
TCGCCATGTCGCTCACCCCAGCCTTGTGTGCCAGTCTGTTGCTGCCGGTGGAAAAAGGTCATCATCACGAAAAACGCGGCTTCTTCGGCTGGTTCAATCGCGCCTTTGCTGCCAGCGCCAAATCCTATCAAGGGCTGGTCGCGCGCATCCTGAAGAACTCCGCCGCC
>JBEHZA010000295.1:0-6640 GCA_048497895.1 Verrucomicrobiota bacterium
CGTATGCCACCTTGCTGCGACCGGGGACGGTCGCTGTCCGTCAAGAATCTCACCAAATCGGCCCATACCAGGCAAATTGTCGCCTTGCCTCCGAAATACAAGTAAGCTATTCCAGTCCTATGCGGGGGATTGGTTCCATTCTTGAATCTGAATTAAGACAGACATGGGTTTGGCTTAACCATTGTTGGGCGTCGTCACAATGCCGTGGCGACCTTAATAACTACATAGAAAGGAGTGCGACATGATCGGTGTATTTGTTACGTTTCGCTACGGTGACAATTTCGACGAGCAGGCTGTGCGGAAGATTGCTGAAACGGCACGCGTAAGGTTTGAAGGAATGCCGGGGCTGCGCTCAAAGGCCTTCACGCTGAATTCAGGAAAGCGCGAAGCCACGAACTTCTACATATGGGATTCAGAGGACGCGGCTAAAGCGTTCTTCACTGACCAGTTACTCGAGCGGGTGACCGGTCTCTACGGTGTGCGCCCTAGCGTCGAGTTCGTGCAGATTGCCACCCTCGTGGAGAATAACCGGGCGTGACATGGCTCAGAGATGATGTTCAACAAATCGCTACGGGCGATGTGGGTTGGCGTCTCCAGTTCCGCTTCGCGGGTCACCACTGTGGTCCCGTGCGCCTTAGCTGAACGTTAGGCATGAAGATAGCTTTGAGATTATGGGAGCCAGTTTTGTTTACTTGATTTGTGACAGAGGGGAAGGACATCCCGAAAGGGACACCAGAGGCTGAAAAGCTGACCGCGCCCAGGGTCTTGGGCACCGTTTGCGTAATAGTCAGGCGCAAACTTTGCCTCTGTCACATTTTATTATTTTCTCGTTGGCGGGCGTTTTGAGATGGGCGGTCGCGTTTAGTCTATTTCACATTGCTGCGACCGGGGACGGTCGCTGTCCGGTGAGTCCGGGCTGGACGGTAGTTTGGGGGGCGAATAGGGTCGGGGCATGTCTGTTGATGAGTCGGATAATAAACGTTTTTTTAAAGGTTGGGCCAAGCCGGGGCCGTTGGCACCGGGTGGTCTGAATGAATTGGTGACGGTGGAGGAGGGGGAGTCGCTGGATGCGATCAGCGGGCATTTCCGGTTGTTTCAATTGCTGCGGGGGCATCGGTTTTCCACAGATGATGTGCTGACGGCGTTTTATGGGACGTCGTGGTGTCCGACGGCGCGAACGGTATTGGATTTGGGGAGCGGGATTGGGTCGGTGGGGATGATCGCGGCGTGGCGTTTGCCGGGGGCGCGGTTCGTCACGGTGGAGGCGCAGGAGGAGAGCATTAGGCTGGCACGAAAGTCGGCGATTTATAATGGCTTAACGGAGCGGTACGAAATCCGGCAGGGCGATTTCCGGGAGCCAGTGGCGTTGGGGGTCGAGGAAAAGTTTGATCTGATCCTGGGGAGTCCACCTTATTTTCCGTTGGATGCGGGGGTACATGGGGATCATCCGCAAAAGATTGCGTGTCGTTTCGAGGCTCGTGGGACGGTGGCGGATTATGCGCAGGTGGCGAGCGAACATTTAGAATGGGGCGGAATATTTGCATGTGTGTTTCCGGTGAACCCGGAGGGGCAGCACGAGCGGGTAAAGGCGGCAGAAAAGGGGGCAGGGTTGACGATTGTGCGCTGGCGTCCAGTGGTATTGCGCGAAGGGGAGCCGCCATTGCTGGGATTATTTGTGATGACGCGGGCGGATCATTTGCCGCCGTCAATGCGCGATCAAACGTGGACGGAGCCGCCATTGATCATTCGCACGGCGAAAGGAGAGGTGCATCCGGAATATAAGGCGGTGAAATTGGCGTTTGGGTTTCCGCCGTAAAATGTTTGGGAAATTGAAGCCGAACGAATCCCGAATTGTTTTCACCCGTTTGAATTCGGGGCATCCGTAATTAATCTGCTGTAATCCAGACCAGGGTGCCACTGGGGACGAGATCGAAGAGGGGCAGGAGATCGGCGGCGGCGAGGTGCAGGCAGCCGTGCGAAGCTGGCCGGCCGAGAGTCGGTTCATCGCCCAGACCATGGATGTACACGTAGCGGGCATGAGTATCGACATTGCCCCCGCGGTTGTGACCAGGTTCCAGGCCTTCGAGCCAGAGGATGCGGTGGGCGATGGTCGCTCCCGGTTTTCCCTGCCAGGTGTAACCAGTAAACTGGCGGCTGGTGAACGCGGCTCCCACGGGCCAGCCGGCGCCGATTTTTTCTGCGATGCGATGAAGTCCCAGCGGAGTTTGCTGGCTACCGGAAATCTGGCCGATGCCGAAGCGCGAGGAGGAGATGACGAAGCGCTTCAAAAGTGCGTACGGAGGGAATTGTCCGGCGCTTTGGAGTGGCGTCTGTTTCTCCAGCAACCACATGGTTTGCGTGTTCAACTGCGCGATCAAGACATAGCGGGTGGGAGGAACGGCTTGCTGGCGGCACGCGCAAATTAACTCCGTGGGCAACGTATAAACGTCCGGACGCGGCGTGGCTGCTCCGCGAAAAACGGGCCGATGAAGAGTGGTCACCACGCAGGCAGATTAACCGACGCGCAGCATTTTATCGCTGGCTTCTTTGGTTTGAGTCAGGTTTTTAACGAGCACTTTTGAATTGCGGCCGCTTTGCTCGTAACGTTCCCGCCGGGAAGCCGGCAAGTCATTGGGAGTGCCTTCGGTAAACCCGCCTTTGGACTGAAAATAGGTAAATGCCTGCGTGGACAAGGTGATCAACTCGCTCAAGCCCAGCTCGCGTGCCTTGGTTTCCACAAATTGAATGAGTTTCCGGCCAATGCCTTGATTCTCGTGCGATGGGCTGACGAACAAAAACGCGAGTTCGCCCTTATTGCACTCCGGATACACGTGCAAGGCCACACAGGCCACCGGGTTCTTATCAATTTCGAACAAGTAATAATCGCCAATCTGTTTTTCAATGACGACGCGCGAACGTTTCATCAACTCTGCACTGGCCATCGAATTTTTCGTCAACGACAGAATGCTGCGGGTATCCTTTTTCATTGCCCGCCGGATTTGCTGATATTCGTTGGCGTAGATTAGCGTGCCGATGCCTTCATTGGAGAAGACTTCCGCGAGCAACCCTTCATCCACGCGGCCATTAATAATATGCACACGCTGCACGCCCGACCGGCAAGCCAGTGAGGAGTGGATGGCCTTGGAAAGTTGTTCCGGCGGGATCTCCTGCTTTTGCTTTTCCAGCAAGGCGTCCAGATCGCTGGCCAGCATTTGCCGGACGATGTGTCCATTGTTGAACAGACCGTCGTAAGTGGTGATGAAAATTAACTTGGTTGCCTTGAGCGCTTCCGCGACGGCCAACGCCACGGCGTCCGAATTTACCCGATACGTTTTGCCGTCACCATCGAAACCGAGGGGTGGCACCACGGGGATAATCCCTTCGTTAATCAGAGTTTGCAGCAAGGGGACATCCACGCGTTCGACTTTGCCGGTCAACTGGTGATCGACGCCATTAATGATCCCTTTGGGATGGGCGATGATGGCATTGGTGCAGGCAGCGCGGAGATCGTTGGCGGAAAGGCCTTCGAGAATTTCATGCGTCAGCCGGTTGGCGGCAGTCAACGCGAGCTTCAGGGTTTCGGCGTCGGTGATGCCGGCGCCGTCGAGATCGGAGGCGGTCACCCGTTGCTGATCGGCCAGCGTTTGAATTTGTGCGGCAGCGCCATGCACCAGTACGACGCGGATATTCAGCGAACGCAGCACAGCCACGTCCAGCAGGATGTTGGCGAAATTCTCATCGGTGACGATCCCGCCATCGATGCTGATGACGAAAATCTTTTCCCGAAAACGAGGGATGTATTGCAGGATGCCCCGCAGGTCGGTCAGTTTCACATTAATTACTTAAACTCGAACGAGCTTCCCGGCCACTGCTCGTTCCAGTGGAACAGCAAGGTCGCGGCCTCATTCAATCAGCCAATAAGTATGCTCTTTTGCGCGGCTTTCAATAGCAATCTTACGGTCGATTCCTACCGGGAAAGCTGCGGCCACCTGTTCGACCGGACTTACTTCAGATTCAAAACATCTTTCAAAGCGGCCAGACAGCGGGAGTTTTCTGCCGCCGTGCCGAGCGAAATGCGCAACCACTCAGGCAATTGGTAGCCACCCATAGGCCGGGTGATGATGCCGCGTTTCTGCATTTCATTGAATACCCGCTGGCCTTCGCCCACGCGGATCAGAATGAAATTGGCTGCGGACGGAATGTATTCGAGATTCAAGCGCCGGAAGGAAAGGGTGAAAAAATCCAGTCCGGCTTCGTTATTCTGCCGCGTCCGTTGAACGTGTTCGCGGTCATCCAACGCGGCCATGGCGGCGGCTTGAGCCAGCGCGTTGACGTTGAAGGGCTGGCGGATTTTCTCCAGCGCGGCAATCAATTCTTTCGGGCCGATCCCATAACCAATGCGCAAGCCGGCAAGGCCGTAAATCTTCGAGAAGGTCCGCATCAACAGCAGATTCGGGAAATCACCGCGGCGGATTAATGGCACGAGATCCACCGGATCTTTTAGAAACTCAATATACGCTTCATCCATCACCACCAGCACGTGGGGCGGCGCTTCATTGACGATGCGCACGATGTCGGCCGCAGAGGATAAGGTGCCGGTTGGATTATTCGGGGTGGCGACGAAGACGATGCGCGTCTGCGGAGTGATCGCCTTGATCATCGCGGAGATGTCGTGACCGTGATCCTTCGCCGGCACGGTAATGACGTCGGCTCCGAATAACCGCGCCATAATGGGATAAATGGCAAAGCTGTATTGAGACACGACGACATTGGTGCCCGGTTCAAGCAAAGCGTGGCCGACAAATTCGATAATTTCGTTGGAACCGTTGCCGAAAATCAAATGGCCGGGTTCGAGGTCGAATTGTTGCGCGAGCTTTTTGCGCAGATAAAAAGCGTTTCCGTCCGGATAAAGATGAAGCTGTGGCAACGTTTTCTCCATTGCCTTTAGCGCGAGCGGCGAGGGGCCGAAGGGGTTTTCGTTGGAAGCCAGCTTGATGATTTCATCCGCAGGCAGGCCGAGTTCGCGGGCCACTTCTTCAATGGGCCGGCCCGGTTGATAAACGGGCAAACGTTCCAGGACAGGATTAAGCGGGAGAGGAGAGGCCATGTTTACAGTGCGGCAAGGATTTTTTCGACGTCAACGTGTTTGGCAATCAGATCGCGAATCAATGAAATTTTTTCTGTATCACTCGGGCGCGTCTTTACTGTCAGGTCATGGACTTGAGAGGCGACTTCATAGCTGTCAAACTTGGACAGGAGCACGGGGAAGGGCATTTCCCGGATGATTTTCAAGACGCCTTCGGTGGGGCGCAAATCGCCGGTGAGAATGATACCGGCCAGCTTTCGGCCATCTTCTTGCGCGAGGGAAGCAGCGACGGCCAGGATAATATCCTCCCGGTCACCGGGAGTGATAATCAACACGCCGGGTTTGAAGAAACGCATAGCGTTATGCACGCCCATCGCGCCGACCACGACGTCATCCACGAGATTATGAATTCTGGCGGAGGCATTTAACGATTCAGCGCCCAGTTCCTCTTGCAGCAGTTGCATTGAGGGCCGGGAAAGAATGGGCTGATGAGGGATGACGCCCAGCAGTTCTAGACCGTGCCGCTTGAGGCCCTTCCGGGCGAAGTCCGCCACGTAGTCCAATTTGTTGTAGAGCACTTTGTTGAGGATGACGCCGATGATCTCCACGCCTTCCTTTTCAAAAAGCGCCTGGTTCAGCGCGACTTCATCAATCGGCTTGCCGATGCCGCCCCGGGAAACGATGACGACTTTTGCTCCCAACACTTTGGCCACGCGGGCATTGGAAAGATCGAATACGGAACCGACTCCGGCATGACCGGAACCTTCGCAGAGCACGAATTCTTTTTCCCACGCCACGCGGTCGAAGGCCTTTTGAATCCGTTTAACCAACGCCTCATAATTTGCTGACTGCAAATATTTGCGGGTGAAATCCGGTTCAATGGCAATCGGGCTCATGTCCACCAGCGGGCAATTCAACTGGTAAACGCGATCCATCAGGACGGTGTCTTCGTCGATTTTTTGTTCTTCAATTTCGACAAAGCGCTGGCCGACCGGCTTGATGTAACCGATGCGCGGATAAAACTTCTGCAAGGCGGCCATCAGGCCGAGCGAGGAAGTGGTCTTGCCGTCGTTTTGGCGCGTCGCGGCAATGAAAACACGCGGTGTGACGTTATTCATGGACGATTATTCGCCGGGAAGATTTTGACCAGCGCCCGGGTAAAGGGTGGCGTAATCAATGGATTGCAAACCAACGATGGCGGCTACACCCAGAATATCGTGGGCGTTAGAACCACGCGAGACGTCCGCTGCCGGACGGTCCAGCCCCAGCAGGATTTGGCCGTAGGCATTGGCGCGGGCAACGTGTTGAATCAGTTTGCTGCCGATGTTGCCCGAATTAAGGTCAGGGAAAATCAAGACATTCGCCCGGCCGGCTACCTGACTGTCCGGGACTTTGCGGCAGGCGATTTCCGGAATGAGCGCGGCGTCCACTTGCAGTTCACCGTCGAAATCCGCTTCGAGATTTTTTTGCTTGGCCTTCTGGGTGGCCAGCGCGGTGGCAGCTTGAACCTTGCCGATGGAGGAATGGGTGGCGCTGCCTTTGGTAGAATAAGAG
>JBEHZA010000296.1:0-6639 GCA_048497895.1 Verrucomicrobiota bacterium
GCACCAACAATACAGTTACGATCCTGTCGGGTATGTGGACGATTCTGACGGGCGATTAATCCGATTACATTCTTGTTCAACCGGGCGGAGCGTATCACGCTCCGCCCTTTTTGTGCCTAAAGGCAGCCGAAACAACTGGTGGTCAGCTATTTATCGGATGGTGTGATTTTAAAAATTCGGCAGTTGCCGGGAGCAAATTTGTAATTAAATTAAGAAAAACTTAAAAAACAGATCGTATAATGAAACTAAACTGAATTATAAACGTCTTATTTAAGTGCAGCCATTGATGACGGACTTGATTTTTATTTTAAAGAACGGTTTTCGATAGACGGGTTAATTGTTTCCGGGGAAAGTGGTTAGATGAAAAGTTCATTGCGATTTCTGACGGTGCTGGCCACGGCGATGACGCTGGCATTGGCAACGGGATGTGGAGAAAAAGAAGATGCTGGCAGCAAAGCGCCGGTGGTACCTAAGAAGCCCAAACCGGTGGCAACAACTGAGGCGGCCGCCCCAAGTAATCCATCAGCTGCTGAGCCTCCACCAGCGCCAGTGCCTGCTCAACCAGCAGAAAGCACGGCGGCGACTACCTCGACTGCTCCTCCCCCACCTTTTAAATTTGATGAGAGCGACGCGTTAACGCAACTGGTGAACGAATACAAAGTACAACGTGGGCGTTTCCCTAAAAGCCTGGATGAATTGGTTACCGCTGGGTTAACCGCCCGGTTGCCAGCACCTCCGGCAGGGAAGAGTTTTGTGCTCGTCAAAGTGGGGGAAGATTCCATGAAAGTCCAAATCCGTTAAACCTGTCGCGCCGTCCTTAAACTCCAAGAATAACTATGAAAACAACTTCAACTTCTCGCCGACACGCCTTTACGCTGATTGAGCTATTGGTGGTCATTGCCATTATCGCTATTCTGGCGGGCATGCTGTTGCCGGCTTTAAGCAAGGCCAAGGCCAAAGCTCAGGCGACCAAATGCACCAACAATATCAAACAAATCGGGGTCGCCATGGCCATGTATGAATCGGACAGCAAGGACCGGCTGCCTTTCTCTTTGATCCGGCTTAACTATGGCTGGGACGTCACCTGGGATGATTTGATGGATAGTTATCTGGGCGGCACCCTGGTATTAAGCACGACGCCGACGGGAGATTATCCTTCGCTGACGGTGGCGACGACGACGGGCAAAAACAAAAAACTGATGATGTGCCCGACGGACAAGATTCCGATCAATGCCTCGTGGCATCCTGGCAACGGAACGATGAATGGCCGGCGCAGTTACGCCATGAATCGTCATAACATGGCTCCGGCGGGTGGTAATTCCTGGCCGCCCAACAGTTTGAATGCGTGCGGTCCGGGATTGGCCTGGAACTGGGCCTCGGCAGCGAGCGGCAATTCTCCGGATGGAATTACGGCGGGCGCCTGGAACTATGCGGACAGTGGAACGAATGGCACGGTAACGGTCTGGCCTTCTTCTCAAGCTGGGATTTATTCCGGCATTATCCGTTCGCAGGATGACACCATTGTGATCACGGAACGTCCCGGGAGTGACAATTATGAGGGCGCTTCGACGGGTTGCAGCATCGTAAACGCCAACGGGTATAATGGCGCGGCTGCTTCAGCGCTCAATAACTCCCACAATAACGCGTACAACCATTTGTTTGCCGATACCCACGTGGAATTGCTGACACCATCAGCAACGCTGGGACGCACCAATAACACAGTGACCGTTCTGTCGGGCATGTGGACGATTCTGACGGGTGACTGAGCGTTTGCTTCAGAGCAGATGTAAATAAAGGCGATAACCTTTGTTGATGGATGCCGCAAGGCAGTTCAAGATCAGGTTATCGCCTTTTTATTTTCGGGATCGCGCAGGATAGAATTAATTGAGGGGGAATTTTAAGTGCATATTCTTATAAACAAACATATTTATTAAAAATATCCTTATCTAAATTCGAGTGGCTACGGTCGAAAAAGCGGTGCCCTTGTTTGTCTTCTAACGCTTGGTTGAACCAGGTGCTTCTTTCTCTTAATGTTTATCACCAGCAGGATGTGATTTAACTCTGCTGCGTTCGCGGGTGAACAATGGAAGTGAGTTTCTTCTTTTTAAGCATAACTTAATCTTCAAATAATTTATTAAATAATAAAAATTAATAATTGTTATGATTTTGAGAGAAATTATCTAGCTGACCATCACCCAAAAAGGTTATGCACTTAATTGCATCACCAGTGTTAAACTAATGGCAGTCTAATTTATAATTTAGCTGGGGTTGTTGAAGGGAAACAGCATTTTTGTGGGAATCGGGTCGGCTAAGATTCCCGATAAAAGTATACACATGGAAAAGAAATTTTTACTGCGGTATCCCAACCTCTCCGTTGTCGCAGCGTTAGTTTTAAGCTCCTGGCTGCTGATTGGCTGTGGGGGTAAAACAGACGAGTCGGATACGAAGATGCCGGCTCCGAAGCCCAAGCCAAAACCGACGGCGCCAGCAGAACAGGCAGCGTCTGCTCCCGACGCTCCAGCACCTCCGACAGCAGCCACGACACCAGCACCGGAGACAGCTCCAGCGGCGGCTGATGATTTGAACGAAGATCAGAAAGCCAGATTGAATTATCTGAGTATAGCATTGGACCAATTCCGCAACGTTTACATGCGTTTTCCCAAGAACATGGATGAATTGGCTAAATCGGGCTACATCACTCAAATGCCAAAACCACCCGGTGGTAAAAAATTCGCCATCGATGAAGCGCATTTTCGTGTCATTCTGGTAGATAAATAGCGATCCCGCAAATCAACCCCAAATCGAAAGCCCCATGAAACGTCCTCCACATTCCTCCTCTCGAAAGCAGGCCTTTACCTTAATTGAACTGCTGGTGGTCATTGCCATTATTGCCATTCTGGCGGGCATGCTTTTGCCTGCCCTGGCTAAAGCCAAAATTAAAGCTCAGACCACCAAATGCGTGAACAACCTCAAGCAAATTGGGGTGGCTACCACCATGTATATGGGCGACAACTCGGACAAAGTTCCTCAGGGATTAGTCCGTTTGGATTCCGGCCACGACGTCACTTGGGATGACGTGCTCAATTCGTACGTGGGTGGCTCTTATCAGCTCGTGACCACTTACGGCAACAGCTCCGATTATTACACCCTGACAGTGCCGGTGGCGAAAGCCCCCAAGGTGTTCCGTTGCCCCTCGGACCAAATGATCATCACGACTACTTGGGTCGGCCAGCCGCCCACACAATGGGGACGGCGGAGTTATGCCATCAACCAGTACACCATGACGAATCCGAATCTGTTCCCTCCGAATTCCACGGTGCAAACCGGGGTGGGATTATGGTGGGACTGGACCGGAGCCAATACGAATGGTTGGAATACGGCCGATTCGCATACCTATACTTCAGCCAGCTGGCCTAACCATCAACCTTCCGTCCGCGCTGGCATTTTGCAGGACGCGAGCGACACTATTTTCGTCACGGAACGGGTTGATCCCAACAACATTCTGGGAGCTGTTACGCAAGGGAATATTCAGTTTCCCTCCTCGCACTTCACCAGCGGTGCCGGCATTCCGACTTCGGCCAATTACCACAACAACATGATGGATTATTTGTTTGTGGATGCGCACGTGGATACGTTAGCTCCGGGTAATACCCTGGGCCGTACGAACGCCAATCAGGCGTTACAAACCGGCTTTTGGAGCATCGTTCCGGGGGACTAAACCCCCTTCACAGTCTATTTCAGAAAGCACGCGCTGACCTCGCGTGCTTTTTTATTGCTGTTGGCCTATCGGGTCGCCGCCAGCTTTTTTAAACCTACACAATAAAGATTCTGACCGGTGCGGATGAAGAGCTGGCCGTCGGAAACAGCAATGGCTGACCGGCACGGTTCTTCGTTCAGGGGAATGGTTGCCAGAATTTTAAAATCATCCCCCGCTTCCACGATAACCACAGTGCCGCGTTCGGTCAGGCAATAGATTTTACCATCCGCGCCGGTGGGTGAGCCACGAAAGATTTCCCGTGTGCCGAGGTTGCCCTGCCATTTCTTCTCACCGGTTTTATGATCGAGACAGGTTAGCATCTGTTTGTCGCCATCGAGCACGAACAGCTTGTTTTGATAGTACAAAGGGGTGACGCAATCCGTGGGGTATTCCTTGAAGGACCAGGCGATATGCGAATCGGTAATCGTGCCGGTGCCGCCGGCTTTAATCGCAATCAGGGGTTCCCGTTTCGGACCGGAGACGTAGATGAAATCTGGCGATACGACGGGGGAAGGAACGATGCGATACCATTGCTTTTGCGTGGTGGAGATCCGTGGATTCAATCCGCCACAACGCCAGAGTTCAGCGCCGGTCAGGGGATCATGGCCGGTAGTGTAATCACCACCCAGCACCACGATTTCCGAATGGCCATTGACCTCGTGCGGGATAGGGCTGGAATAAGCCTCTTGCGATTCCATGTAGGCATCCGTGGGCCGGACCTGACGCCAAAGATTTTTACCGGTTTGTGGATCGACACAGAGCAGGAAGGATTCGCGGGTCGGTTTATCATCGACGGAAGGATAATCCGGTGGCGGCGGGTTGCGTTGCAAAACCTGCACATACAACCGGCCCTGGTATAGCAGCGGACTGGAACCATAGAGCCACATATTGGCAATGCGTCCGTACTCCATTCCAAGATGTCGAATCCACTGTTGATTCCCGGCAAAATCGTAAGCTGCCAAATCGCCATTGCCGAACATGACGAAGACGTTTTTGCCATCCGTGGCAGGTGACGGTGCGGTCATGTTATTCCGCCCCTTTTCCTTGTCGCCTACGGAGACCACTTTTTGCCAGCGGACTTTACCATCCAGCCGGTTCAGGCAGATCAGCAACAGATTCTTTTGCGCATCAGGACTGGAGACAAAGACGGAATCACCCCAGACGACGGGGGTGGCACCACTGTAACCCGGCAGCGGAGCTACCCACGCGATATTCTCGGTTTTGCTCCACTGGACGGGCAGGCCCTTTTCCTCGGCGGAACCGTTGAAGTAAGGCCCGCGCCATTGCGGCCAATTGCCTGCCTGAAGCGATAGAGTGAGGCAGCACAGGGAACTTCCAGCGAGGAGACCGGCAAGGACGAGTCGATTGGGGCGGCGCATAGTATCTTCAGCGAGGCAGCGTTAACCGGGTAATTTGAATCCGTCGTATAACAAGCTGACGTGGCCGTGACAAGACTCATTCAGGAGAATTCTGTGGCTCCGGCGTGACCAAATTATCTGTAACCTTCGTTGCCCAAGGCCCGTCTGCCTAAGAAGACACCTGTTGGGGAACGTCACCAACCAGAAAGGAATGTGACCCAGGCGGGGCCAGTCGATGGTAACCTCTTGAGTGGGTTATAGATTCGACCAAAGAAAGACCAATTATGGACGTCAAACAACATCAGCCGCGCGTAACCGATTTTTTCCAAACCCGCCGTGAATTTTTAGGCCGCTTCGGCATGGGCTTTGGCGCCTTAGGATTGGCTTCCGTGCTGGGGCCGCAATTTTTTGGTGGAACCGCACTGGCGGGCACGAACGTTTCGCCGTTGATGCCGAAAGCCCCGCCGTTCCCGGCCAAGGCCAAGCGGGTGATTCATATTTTCGCGCAAGGCGGGCCATCACATCTGGATACGTGGGATCCGAAGCCGGACCTCGCCAAATACGGTGACAAAGATGTAGCCGCAATTGGTGGCGCACCGATGGCCTCGCCATTTAAATTTACGAAGATGGGCAAGTCCGGCACAGAGGTGTGCGAATTGTTCCCGCACATTGGCGAGAGCATTGATGACATCGCGGTAATCCGTTCGATGTACACGGATATTCCGGCGCACGAATTTGCCACGATCATGATGAACACCGGCTCTGGCCGCATCGTGAAGCCGTCGATGGGCTCATGGGTGACGTACGGGTTAGGCTCGGAAAATCAAAATCTGCCGGGCTTCATCGCTCTCTCACCGAATGGCACGGCGCTGGGTGGCGCACAGAACTGGCAATCAGCTTTCCTGCCGGGCGCTTATCAAGGCACGGCGGTCAGCACGGCGAATCTCGCGGCGGAAAAGGTGATCGAGAACATCAAGAATTATTACGTGAACCAGAAGGATCAGCGCGAACAGCTTGATCTGCTCCAGAAGTTCAACGAAATGCACGCGGAGAAATTGAAGCGGGAAGCAGCTTTGGAAGCGCGCATTCAATCCTTTGAACTGGCTTATCAAATGCAAACGGAGGCGATTGACGCTTTCGATATCAGCAAGGAACCGGAAAACATTCGCGAGATGTACGGTGCCGGCACACAAGGCCGGCAGATGCTCATCGCTCGGCGGCTGGTGGAGAAAGGCGTGCGTTTTGTGCAGGTGTGGGATTCCGGCTGGGATCATCATGCGAATCTGCAAAAGAGCATCACCAAAAAAGCCGGCGATTGCGACCAGGCTATTGGTGCGCTGCTGAAGGATTTGAAACAACGCGGGCTGCTCGATTCCACGCTGGTGGTGTGGGGCGGCGAATTCGGCCGATCGCCGGAATCGCAGGGCAGCAAGGGGCGCGATCACCACAACCTCGGCTTCACCATGTGGATGGCGGGCGGCGGCGTCAAAGGCGGCCATATACAAATATTTTTGGAGGCAGGAG
>JBEHZA010000297.1:0-6633 GCA_048497895.1 Verrucomicrobiota bacterium
ACGCCGGTCAAAATCATCCTCTGTCCGAAAGGTGCCAACCCAAACGGAAACTGCCTTCGGTGCTGGATATGTAACTTTCATGCGCGAAGTCGCCTAACGACCAAAAGCTGAGCCACCGCCAAACTGACGCGTGGTAAACCCAACGTTTCCCGACAAACTGAATGCGCTATCGGCGGTTGGCTCCAGCGCTGTGCTAAGCACATGGTCAATTCCAATCATTATCACCCGACTTCCGCACTCTGAGAACCTTGTAAGCCGGTTGTGCGCCGTGCTCACAAATCATATAAATGCGAATGTGCGGAATCATCATCCGTGTGCCGTTGTGCGCTTCAATCTCGATGTAACCGCCGATCACGGCTGTTCCGAACTGGTGCTTCGGCATCTCAAGCGTCTTAATGCCCACTATCCGAACATTCTCATATAATCTGTCTTCGCTCGGAATATAGCAGTAAATGTCGTAACGCTTCGAAAGGTCAATTACCGAGACGGGAATCGAATTGTCTGGCTCAGGTATTCTGGATGTCTCCATAAAATCTGTGTCGGTGATGCCTAACAATGATTAGGTTAAACGTCTGCTTGGTCCAATATGAATTTCGTGGTGAAGCTAACCCTTGACATAGGATCAAAATAGACCGGCTTAAGCGGAAAATGCAAGATTGGAATTTGATTCGGCCCGATAATGAAGCGGACACATTCTTCCTGGGCAGACAGGAGATGGGGTTCATCCTTTCCAATATGGATTTGAGTTGTGTGCCGAGAGAACGACTGACATTTGTCATTCTTCAGTGAGGTGGTAGCGTTGGAGAATCACTTCATCCCCGCGATAATCTGTCCCAGTTTAATGAGCGCGTTTTCGATGGTTTCGGACCAGAGGTTGCCGCAGTTCAGGCGGATGAAATTCTGATATTTGTGTTTCACGGAAAAGATCGGGCCGGGAGCGATGCTGATTTTGGCCGTGAGCGCGCGGCGATAGAGTTCCACGGAATCGATGTGTGGCGGCAGTTCCACCCAGAGCACGTGGCCGCCCGCAGGGCGGGTGATGCGGGTGTTCTCGGGAAAATATTTGGTGATGGCCTGGGTCATCCGCTGAATTTTTTGCGCGTATAAGCGGCGGACTTTGCGCAGGTGATGATCGTAGCCGCCGCTGGCGAGGAATTCTGCAATGGCCATTTGCGGCAGAGTGGCGGTGGCGACGCTGCTGACAAATTTCAAATGTTCCACCCGCGTCTTGAAGCGGCCGGGTGCGGTCCAGCCGACGCGATAACCTGGCGCGAGCGTTTTCGAAAAGGAACTGCACAGAAGCACGAGCCCCTTTCGATCGAAGGCTTTGGCCGTTTTCGGACGGTGATTTTCAAACCCTAGATCGCCGTAAATATCGTCTTCGATCAGCGGGATTTCCCGGGCGTTCAGCAGTTTGACGAGACGTTCTTTGTCCGCGTCTGACATGCAACTACCGAGGGGATTGCTGAACGTGGGGCTGAACAGACACGCCTTGATGGGATGCGTTTCCAAAGCCATTTCCAGCGCTTCGAGATTCACGCCGTCGCGCGGGTGCGTGGGGATTTCCAGCGCGCGCATGCCGAGGGATTCGATCACCTGGAGAAAGCCGTAGTACGTGGGTGACTCAATGGCGATTGTGTCACCGGGTTTCGCGACGGCCCGCAGGCAGAGGTTGAGCGCTTCCTGGCAGCCGCAGGTGGTGACGATTTCGTCGGGCGATAAGGTGCAGCCGCTTTCGAGATTGCGCCGGGCGATTTGCACGCGCAATTCCTTGTGGCCGGGCGGAACGTCATAAGTATTGCCCGCG
This sequence comes from Verrucomicrobiota bacterium, assembly GCA_048497895.1. GTDB lineage: Bacteria > Verrucomicrobiota > Verrucomicrobiia > Limisphaerales > JBEHZA01 > JBEHZA01. The sequence goes on from JBEHZA010000297.1 coordinate 1,808, forward strand.
CCGGGAGAACGGCGGCCAATGGCGGCGGAGATGCGGTTGAGTTGTTGCACGGGCAGGAGTTCCGGACTGGGAATCGCCGCGCCCAGGCGAACGAGCGAGGGGTCGCGCGTGGCTTGCAACACTTGCATGACGAGTTCGCTCAGGCTGACTTTGGTGACTGCGGCGGAGGGGCGGGACATTTCCGGTTCTGCGGGCAAACGCAGCAGGCGGGCGCGCACGAAGTAACCGGATTGCGGGCGGGCTTCGATGACGCCCTGGCTTTCCAGAATGCGATAGGCTTGCAGCACGGTGGCGATGCTGACGTCCTGCTGTCGGCTTAGTTTACGCACGGATGGCACGCGGTCTCCGGGGCGCAGGGTGCCGCCTTCCACCAGGCGGGTGATCCGGTCAGCGACTTGTTCGTAGAGGTGTTCGACAGAATCTTCGGCGCGGTCGATCATAGCGGTCTTCATTTATAGCGAAGGTTAGAAGGCTTAACAGTTACACCTTTGGATAAAATTGGCCAGTACAGTTCTCTGCCGGGATAACTGTACGGGTCGGTTTTTGTCGTGCGTGAATCTGTTCAGAGAAGGGATTCGCATCGAGAGTGGAACATGAAAATGCGCGATCTGGATACTTTTTCGCAAGTTTGGCCATCGACAGTCATTGACGCTGGGAAGCGAACGCTGGCTGCGGTTTGGCCGCGTGCCGGTCAGCGGGTGTCCACGTTGGCAGACCAGCGTTATTTCGCCCGCTTGTCCCGGGGTGAACTGTGGCGGTTGGAACCGGCCGGGACACCGTGGCAATTGCAATGCCTGAGCGGAACCCTTTGGATCACGCAAGCCGGCCGTGGCGAAGATGTTATTATCCAGGCCGGAGAGAATCGCAGTTTCAATCTGGGCGGCTTGGTGCTGGTGCAGGCTTTGGAGCCGGCCCGGGTGCAAGCGTCGCGTTTGAGCCGCAGGTAAGTAGATGGAAGGGCAGGGGAGGCGCGGCTGAACTTCCACCTTGAACTTGCTCCAGCAAAACCTGAACCTTGCGGCATGAACGAGTTGGCCCGTTACATTGATCATACGCTGCTGAAGGCGGACGCGACGAAAGCGGACATTGAAAAACTGTGCGCGGAAGCACGCACGCATCAGTTTTATAGCGTGTGTGTGAATGCCTCGCGCGTGGTGCAGGCGCGGCATTTGCTGGAGGATTCGGAAGTGAAAGTGGCTTGTGTCATCGGCTTTCCACTCGGCGCGACGGATGCAGATGCCAAACGTTACGAAGCGGAAACGGCCATCGATCTTGGCGCACAGGAGCTGGATGTGGTGATCAATCTTGGACGTCTCAAGGATGGCGATGACCGGTATGTCTTGCGCGAATTGCGTGATGTCGTGGAGGCCGCGGATGAATTGCCGGTTAAGGTGATCCTGGAGACGAGTTTGCTGACGCACGATGAAAAGGTGCGGGCCGCGCATCTCGTGCTCGATTCCGGCGCGCAGTTCGTGAAGACTTCTACAGGCTTCAGCAAAGGCGGCGCTACCGAAGAGGATGTTCGCCTGCTCCGGGAGATTGTCGGACCGAAGTTTGGTGTGAAAGCCTCGGGCGGTATTCGCGATTTCCTAACGGCGCAAGCGATGATCGCCGCTGGCGCCAATCGTCTGGGGACTTCGGCCAGCGTGGCTATCATCACGGGAGCGGCGGAAAGTCCGGGCGCGTATTGAGGCGTGAACCGGCTGCGGGATCATGCTGCAGGTTGCGTAAATCCGATGGGGGTTTCGTTTTCCGGGCTGAAGATTCAGTCTGAACTGCAGTTGGTTTGCCGGAGGAATCGGGTGACAAATCACAGGCAATTGGATTTTTTACGTGCTTTTCATGGTGAGGGCTTCTATTTTTTTTAAATGACCGTTTGGATTCTCGCATTTTTATTGCTCATTCTGGGAGCCGGGTTGGGGCGTGCTTTGGGAATGTTGCGCGTATTTTTTGGCATTCTGGGAGCTTTGGTTTCGTATCGGCTGGCGTTGCCGCTGGGGGATATGATGGCTTCGGGATTATCCACCATCGGCGTCACATCCATCACCTGGACGGCGCTGCTGCCGCCAGTGCTGGTTTTTCTGGGCGTAAACATTGTTTTCTTCGCCATCTCCCAGGCGATTCAGCTTAAAGTTGATTTTTACTATCGTTACAAAGTGGCCGATGAGCAGCGGGTGCTTTGGGAACGGCTGAATGCCCAGACCGGCCTCTGCCTTGGGTTGGTTTTTGGCGTGGTTTATCTGGGGATCATCAGTTCGGCGGTTTACTCCATTGGTTACCTGACGGTTCAGGTGCAGTCGCCTAAAGTCGATTCCACGATGCTCAGTCTGATCAACCGGACCCGCGCGGATTTGCGTTCGACCGGGTTGGAGCGGCTAGCGGCGGCCATGGATCATGTGCCTGCCAATTATTATCACGCGGCGGACGTCATGGGCTTGATTTATAATAATCCTGATTTGCAACCGCGCCTTTTCACTTACCCCCTGTTTTTGAGTCTGGTAGAAACTCCGGAAATCAAGCAGGTCATTACCAATGCCGACGTGGTGAAGATCTTTAAAGAAAAAGGTGATTTTTTCGAGTTTCTGGACCACACCAACCTGACGGCGGCGCTCAAGAACAAGTTCATCGCCACCCAGATCAAATCGCTCGATGTTTCGGATTTGCACACGTTTTTGGAAACCGGCAAATCGCCGAAATTTGATTCCACCAAGGCGATTGGACAATGGGACATCTACGTGCCGGCTACGGTCATTGAAGTGGGAAAAATGCACCCGAAACTGACCATTCCGGAAAAGGTGCTGCTGCGCCGGGCATTGATCAGTTACGCGTCGGACATCAGCGTGACCATGGCGAGTGATGGTCAGATTTTCCTGAAGGGCCCGCTTGAGAATTTCGATGTGCTCAACCAACTCCTTGGTGGCGTGCTGCCGAAAACTCCAGCCCCCAAAGCCGGAAGTCCCGTGCAAAATCTGGCGACGGGTAATTGGAAAAAGGATGGCGACAATTATACGGTGGTCATCCGCAGCGCCAGCACTGAATTGGCAGGCCAGTTGGAAATGCTCCGCGATGACAGCTTCGTAATCCGGTTGGCTAACGGAGCCATGGTCTTCACGCGCGTGCAATAACGCGCAGTTACAGAATCTGCTTCAAAGAACACCTGCGGAAGCAGGTTCGCGAAGAATTCTTGCGGTCTAAGGGTTGGCAGGAAAATTAACCCGTTCCGTTTCCCGCGCCGAAGGCGGATTGAACAGGAAGGGCGGGGCACTGGCGGGCGCTGGATTAGTCTGCACCGTAGTGCCAGTGGTGGAAAGTCCCGGATCAATGGGGCCGGGCGTGCTCGTGACCAGGACAGAACCTTTTAACTCCGGATTTGCCGCCTGTTGCGGGGTGTTATTCGCCAGATGCACTCCGAATACCAACGTGCCACAGATGGCCGCGCCGCATAAAGCCACGGCCGCCGGTTTTAAGGCGAAAGCAGCCGCTACCTGCTGCCACCAGGTCAATTTCGGCGCCGCTTCAATCCGCGCGCAAACCTTGCTGGAGAAATTCTCAAAATAGCCGGGCGGCGGTTGTTCATGCCGTTTCAGCGCGAGCAACTGCTTCAACCCGTCGAAATTTTCTGGTGCTGTGCTCATGTTATTTCAGGTAGTCCGACAAATTCGCCTGCAACTGTTGCCGCGCGTAAAACAACCGCGACCGCACAGTGCCTGTATTGCAGGCCATAATTTTACCGATCTCTTCGTGTGACAATCCCTGCACGTCGTGGAGTGTCACGACCAATCTATGAACGTCTGACAACTTCTGCATCGCCTCGTTCAATTTCTCCTGCAATTCCGCCAGATTTAAGTCCCGCCGCGGCGTTTTGTCGGACACCAGCGAAACCAGCTCCGGATCATTCTCAATGTTCGTATCCAGGTCGTTCAGGCTCATGTGCCCGCGGTTCTTCCTTTGTTTCAGGAAGTTAATCGTCTTGTTCACCGCAATCCGGTAAACCCACGTGAAGAAACTGGAATCGCCCTTGAAGGATTTGATCGCCTGAAACGCCTTGATGAAACTCTCCTGCGCCAGGTCATTGGCGTCCTCGTGATTGGACGTCATGTGGTAAATTGTGGCGTAAATCCGCTCCTGATAGCGCCGCACCAGTTGATCGTAGGCCACCATGTCGCCCGTCTGGGCTTTGCGCACCCACTCCCGATCTTCGATCTGTTCGGGCGAGGCCGTCTTCGGCAAACCTTTCGTTGCAGGCGAGTTATCCACAGGGCTGGCGGCGGCTGACAACATAAACAAAGTAACTCACACAGTAGCTCCCAACGCCTCCGTTTGGCGCGCCAGGAAAAAGGTCAAAAATTTTAACGCTTCCACGCTGGCCGAAGGCAGCAGGATTTTCAGAGCCTTGCGCGCCTGGTCCAGATACTCCCCGATAATCCGTTGGGATTCCTCCAGCGCCTCATATTTTTCCAGCAACCCCAGTACCTCTGAATGGTAGTCCGGTTGCCAGCCCAGGATCAATTCCTTCAACCGCGCCTGTTCGGCCGCCGTTCCCCGTTCCAGCACCACCAATACCGGCAAAGTCAATTTCCCGCTCGCCAGATCCGTCCCCAGCGATTTCCCCACCACCGCTTCCGAGCCAAAGACATCCAGGCAATCATCATACACCTGATACGCCGTGCCCAGCGCCATCCCGTAACGCCGCAAGGCCGCCCGTTCCTCCGCCTTGCCTCCGCCCAGATGACCGCCTAAATCGCACGACAGGGCAAACAATTCACCCGTCTTCATCTCCAGCACCTTGAATTCCCGGAATCCCAGCGCCTTGAACCCCGCCTGCT
>JBEHZA010000298.1:0-6621 GCA_048497895.1 Verrucomicrobiota bacterium
AGGAGGCTTGACCGGATTGGACAGCAATTTTACCGCTGGAATCGAGGGAGAAGGCGCATTGCGACATTTGAACAGTGCCGCGGCCGGAGGAAATTTCCAGAGTATTGTTATTGGCCAATTGCACACTGCCGGACAAATCGCCGGACTTCAAATCTACGTGAATCGGTTGGGGCTTGCCGCTGGCGTCTGTGGCACTGGTGTTGAATTCCATTTTGGCATCTGGCCCTAGCCGCAAGGTGCCGCTGCTGTCTGAAAGCGCTAAATCAAGGCTGGCGCTTTTTCCGGTGACGATTTCCCAATCGCCATCAAACGTCATGCCGGGCTTCACGCGAACGGTTTCTCCATTCTTGTTTTTGGCAAAAACCTTGCCCTTGACGACGCGGGCGACAAAAGACGGTGAGGCCGCGGCAGAGGCCGTATACAGGCAGAGCAACAACAGCATTAAGACGCGAGGCAACATGACAGGATGAAGCATCCCATGGGTTGTCAGAATGACAAGTTACAAGCCGGTTACAAAGCGCTGGCGGAAGAAAGTAAACTCGCGGTGAACATCCGGTGAATTTTTCCAACCACAATACTTCGCGTTTGTAATTCAGCACAGGGCACGGCCAAGGTGTTTGGCGAAAATGTGTCTCCTGATTTTGTGATGTCTTTTCAAAGATCGCGAACTCTGCGGTGGTTACACTTCTGCCTGGGAGTGTGGTTGGTCGCGTGGTCGGTGCAAGCGGACGGAAATCCTCCGGCCAGCTTCGATCAAATTGGTGTCACGGTTTTACGCGAGCGCGATGCCAGCCTGCGCGGAAGCGGAGTGACGGTGGCGCAAGTGGAAGTCCAGCAACCGCCAGACAATGCTTATCAACCGTCACCGGTTTACGTCGGATTGGAGGCCGAAAAGTTCTTGTTCTTTGACGCTAATCATCCTTTTCCGACTGGAGGAGGATTTCAGGAGGCGGCGGACCATCCGAACTATGTGGCGGGTAATTTCTACGGGGTGATGACAGGGGTGGCTCCGGACGTCGCCGGGATTCGAGTGGCGGAAGCGAACTATTTCTTCAACAACTTCGTTGCCCGCGTCACGCCAGTTGATCTGGGCGCGCAAGTCATTAACCAGAGTTTTGAGATTGGCACCAGTGATCAGAATACGATTAATGCGATCCAACAGCTTTACGATAATTATGTGAATCAGTTCGGGACCGTGATGGTAAGCGGGGCTGGCAACGGCGGTCCCGTGGGGTTGCCTTCGACCATGTATAACGGCCTCTCCGTGGGTGTGGTGGGAACGATCTCCACACCGCTGACCGATGGGCGTTGCAAACCGGATTTGATGGCTCCGGGTGGACCGCCGGGAGATTTCACGAGTTTTTCTACGCCGTATGTTTCGGGAGCGGCAGCGGTGCTGATTCAATCCGCGGAGCGACTGGACGGGGGAGCAGGAACCGTCAATAGCGCGAGTGACCGGCGCACGGTCAAAGCGTTGCTTTTGAACGGGGCCAGCAAGCCTGCTGATTGGACGAATGCTCCCACACAACCGCTGGATCGGAATTATGGCGCGGGAATGCTGAATGTGAATCGTTCCCAATTGCAGTTGGCGGCGGGCAATTATGGGGCGACCGCTACGACTTACGTGAACGGGAATGCAGCGCATCCGCCACCGGCTGAAATGGCCAACGCAATACCGTCCTATCATGGTTGGAATTTCACCTCACTTTCGACCAGTGGGACGAGTGACGCGGTCGATCATTATTTCTTTCAACTCAAGGCCGGGGACAGTGCGAGTTTTACATTTACCAGCACGCTGGTTTGGGAGCGGCATCAGAATCAAACGACGATCAACAACCTCGACTTGTTCCTTTATGATGCGGACAGCGGGGCTTTGATTACCAACAGCATCAGCACGGTGGATAACGTGGAGCACCTGTATATACCGCAACTGGCGCCGGGAAATTATGTCTTGCAGGTGGTTAAACTGGCGACGGGTAAAGTGAGTGTGAGTGAGAATTATGCTTTGGCTTTTGCCTTTGATCCGATGCCGCCCAATGCGCCCGCTTCCCTTGAGAGCACTGTTATTTCTGATACCGCAATCGAATTGAACTGGATAGGCGATGAGACGGCCAAAGACGGCTATCGCATCGAACGCAGCTTGAACGAAGTAATGGGCTTCAGCACGATTGCGACGGTTGGCAGCAGTGTTTACTCGTTTCAAGATGAGGGGTTGACTCCGGGGACGACTTATTACTATCGCATCATCGCGGTCAATGCAGGCGTCGATTCGCCATCCGCAGTGGCAATAGTAACAACTTTGTCGGTCAGAGAAAATTGGCGGCTGGAGAATTTCGGCACCGCAGATAATACCGGAGCGGCAGCGGATACGGCCGATCCGGATGGTGATGGCTGGCCTAATCTGGTGGAGTATGCGCTGGGGGGCAATCCTCAGATTCCAGATTCGGATAACGCAAGGCCGACGGTAGTTTTATATTCCGAAGGAGCGTTGCAATACCTGCAAATACGCATTCCGCGACAAGGTATTAAGCCGGATGTGGTCTATCTGGTTGAATCGGCAGGAGCTTTGCAGGAGGAGTGGACGACGAATGTCACCGTGATTACGGACACCGCAGATTTGCTGGAGGTAAGGGATAATGTACCTTTGAATGGGGCAGCGGCGCGGTTCTTGAGACTGTCCATTTCGGAAAAGTAATTCGCTGGAAGGTTAATCCGTTATTCAGAAGCAAGGGGATGATTGTGGTGAGTGGGGCTTTTGTTACATTTTGGTGTCATCCGGAATTTTCTCTCTGTTTATCCTTGAGGCCGAAGTTTTTCCGATGCCAACTAAAGTGAGCGGATGAGTATCACCCGCACGATTATTAATGAGCGGCCACCGTTTTAGTAAAAGTCTGAGTTGCGGATTAGTCGGCGCCATTTTTCTGGTGGCCAATGCGCTTTCTTTTGGGTCGCTGATTTTTTCCGGCGAATTGTCCGGCGGGTTGGCCTACGGGATCAACTCGGCGTTGATTACATCGACGGTGTTCGTGCTTTTGCTGGCTTTTACCAGTTCACTGCCGATTGCGATTGGCGGGCCCAATGACAAGCCGTTGCCGATTCTGGCGGTCATGTGCGCGACTTTGGCGCAGCAATTGATTCATCGGGGTGGTCCTCAGGAGATCACCAGCCAGGTGCTCATGTTGATCGCCTTGAGCACGATTATTACCGGAGTGACGCTGGCGGGATTGGGGTTTGTGCGGGCCGGAGAATTTACACGCTACATTCCTTATCCAGTCCTGGCGGGTTTTTTGGGGGCAAGCGCCTTGCTCATGGTGATGGGAGCTTTCCGGGTCACTCTCGATTTTGGAGAAGGGCGGGGCAGTTCCGGAGGAATGCTCAATTGGCAAACGGCGGAGCAATTGACAGCGGCACTGGTTTTTGCCGGCGCCCTCAGCCAGCTCTCAAAACGTTTCAAGAACCCGTTTGTGACGCCGGCACTTTTGGTAGGAGGCTGTGCTTTGTTCCATGCGGTGGCTAAAGTTAGCGGAGTTTCCTCCCTGGTATTGCAGGAAACCGGCTGGCTGCTGCCGCCGCTACCACAGGCGTCTTTATGGCTGCCGTTCAAAGTGGCTACGCTGACGACGATTCATTGGAGTCCTCTCGCGGCGCAGGCCGGCGGGTTGATCGCGTTGATTGGCGTGACCGCAGTGACAGTGTTAATCAGCGCCAGCAGTTTAGAACTGGTAACGGAAATGGACGTCGATTTAAACAAGGATCTCCGGGCTCATGGCTTTGCAAACCTGGTTACCGGGTTTTTAGGTGGGATGGTAGGAACGGTTTCCAATACCCGCACGCAATTGAATTTTAAACTGGGAGAACGTGGTCGCATGGCGGGGATCTTAGCGGCTTTGTTCAGTATGCCGGCCTTATTTGGCGGAAGTTTTCTGATTGGTTACGTGCCGCGCTTTATTTTGGGAGCACTGCTGCTCGACCTGAGCTTGGGACAGCTCTACGAGTGGGGCGTGAAGTCACGCTTGAAAATGCCTGCTTACGAATATGTGCTGGTGCTGTTGATCATGGCCATCATCGCCTTCTTTGGATTGTTGGAAGGGGTTTTTGTGGGAGTGGCGGTGGCTACGCTGACGTTTGCGGTCAAGTACAGCAAGATTGGGGTGATCAAACATCAACTGTCCGCGCGGGATAAGAAAAGCAATCTGATGCGCTCCATGGAGGAGCACCAGTTGATTACCACGCACGGTGAAGGGGTGCAGATTCTGGTGTTGCATGGATATATTTTCTTCGGCACGACGCACAGTATTTTGAACACGGTTAAGGAATTGTTGCAGCGCATGGCCAAATTACCGGCGCGTTTCGTGATTGTAGATTTCCGGGCGGTGACGGGATTGGATTCTTCGGCTGGCATGGGTTTTGCCAAGGCCGAACAGTATTTGCGGCGGCATGGGGTGACGTTGGTTTACACGGGGTTGACGCCGCAGGCAGAGCAGCAATTGAAAGGAGCGGGGTGTCTGGCGTCTGCCAACCCGTTTGCCTTGTGTTTTTCAAATCTGGACCTGGGAATGGAGTGGGCGGAGACGCACTTGATCAACACGGTGCATGGTGCGAATCAGGAAGCACCGCCAATACAGCAATGGCTGGGCAAGGAATTCCAGGATGAGGTGTTGGCACAACGGTTCCTGCCTTACCTCTTACGGCTGGACCTGGCGCCAGCTTCCACTTTGTTTAATGAAGGTGACAAAGCCGATTCGATGTATCTGTTGCACACGGGCAAACTGAGCGTCTGGGTGGGGCATGAAGATGGCCACCGGTTCCGGTTGCGAAGCATTTCAAAGATGACGGTGGTGGGTGAGATTGGCATTTACTTGGAAACTCAACGGAGCGCCACAGTCATCGTGGATGAAGCCACGGTGTGCTATCAACTGTCGCGCCAGGCATTGGCACAGATGCAGCAAAACGAGCCCCAACTGGCTTCAGCGTTTCACAGTTTCATCGTGCGCACTTTGGCCAGCCGGCTGACTTTCGCAAACACGCAGATTGAGGCGTTGAGCCAGTAGTGAGGCATGGAGAAGCCGGGTTGGCCGATGAGTTGTTGGCGGACAGACATCAATACCGCGTGTGGAGCAACGCGGAATTTTCAAAAGTCGCGGCGTGGTAGATAGATTTTCATTCTCGTAACCTGCGCTCCATTTTTTCGTAACACAGCTGCTTCAACTTTTCGTAGCTGGGCACCGGCAAAGCGCCGGGTTGTACCGTCCACGCAAATGACTTACTTATGAATACTGCAATGCTACGTTCTCTTCGGCTTTACAGCGCTCTAGCTGTCGTAATCGCGCTGGTGACACCCGCCGTTCAAGGCGCGGCGTTCACGCCGGGGAACCTGGCCATTATTCAAGCCGACGCCTCGGCGAATAACACGACTGCGAGTGTTGTCGAGCTGAACACGACGTCCGCCGGTCAATCCGCCGTGCAATCGATTGCCATCGACGGAACCACGACGCCGAAGGAACTCCGGTTCAGCGGTTCGGCGACGAGCACGCTTTATCTCTCCCGCAGCAGCGATGGTTCGCTGCTGGTGTTCACCGGTCACAATGACGCCAGCACCGGCGTGAACGCCAATACGCTGACGGCGCGCGGTGTTGGAACGCTCGATGCGGCGGGCGTGTTTACCTTGCAAACAACGTACACCGGTTCCAGCGGCAACCAGACCCGGAGCGCGACCAGTGTGGACAATGCGACGTGGTTCATCGGTGATCAAGGCGGTCTTTACTCGAATGGTGGCACGACGGCCAGTCCTTCGGGAAATTTCCGCGGCGTGAAGGCGTTTGGCGGAACGGTGTATGCCTTTATGGCGTCGAGTTCATTACCGCCTGTGGGAACAATGGCGACGGCTACGGGGAGCACGTTCACCGGGTTGCCCGGTCTGGCCAATGGGGCGAGCAGCCGACAGGATTTTTATCTAATCGCGTCCGGCAACAATGGCTCGACCTATGACGTCCTGTATGTGCTGGATGCCACGAGTAATACCGCCGGAACGATTTACAAATATTCGCTGGTCAGTGGATCGTGGACGGCGAATGGAAGCTACACGACTGCGTTTGGCGGTTTTGGGCTTTGCGCGGCGAAGAGTGGCAATGGGGCCGTGCTTTTTGTCACGACGGGGCAGGGCGCGTTGACTGCGAACAGTGTGATCAGGGTTACAGATACCGCGGGTTTCAACGCTACGATCAGTGTGACGACGGGTGATAACGTGACACTTTACACGGCACCAACCGGCAAGATTGCCAAGGGCGTTGAGTTCGCTCCGGTGGCCACACTCAGCGGAATTGATTTGTCTAAATATGTGCGGGTGGGCCGCTACAATCTGCCGGAACCGACGCGGACCACGCCGCCGGCCAACAGCCTGCTGGCCCAGGAGGCGTCCGCGGTCACCTACGACTGGGATACCGACTCGCTGTTCGTCGTCGGTGACGGCGGCACGTCGGTCGTCCAGGTGAGCAAGACGGGGCAGCTGGTCGACTCGATGACGCTGGCGCAGGGCTCGAGCCCGCAGGGCACGGAGTTCTACGACACCGAGGGCATCGCCTACGTGGGGGCCGGGAAGTTCGTGCTCTCCGAGGAGCGCGA
>JBEHZA010000299.1:0-6620 GCA_048497895.1 Verrucomicrobiota bacterium
GTTTCGGACCGGAAAAATTTCGTCTCCAAAAATTGCTTACCCACCTCGAAACGTCAAATCCGCTCGGGAGTTTTCACACAGCCTCGCGCTGTGTTAGGCGGCACGGCTTTCATGGACAAACATAGATAAAAACTCATCGAACGAACCGGCAACTTCCGTCACTTCCTCGAACTCCGGCTCGCAACCCTCCACAATCCTGCCAAAACCATCCTTGGCAGTGCAGACGGCGTAAAATGTGTAACCTGAATGAACCGAAAACATAAACGGAAAATGGGAATCCCAAAACGACCGAATCTCCGCGATCCATTCGGGCTTGCCGTCTGCTGCTCTCAATGACAACTGCTCCCACACGTCCCAACTAAACGCACTGCCGCTGGTGCCATCGTAATCTTGCTGGCAAAGAAACCATGTGGTTTGCGTAGCGTCGGCGCAGAGAGATAAACCGGACAAAAAAACAACCAACGAATCTGGCAGCCTTGGATAGCGAGCAGCGATGACTGGCGGCAGTCGGAAAGCTGGCTCGGCTCGCTCCTCAACTGTCCAACCTTGCTTCCGTAACTGCTGAATAAATGGCGTTCGATTCATAGCTGCGCGTAGTGCCGCCTAACGGCGCAAGCTCAGCCACGCGGGAGCTACAGCGTGAACCGCGACAGCGGAGCAAAGTGCGATCGCCCGCGTTGGCTGCAGCGATTTGTTAGAAAACATGGTCAACTCTCCATCTGAATGTCTGCAACTTCTCCGTCGTCGTCAAAGTTGACGCAGATGACATAATCCGTGACGCCCTCCGGCAATGTAAAATCGAACGTGTCAATCTCGTCATCTCCGCCCCAATGAGAACGGAGCACCAACGAATCAAGAATGCGCTGTGCGTCGGGCTTCGGCGTCGAAAAATGCTTCTGCCAATATGCTGAATCTAACTCCTCCAAGTGAAGCGAGACAAACAATGCAACTGCTGACTCCTCATCGGCAGGGTCGAATGATTTCTTGATGGCGGCTCGTGCTGCCGTTTCGCGTTTCTTAATCTCGTCTGGATTTGCTGACATAATCTGTGTGGTGTGAATGTGGCCTAACAATGATTAGCCCAAACCCAAGTTTGGCCTGGTATAGGTTTCATAGCGGAGTCCATCCCTGACACAGAGCTAAAATAAACCCGCTTAAGCCGGAAATACAAGATTAGAACTTGGTCTGGTAAGCCAATCACTCCTTGCACCTCGCAAATCGTATATCGTAAATCCCCAATCCTCAAGCTACTCCCACCTCCGCCTCCCCACTCAAAACCAAGGCCGCCTGCATGATCAACTGCCCTCCCACAAACGCCATCGCCTCCGCCTGAATTAAATTTCCCAGCCGCCCTGTCACACGCGCTTCCAAACGAATCGTCTGCCCGGGTCTGGCTGTTCCCAGAATTTTAACGCCCCGCAGCGCCGTCAGTTTCAGCCCGCGCAAAGGACTCTGCTGCGGATCGCTCTGCGCCACTGTCCCCGCCAGTTGCGCTCCCGCCTCCACCAGTAATACTCCCGGAAACATCGGTTCCTGCGGAAAATGTCCCCGTAGAAAAGGCTCACTCCCTTTTACCGTGTATTCCCCCGCCCCGCTCACTCCCGGCGTCAATTCCGTCAGCCGGTCCAGAAAACGAAACTCCGGCCCGTGTGGCAGGCAGCTCAATGCAGCGTTTAATCCCTCGTCAGTCATTACTTTTTCCCGAGTGGTTCAGTCACTTTATAATCCGGTCCAATCACCGGCTCAAAGAGCGCCGGATCAATCGTCCCGTTAATCTCGGCCTTGCCAAAATCATTCCGGAAAATCGACCCATCCGTAAACGTCAGTTCCGTCAGCGTTAGCGACAGGTCCGTCAATGAAAAGCCAATCTTGATTTGTGGCATCATCTTGCGGGCCGCAGCCGATTTCGGTTGCAGCAGCAGTTCATGATTTCCCGCCACATCCTTTTCCGACACGATTTTAAAACGCGCTTCCAATTCCTTCCGGTTTTGCGGAAAACCCGTTTCCAACAACGTCAACGCATCCTTCCACGGACCAGCCTGATTGCCGCTCAATGGATACCGTTCCACTCGTTTCAACAACGGATAAATCACCAGCATCTGTTCTGCTTGCCGCACCGCAATCGTCTGGACCGGATCGCCCAGTTCCCAATGGAAACGGTTCGGCGCGGAAAACCACACCCGCCCCGTCGAGGTCAACGGTTGCGCCAGCACCTTCAACGTGCGCGTCTGTGTGAAAGGAGCCGCCCACGTATGCACCTTCCCCTGCGCCGCGAACCACTTGTCCACGATCGCTTCCGTCTCCGCCGCCTTAACGCTCACCGCCGCCATCAAGCTCACCGTCAGCATCATTAAACCGACACAAAATATTCGCATAAATTTGGATAATATAACACGCCTGCCGGTTCGAGCTTCGTCCTTTGGATTTCTTTCGGTTTTCGTCATTTGGACTTCGTCATTTCCCCGTTTTTTCCGGTAAAAAGAATCCTTCCAGCACTTCTCCCGTGGACCGGTTCTCCAGCCGCCAATGTCCTTCCGACGGCTGTTCAAAACTCCATTTCTCTCCCAATGGCTCCCCTGCCAACGCCGCCGACAGCCGCAACCACGTAAACCGGGACGCCGCCACATGATCTCCGCCAAACAGAAAATTCTGCGGCACAAACCGGATCTGCCAGCGCGTCCCCTGCACTCGCGCCTCCACAATCGGCACTGGGTTTTTGGAGAACTGAACCAGGCATGTGGTCGGCCCCTTTTCCGCCAGCAATATTTCCCCCGCCAGTTCCGGCGCTTTCTTACTATATCGCCACACCGCCTGTCCGCGCCGCACCTGCCAGCCCGGCTCATTCAAATTCAGCGGCGGCCCCGGCGGCAACGCGCGGCAGCCCGTCAGCAGCAACAACGCCAGGAGGAATCCCGTCAATGCCCGCCCCGGCATTGCTCGAAAAAAATCTCCCCGCGGCTCACGTATGAGTTTCATGAAATGCAATCACCGTCTCAAATTCCCTTGTACAACCAACCTGAACCTAACCCAGCGCCTCCCGATTGACCAATCGCAACACCTGCTCAAAAACCCGCACCGCTGGCAATGCGGCCAGTCCCACCGGTTCGCGCAGCACTACCGTTCTCGCATTGCGCGGTCGCCAGACCTCTTCCACGGTCTCCCCCCACAATACCAGATTCGGCAAATCCAGCGCCGCCGCCAGATGCGTTATGCCGGAATCATGGCCCACAAAACCCGCCGCCATGTGCAAGGTTTGCGCCAGTTCCACCAGTGACGCACTTTGCAGAATCCGATACCGCTCGTCCGGCAACACCGCCGCCAATCGCTTCAAACGTTCCCCTTCGGCCTCCCCACCCACCAGTAACAACTGAAAATCCGTCTTCGCCGCCAGCAACCCCAATAGCTCCGACCAGTTTCGCTCCGGCCAGTTCTTCGCCTCACTGCCGCTGCCCGGATGCAACCCCAGCCAGCGCCCACCTGCCAGTCGCGCTCCATTCTGCGCCGGAGCTAGTTTCAAGCGCGGCACGGGATCAGCCCCAAACACCGCCAGCCGTTCCAACGGCTTTAAGAACACCTCCGTCGCGTGAATTTTCTCCGCCTCATCGGGCCGATGCGGCCCTTGAATGAATTGTGCCCCGGAACAGCGTGCCACGTTCAGCTTAAAAAAATCGTCCGGATCATAGAGATAGGAAATAATAATCGAGAAACTGTTGAAATAGGTTGAAAGCTCCTCATTCAACTCCCCCTGTCGCGCAAAAAAACTGGCCAACGCCCGCGCTTCAATGGATCGTGTTTCCTCCACCAGTCCACCCGCCCGCGCCAGTTGCGCAATGTGCGGATAACCCAACACTTCCAGATGTGTCTCAGGAAATTGTTCGCGCAACGCCGCCAGGACCGGCAGCGTTAAAATGAAATCTCCAATCGCCCCGCCGCGAACCACCAGTATTTTTCCGCGCGGTTTGGACATGCTTCGTTCCGTGCTAAAACACGGTTAATCCCAACGCCATGACGAACAGTGCAAACGCCAGCCGGATGGCGCTGCCCACCTTGACCCGCTTCTCATTCGCCGTCGCCCAATTCAGAAAGTCCCGCAACCGCCACGGTGAAATCGTCAGCCACATGCCAAAAAACACCAGCACGTAAGCCCAAATCACAATTACCAGCCGCCAATCCGTTTCCGTCCAGCGCGCCGTATCCACCATCAATTTTCCCAGCAACATCATCACCAGCGCCAGCCCGCGCACCGCCAGAAAATCGCTCACGTACAGACAGGTCATCACTCCCATAAATCCGAAACCGCCCAGCATGACCGGCTTGTACGCTGCGAAATCGGAAATATCCTCCTGCTTCACGTAAGCCAGAAACCACAGCGTCGCCAGCAGCATCAAAACGTAACCGCACACCGTCGAGCGGGGAAATTTCTGTGCCGCCGCCGCAAACTCCTTCGGCTTCATCAGCCCGTAAACCTGCGGCAGCGCCAGTCCACACCCGAGCAAAACCGATAACATCGAAAGTTTCATGTCCAGATCAGTCCAAATTCACAATTGCCGGATCGCCGTAAAGCGTAAACGATCCCGCCCGCTCAATCTTCAAATCCAGCAGTTGGCCAACATGCCGTTCCGCCCCCTCAAATACCACAATTTTATTGGACCGCGTCCGCCCTTCCAAACGCGCCGCGTTTCTCCGGCTCGGTCCTTCCACTAAAATCTGTTCCCGCCGTCCGACATAGCCCTCGTATCTGGCCGCCGCAATTTCATTGATCAGCGTCAGCAGCCGCCCATGCCGCTCTTCAATTACTTCTTCCGGCAATTGATCCGGCATCGCCGCCGCCGGCGTATCGCGCCGTTGCGAATATTTAAACACAAACGCATTATCAAACCGCACTTCCCTCGCCAGGGATAACGTCTCCTCAAAATCCGCTTCCGTCTCTCCCGGAAAACCCACAATGATATCCGTCGTCAATCCGATGTTCGCTTTCGCCCGGCGCAGCTTCGCAATAATCTCCAGGAAACGCTCCCGCGTATAACCCCGGTGCATCAATTTCAGCAACCGGTCACTCCCGCTCTGAATGGGCAAATGGGCGCTCTCACACAGTTTGGGCAGCCGCTCATACGCTTCCACCAGATCATCCCCGTATCCCTTCGGATGCGGCGAAGTGAAACGAATCCGTTCCAAACCTTCAATCGCGCTGACCGCATCCAGCAATTGCACAAAGGCCGACTTGCCATCGACCGTTCCAATCTCCCGTTTCCCGTAACTGGTCACGATCTGACCCAATAAAGTAATCTCCCGCACTCCTTGCGCCACTAACTGGCGGCATTCCTGCACCACCTCGGCAATTGTCCGGCTCCGCTCCAGCCCTCGCGTGTAAGGGACAATGCAAAACGTGCAATACTGGTTGCACCCCTGCATGATGCTGACGAAGGCTGTGACCGATTTCTTGCTGTTGCCGGTCAGAATATGTTCTTTGATCGTTCCTTCGCTCCCCTTTTCCTCCGCCGTATCCACAATCTTCTGCGCCCGTCCCGCCAGCAGGTCGCTCACATAATCCGCCGCGCGATGAAATTTCTGCGTGCCCAGCACCAGGTCCACATCCGGCAACTGGTCGATCAGTTCCTTGCCCCGGCTCTGTGCCATGCACCCCATGAAGCCCAGCACCACGTCCGGACGTTTGCGCCGGACCTGCGCCGCCACCACCTGCATCTTGCCGATCGCCTTCTGCTCCGCCATATCCCGCACACTGCACGTATTCAGCAGCACCACATCCGCCGTCTGCTCCGATGGCGCCAAGGTATACCCCTTCGCGACAAGCTGGGCCGCGACCGCCTCGGAATCCCGCTCGTTCATCTGGCAACCGTAAGTTTTTATGTAAACACTGGGCATACGCACTTCAATGAGCTGAGCAAATTAAGCCACCCTTTTGCGCTTGAAAAGAAAGATTCTCATAACAATTGATTGCGCTTTTTCCGGCTTAATTGTAAACCAGTGCCCCGATGAGCACACCACCATCGGAGAAAGTGGATATCCACAGCGAGGCTTTTCTCCACAGCCTGATCACCCGTCAACTCCGCCTGTCCATTGGCTGCGCCGCCACCTTCGTCATCGCCCTCCTGGGAATGCCGTTGTTAAACTACCTGTTCCCTGACGCCATGGCCACCCGTGTCTGCGGCTTTACCCTGAGCTGGTTCATTCTCGGCGTACTTTTCTTTCCCTTTGTCTGGGCCATTTCGTACTTGTTCATTAAACGCTCCATGGCCCTGGAGGATGCGGAAGTGCAAAATGCAACCAAAGGCAGCGATTCTACGGGCAAGTAAGCCAACCGGCTTATCCCCACTGACGCGCCCACTCAATTTTTAACCTATGCCAATTACCCCCCTTTTAGCTGCCGTGGACCCTTGGATCCTCGCGTTCAGCGCCATTACGGTTGGCGTGACTATTTTCATGGGCTTCTGGAGCGCCAAGAAGTCCAAATCCGCCAGTGACTTCTTCGTGGCCGGACGCAGTGTCTCCGTCGGTTGGAACGCCTCCGCCATCTCCGGCGAATACCTGAGTGCCGCCTCCTTCATGGGTGTCGCCGGCATGGTCATGAGCTCGGGTTACGATGCGCTCTGGTATCCCGT
>JBEHZA010000300.1:0-6610 GCA_048497895.1 Verrucomicrobiota bacterium
TCCGGGGCAAAATCAGGAGCAATGATCACTTCGCTGAAGATAGAGCGCGGGCGCGGGTGAAGGAAAATCGACAACCACGTTCAATCTGGCGGTGATCTTTGCCCAGAACGGTCAGCGGGTGCTGCTGGTGGATTCGGACTTGCGCCGGCCCAGTTTGCACAAGGTAATGAAGGTTTCCAACACGATCGGATTGACCAGCTATTTGCTGGGCCAGAAGACGCTGGCGGAAGTCATCCAGACCACGCCCGTGGCAGGACTGGATTTCCTGCCCAGCGGGAAACTGCCGGCCAGTTCCATTGGCATTTTGAATTCGCAACAGATGCGTGATTTCATGAAAGACATCCGGCATCGTTATGATTGGGTGTTTTACGATTCACCGCCGATCCTGGGGGTGAGCGATGCGTCGATTCTGGTGAGCCAGGTGGACCTGACGTTGCTGGTTATTCAATACCGGAAATATCCGCAGGCGATGAGCATTCGCGCCAAACAGACGGCGGAAAAAGTGGGCGGCAATTTGATGGGCATGGTGTTGAACAACATCAATATTTCGCAGGATTCCAGCTATTACTACTACAGTGGTTACCACTACAGCAGCTATAGCAAGGAAGAGGAGGAAGAGTCCAATAAGCCCGGAGGCAGCGCCAGCAAGCCGCCGCTTAAACAAAAATATTAAGGATTGAACCCAAGTAGGGGCTTTAGCATCATATCGTTATATGACTCTTTTAGTCAGGTTTTTGGGCCGGCTGCTGTGTGTCGCAGGGTTGCTGTGGATTTCCCTCTCGTGGTTGGGTTGTGAAACCATGAATGATTCTGCTCCGGCGGGAGCAGCGGATGGTCCGCCGCCCACAGCGGAAACCTTCAAAGTGGGAGATACGGTAACGATTACTTTCTCAGGCACACCAACGCCTCCGCCGGCAGTGACGGAAGCGCGGATCAAGGAAGATGGCACGGTCAATCTACCCATGATCGGGCGGATTAAATTTGAAGGCAAACTGGAAGGTCAGTTGGAGGAGGAAATTCAAAAGAAGTATGTGCCGGATTATTTCAAAGTGCTGAACGTGTCCGTAAAAGGAGAAGACCGTTTCTTCTTTGTAGGTGGAGAAGTGAAGACGCCCAGTCGCTTGATTTATGCAGGCGCAGGAATGACGGTGCTCAAGGCCATTACTGCGGCGGGTGGGTTCACCGATTTTGCGCAAAAGAAGGCCGTGGAGTTGACTCGTGCCAACGGGAAAACCTACAAAATTAATTGCATCAAAGCGCAACAGAAACCGGAATTGGATTTGCCGATTTTCCCGAATGACCGGATCTATGTGAAGCGCCGTTTATACTGATGGTTCAGTTCAAGATCATCTCGGGTAGCCGGGCTGGAACCATTCAGGTGGGCAATCAGTTTCCGTTGACGATTGGGCGCGCGGCGGGTTCGGTCATTCGCCTGGAGGATTCCGGAGTTTGGGATACTCATCTGCGCCTGGAATTGGATGCCGAGCGCAATTTCGTGCTGCAACTGCAACCCAATGCGATCGCTTCAGTAAATGGAAAACCCTTTGATCGCATTGTGCTGCGCAATGGGGATCTCATCGAGTTGGGAGCCGTTAAAATTCAATTCTGGCTGGGGGAGACCCGGCAACAAGGGTTGAAATTACGGGAAGCTGTTATGTGGATCGGATTGGTGCTGGTGACCGTCATCGAAATCGGCTTCATCTTCTGGTTAATGCAGTGACGCCGGGCGTGTTTGGATGGCGCTGGTCACCGCTTTTTTACGACGGCTTCCATGACGGCATCAAATTTCCGGCTCAGCACCGGGTAAGAACACTCGCGTTGGACCAGTTCGGGCAAAGTGTGCCGGGCCAGCAAAGCCCCGCGATTATGCCAGAGATAGCGGATGCGTTCCGCCAGACGGCCAGGGTAATGTTCATCCACTTCGCCCGTATAATCCACGAGCATGATTTCCGGCAGGAGCAACGCGGCTTCGCCTACGCGGCTGGCCAGGATGAAACGTTCGGCCAGCATATACTCAGGCAATTTGCCGGTGGTCCGGACCTGGCCGGGCAAATTATTAGTCTGAGTGGACAGCGCGACGTCGAGCAGCCGTAAATATGCGGGTACCTGTTCATATGGCACGCGACCGCAGAAATGTACTCGATCGGCCACTCCATATTGGCGCGCCTGAGCTTCCAGCCATGGACGGCCATTGCCATCGCCAATGATGACTCCGCGAATGGGCAGGTCGCGTAATTGTGCAAGCGCCTGAATCAAATCCCAACCGTAGCAAATTCCCAGGCGCGGACTGTAAACGAGTGAGCCCATGACACCGACAACAAACTCATTTCCCAAGTGATATCGTTCACGCAACGCCGTCACGGCTTCAGGTGAAACGTGGTTGATGGAAGAACAGCCATCACGAATTACCGCGACGTTCTTCAATCCGATTCGTTTTAAATACTCTTGGTGACGGGTGCCGCGCACCACGATGGTATGCGCCTGCTTTTGCGCGAGTTGTTCCGCCCATTTCAGCAGCGGCAATTTCCACGCGGGTTCAAGTCCAGCGCGGCAGGCCATTTCGAAAATTACATCGCCCGTATCCAATACGTAAGGCACACCCGTCCGTGAATGCAGCCACGGCGCCAGCCAGGCGCCGGGCAAGGCGGTGTTCATGACGTAGAGCACGTCCGGTTTCAGTTGGGCAAGCTGCTGCCGCCAAAGCGTGGCGGTGCCGCGCCGGGCTTTTGCACGCCACAAGAAATGCACGTTTTCCGGCGGTTGATTTTGGGTTAAGCCGCGGGCGCGGACAGCTTCGATGCTGTCCTCACTGCCGTGAACCAGCATGGCAATCTTGAGTTCGCTCATGCCGCTCCTCCGGTTTTCCGGAAGCGTTCGTAAACGGCTTCGGTGGCTTGTGCGCACGCGTCCCAACTGTGCGCCTGTGCGGTTTCCCGTGCGGCTAAACCAAGTGCCTGCGAACGGGCGGCGTTATGCTGCAACCAACTCAATTGTTCCCGCAGAGAATCGGCTTGGTGAGGATCGCACAA
This sequence comes from Verrucomicrobiota bacterium, assembly GCA_048497895.1. Lineage (GTDB taxonomy): Bacteria > Verrucomicrobiota > Verrucomicrobiia > Limisphaerales > JBEHZA01 > JBEHZA01. The sequence continues at coordinate 3,030 of JBEHZA010000300.1, forward strand.
GAGCCCGTTGCGTTGCGGCTGAATCCATTCGGCGGCACCGATGGATTGGCCGGCAATTACGGGCAGGCCCGTGGCCATCGCTTCGGCTACGACCATGCCGAACGCGTCATAGTCAGATGGATAAACAAAAATGTCTGCGGCCCGGTAAGCGAGCGCGATGTTCTCTTCCGGACCCCACCAATGAACCCGCTCGAAAACGCCGAGTTGCTTTGCCAGTTGCTGGTAAGGTTCCAAATGGGAACGGGTGATAACCAATAGTTCAGCCGTCGGAAAATGGGGCAATTGTTCCACGATCTGACGCAATCCCTTTACGGCTTCACCCACGAACAACCAGTTCCATGATCCCGGTTTCAGCCCATAGCGCGCGCGGCTTTGCTCGCGTTCGGCGTCGTTTTGGGGCGGACGGAATTGTTCCGTGTCCACTCCGTGATGAATCACTTCGCAGGGTTGAGACCAGCGATAATTCGCCTTCACTTCAGCGGCGACCGGTTGAGAAATGGCAATGAGTTGGCGTGGCCCCGCTTGACGATAAAACCAGCGTTCCAACGGAATCACCAGGGCTGGAAACAAACGGCTTTTCCAGCTCGTAGCGGTGGTTTGTTGTGTGCGTGCGGCATTGCAAATATGAGCGGTCACCACCTCTGACCGCCAGCAGGTCAAACCCTGTGCGTGAATCAGATCGTAAGAATGCTCACGCAACAAACGTTCTGATGCGAACAGGAAAGAGTACACGGTGGTTAGCGCGGTTGCCCGCCAGGCTGGAACTTTTTGATACGTCCAGTTTGGTTCCAACGGTACACCGAAACGGTTCGCGTAAATGGTGAGGTCATGACGTGGCGCGAGCCGCCGGGCCAGTTCGACCGCGTATCGGCCCTGGCCGTAGCGTGGGTCAAAATCGTGCACCACGAGGGCGATCTTCATGACGCGGCTTTGGGTGAACCGAGGGATTTCCGATATTCACGAAAACTGTTTTTCGCTTTGGCCGCAGCCAGTGTTTCCGCAGAAACCCCACCCAGAGAGCCCTTCGCGAATTCGTCCGATAGCTTTTGCAGGGTTCCCAAAAAGAACCACACGAGTGCGCCCATGGGAATACCGAGAAACGGCGATCCGCTGGGGAACGAGGCAATGGCCATGACAATGCACGCCGCGCTCGACAGCGCCACCGTGGAAACCTCCGTTTCGCGCAATTGTTTCAAAATGGTGACCACCGTTTTTCCGCTTACGTACAGCATGTTTCCGAAGAAGAATAAACCGGAGATGCCCAATTCGATCATTAACCGGCCCAGGTCCCCATCGGACGAGAAATATTCCCGGTATCCCAGCCGGATACTTAAAAAGTTCGGCACACTGTAACCGCTTTTCCCCAATCCGCCGCCGAACAAATGGTCGTCCATCATGAAGTCCCAGCCGATGCGTGTCGGCAGGGAATTGCGGCCGTAAACTTCATCGAAATTCAGCAGGGTACTGTATCGCTCCATGGCTGAACCACCGGTGATGGCAAAGCCGAGTTTAATTGCGAGAAAGAGACAGAGTGGTATCAGTACAAAGTTCACCAGATTGCGTCGATGCCACGCGATGACGAGAAAGCCGAACCCAAGACTGACGAGGGCACTGCGGGAACCGCTGCGCACAATGGCCAGAGCGATCGGCAGAATGATCAGGGTGAGCACAAAACGCTCCTGTTTACTGGCCGTCGGATCGGACAACAGGACGATGCCGAAAATCATGACGTAAGCCATCGTGCCGCCAAAGGCTCCTGAAGAGACGAAGGTGGAAAAGATGCGCAACTGACGGCCCTTGGTCGTGTGATAATAAGTATTCTGGTAGCGTTCCGCAAAATTTTCGTCCTGCTCCATTTCCTTCTCCACTTCCTGCGGGGTTTGCCGGAGACCGTAGATGGCCGTGATGAGCCCCAGCAGAATTAACACGTAGAAGTAGCTCTTAACCTGCTTGATATCGTGTGTAATCTGGTAGCCCAGGCTGAACATCAGCGTGGCAAAACACCAGCCACGAAACGCGGCGAGCGAAATCAGAAACGGTGGCCCACCGGGAAAAAACATATAGAGAAAGCAAACCCCATAAAATAATTTTAACGCGGTTCCGATGGGGCCGGCCGGAATGAAGCTTTCCCGGCGTCTGATCTTCAGGAAGGACAACACCATGGCAACGCTGAGGAGCGCGTCAAACAGGAAGGTCGTCGCCGGACTGTGGAAGCGAATCTTCAACCAGCCGTGAAAGAAGCCGACGGTAATGGCCAGCGCCATGACGCCGTTGATGAGCGGGTTGGATTGCAGCAGCGCCTGCACCTTCTCTTTCCACGAGAATTCCTGAATCTCGACCTTGGGTCCGGATTCAAAAAATGAGCGGCGTTTGCGTGACTTCATTTCGTCTCTGCTGCTGTTTGCAGACTATCGGTCTGACGGAGCTTAACCCCGGAGCCTTCGTCCAGACAAGCCGTGTAAACACGATCTAATTGACGGGCGGCTTCGTGGGCGGCAAAACGCCAGCTGCGTTCGCGTCCGGCTTCGCCCCACTGCTGTAAGCGTTGCGGGTGGTTAAGCAAATCCGCCAGCGCTTGCGAGAAAGCCGCTTGTTCACCCACTGGGACCAGGAGCCCCGTCGCCTCTGGAGCGATGATCGCCGAAGGCCCGCTGATGGCGAAGGCCAGCACCGGTTTTCCCAATGCCTGGGCTTCGGCGATAATAATGCCAAAATCTTCGTCCAATGCCGGATGCACCAGAAGTTCGCACGCCTGAAGAAATCCGTAAAGATCGGCATCGCTGACAAAGCCGGTGAAATGCAGCCGTGTTTCAATTCCCAGCTCTTTGGCCAACTGTTTCAATTCGTTTGGATAACCCGATTCCATGCCGAACAGGGTGCCGCCCATAATAATCCCGTGTACTTCGCCCGCTTCTGGCGGCAACGCGGCCAATGCCCGCAGAAAATATTCATGCCCTTTGTAACGTTGCAGACGTGCCCCCATGCAAAGCCAGCGGGCATTCACCGGCAGATGGTAGCGTTCCGCCAGTCCGGCTCGCGCCGTGCCGTTTTGCATTTGCGCCAGGTCCACGCTCGGCCAGATCAAACTGGTGGCGCAACCCTGCGCGATAAAATAATCGGCTGTGCGGGGACTGTTCGCAATCGCGTGGTCAGTTGGGATGTGCAGAATCGCCTGAGTGCTCAGACCAGGTTGCTCAGCCGTATGGACTACCCAGGTTTCCGGAAGATCTGCGAGGCCCGCGGCTAATCCCCCGTAAACATGCGCGCGAAATCCGTTGCTGGTCACCAGATCAAAATCATGTCGGCGCAGGAGTTGATTGAGTTTCCAGATGGCTCCCGCTACGGACCGGACCTGCCGCATGCGATGCGCCGGAAGCTCATAAACTTCGACGTTGAGTTCGCGCAATTCGTTGGCTAATGGTCCGGGTCGCAACATGGCGACGGCAGGAGCAAACCGCTTCCGGTCGAGATGGCGGAACAGGTTGATCATATACACTTCCGCTCCACCTTTTTCACCCACGCAGGAAATCCATAAGACTCTCGCGGGCCGATTTACTCCGGCAACCTGTGAGGCTTTACGC
>JBEHZA010000301.1:0-6549 GCA_048497895.1 Verrucomicrobiota bacterium
GGCCCGCAAGAAAACCCAACGCCACCAAAACTCCATACCAGTGGACGACAATGCCGCCCAAATCCAATGCTATCTTATGCACGCTGCCCGCAACTTACGGTCCAACTGGCAAGGTGACAAGAGGGAATCAGGAGAAGTGGTCAGGAGCGCAGGAATTCGCAGCCAGTCAGGAGCGCGGGATTTATCCCGTTTTGATCGTTCAAAGTGCTGGCGTATTCGATTTGTCCTTGCCTGTCTGATACTGAAGCGGCGTGAACGCCGCGCTCCGGAGATTGCGCCAAAGTGCCTTCGGACACGTCAGCTTATTTATTTCTTTTCCGGGATTTCAATAAGGTCGCCGTCACGCAGCCAGAGGCTGCTTTCCGGATCGCCCTGATTGGTATCGAAAACCCATTCCTGAGCTTGCCCTGTGACTGGATTTTTACGGATGACTTTTACGTGTTCTGTGTCGGAGGAGGTGCGGAGCAGGTTGTTTTCACGCAAGGCCTGATTGAGATGTAAATTTTTTAATCCTAAAGCCAGTACGGCTTGTGGAAGTTGGCCAATTTTGAGGATTGCCAATGTTTGAGTGGGAGCGGGCGTTAATTGGATTTCGCGGGATTGCCCATTCATCCGTAAAAAGATCGTTCTGGATAGGCGTTTCTTCAAGGTATCGAGTGTCGTTTTTTCAAACCCGAGCCACTGATCGTTGATGCCGTGATCGGCTTCCGGGATTTCCACAATATCGCCCCAGCTCAGCATGAAATCGGTAGCTGGCTCCCGCCCATTCATAGCATCAAAGTAATCGATATTCGTCTGTCCATCTCCTGCGAGATGGCTGATCACGATATGTCGAAAATCTGGAAAAGGCAGGGCGCGCCAATCTTGCTGGTAACTGTAAGCGATGACCTCAAACAAAGTGTAGCGATTAAAGTCATTGGTTCCCCGCTGAAACACATTGAGTTTGTAACCGGTGGATTTACGGCTGATCGAAATGAAATTCTTTCGTTGAATGTTTGGGTTAGCGCCATGCTTAAGCAGCGTTTGAGCAATCAATTCCATCCGAGCCTGATCATCGGGCATTAATCCGGACGGAGGAGGTAAAGGCCGGGTTGGAATTGCCGGAGTTATGCGAATTCCCGGAACACGGCGGCGGGTAGTTGCTTTCGTGAGTGAGAAGGGTGTTTCACCGTCTTTCGCGATCGCATCGACAACGGCACGGTTTTGCAACAGTAGTTCGACCATTTCCGGATCAATCTCGATGACCGCGAGATGCAGCGGAGTATAACCGTCCTCATTAGCTATGTTGACGTTGGCCCCCAGTCTAATGAATGTTTCAACGATCGATTGCCGCCGCCACATGACGGCGAGTTGCAGGGCGGTTTGGTTCTCGTAAATATTATTTTCTGAAGTTCCTGGGCCTTTAAATGAGTGTTTGAAGTTGAGATCGGCTCCATGCGTGACCAGTGTTTCAATCGCGTCGATTTTATCCGAAAAAATAGCGTAATCCAGTGGCAGTCGACTATCGTGGTCAGCCAGATTTGGATTGGCCTGATGGGACAACAGTAAATCCACCGGATCTTTCAATCCTGAACCTGCGGCAATCGCTAAGGGATTATTCGCTTTGTTCGGGGCATTGGTGAATGAGTTCGGATTCGCACCCTTATCCAGCAATAGTTTGATGCTTTCCATTTGCCGTTTTGTGACGGCAATGCACAACGCGTTATTGCCTTCGTTATCTCTTAATTCCAAATCCGCCCCGCTCGTCAGGAGCACTTCCGCCACGGCTGTGTGACCTAGGCTGATGGCTTTGTGCAATGGAGTCGCACCCGATCGGTTTTTTGAATCCACCATAGCTTTGGCGCCGATGAGCAATTCGACAATTGATTTGTACCCGCGATCCGAGGCAGTCATCAAAGGCGAGGTTCCGTTATTATCTTTTAAATTAACATCCGCCTTCGAGGAAAGTAGCAGCTTCACCAGATCTTTATTGCCGAAGGCAACGGCCATATGAAGTGCTGTGAAACCCGAGTTGTCCTGAATATCTATATTTATCTGGTTTCCCAGTAGAAAGCGTACCACTTCCAACTGCCCTTTGTTGGCTGCATCGACTAATGGAGGTGGTGTGCCACTTCCGCGCGCATTCACCAAATCCGGGCTGTCTTTGATCAATGCTTTAAGACGATTGATTTCCTGATCTTCCGGGGTTGCGATTGTCGGAAGAGATAAAGCAGCAGGAGGTATGCGGAGACTTTTAGAGGGAATGATGGTCGGAAATGAGTTTGTTGCTGAGGTAAATGTCGTCGCGGGAATTTGCATCGATGCCGCTCCCAACCCGGTCAGATTCTGTCGGCTCAAATTTACTAGCGTGGTCTGATCGGGAAAATCCTTGATCACGCGCTGGTATTGCGCGACGGCATCATCGGTTTTACCGAGTTTGCGGTAGCATTCGCCGAGGCGGAAGATGGCGGTGGCGGCGGCAGGACGGTCTTTATCAAATTGAGCAATGACGGATTGGTAAGCCTGAATCGCGGTGTTCAGATCACGTTGAGCGTCTTCGGCCAGCAGGCCCTTTTGCAATTGCTCCGTGATAGAGTCCGTCGCGTGACTGGGAAGGATGAGGATAAGGGACAGCAGCGCGTTTATTCCAACGGGGGCTTTCATACGTAGATTCATTTCACGGAATTTTTAACCTTGATCGCTTTTAACATATTCCCAGTGCGGTGGATCAATTGTCATCCTTTTGTAAATTCCGGGAGTTCGAGCCGATAACCCACGCCGTGGACTGTCTTGATCCATTGCGGCGCGGCAGCGTCCCGTTCCAGCTTGGTGCGCAGGCTGGCGATGTGGTTATCCACCGTGCGCGTGGTGGGAAAAGCAGCGTAGCCCCAGACTACATCCAAAAAGCGTTCGCGTGTGACCGGTTCTCCTTCTGCTTCACCCAGCAAGCGCAACATTGCGAATTCTTTGGCGGTGAGATAGAGGGATTGTTTTCCCCTGGTCACCGTTTGCCGGATGAAATCAATCCGGATTTCGCCCAATGATAACGTGGTCACGCCGGGTTTCTGCTGTTTGGCGCGGCGCAAGAGCGCCCGCACACGCGCCAGCAGTTCCTCCGTGCTGAACGGTTTTACGAGATAATCATCAGCCCCGGCATCCAAGCCAGTGACGCGATCTTCAATGCGCCCCTTGGCCGTGAGCATTAAGACCGGGGTGCGGTTTCCCAACCGCCGCAACTCGGCGCACATGGCAAAGCCATCGAGTTTCGGCATCATCACATCGAGGAGGATTAAATCCGGCTGATCTTTCAACGCCCGTTCCAGTCCGCTTTCACCATCGGCGGCGGCGATGGTGCGGTAACCTTCCGCCGTCAGGCAGTCCTGCAAGGCGATGCGCATGGGGCGTTCATCCTCCACGATCAGCAGGCGCGCCCCTGCTGGTATGCCGGTCTCATTCAATTGGTTTGGCTCCTCACGCATGGCGTTTCTCCTGAATATCGGAATTCTGAGTTGCGGGTAATAACATCGTAAATCGACTGCCTTTGCCAAGCTCGCTTTGCACCGTCACGTTTCCTCCATGCGCTTCCACAATGTGTTTCACGAGGCTCAACCCGATGCCTACCCCTTGAGACTCCCGGCGCAACTCGGAGCCACACCGATAAAAGCGTTCAAAAATACGGTCGTGTTCCTCCGGCGCGATACCGACGCCGTGATCGGCCACGACCATGCGAACGGCATCCTTTGTAAACTCGATTTCGATATTCACCGTCGAATGGACAGGTGAATATTTCACCGCGTTATCAATCAGATTAATGAGCGCCTGTTGGATGGCTTGGCCATCGAGGGTAACAGCATTGGCCTCACCGATATAAACGGTGCTGAGTTGGATTTGTTTTTCCTCCGCATACGGTGCTATGGCTTTCACGGTTTGGTTTACCAGAGCGACGAGGTCAGTGGGTTCAAATTCATATTGTTTACGCCCCTGTTCAATGCGTGAAAAATCAAGCACGTTCTCAATCAACGAGGTGAGCCGACGGCATTCCTGCACGATGAAGTGGTAATACTCCTGTTGCTTCTGCGGATCGGAAATCCTGCCGCGCTCCAGTCCTTCCGCCATGAGCCGGACGGAAGCAATCGGCGCACGCAATTCATGGGAGACGCTGGAGACAAAGTTGCTCTTCATTTCACCGAGTTGTAATTGCCGGAGGTAAGCCTTACGCGCCGCCAGCAGACCCACCCATGCGGCCATCGCAGCCGTGAGAATGAGCACTCCCAGCCAGAGGGTTCGCATCTGCTGGCGGGCGTAAAGAGCATTCGGGTTGGAGAGGTAAACCCGAAGTGTGAATGGGTGAGACTCGAACGCGAGTTGAATGGTTCCGTTCGCTTCGGCCAATAAAGGCAGCGTTTGCGGCACTGTCGAGGTCCGAAATTCCTGTCGCGGTTGCAGGGTGAGTTCTTTTCCTGCGAACCGGATTTCCGCAGTGGCATAGTCCGGAATGACGATATCCGCTTTGTTCATGGCCCGCAGGAACGATTGTTCCACCAGGGATTGCGGGTAAGTCCTGATCAAAAACCCTCGTTCGCCTTCGCGTGGAGGTGAGTTGGTGTTAGGATTATGTTCTGCCTGGACAATGACGAATGGCTTTGCGGTGATTAAAAGTGGTCCGGCTTCGGATTCAACCCACAGGGGGCCTTTGCTCCAACTGGAGACCGGATGTTGCGTGGAGAAAGTTTGCCACCAGTCGTAGTTCCGGGTTTCGCGCTGCCACCATTCCTGTAACATCCGGGCTTTAAGAGCCGTTGCATGATTCTCAGGATTGATCACCCGCTGGATTTCTTCGGTGATTTTTCCGGAAATTAAGGATGGACAAAAACGGAATGACCAGGCCAGGTTCCGGAACATTTTCTCGGATATACCGGCATGATCCGGAGTCAAACGCAGAGCACGATACATTGCCAATTGCGTCAGCGGGAGTCCATTTTCGTTTAAGGCGGCGACGTAATCCCATTTGTCCGCGAAGGTAAACAGGAACCGGGCGGCTTCATCTGCCGGAGGTTTGCTGGTTTGATACAGGAGCAGTTGGAACTCAGCGTTGGCTCGCGCGGCGTGGCCCGGATGAGTCTGAAGGAACTGTTCAAGGGCTATGCGGGCGGCATTTAAATCGTGGCTATAGAACTCGTTTTTTTGTGCTTTCGCCCAGAGTTCGCGCTGCTCCGGTTGGAGTTCCGCCAACCATGAGGGTGGGGTGGGGATCGGTGAATATCCCGGCTCGGCCTTGAACAACTTGCCTGCTTCGTCCGCGCTAAGATCCACTTTCGGCAGGTCTATCAATTTCAGTTGCGGCCATCGTTGCTGCCAGGCTTCCCGGCGGGCAAATAGGTCAGGACTCAGATGGCCGACCATCAATCCGAGTTCAACTTCGTGTTCGGCCTGCCACTCTATTTGCACGTTCCAATAATCCTGCGCCTCCTGATTAAGGTAACTGGTTTGTTGCTGGACGAGTTGCTTCGCGAGTCTCACGGAATTCTCGCGAGCATCCTGTTCCGCTGCGTTACGGTCCCAACTGAGCGAGGCGAAACCCACAGCGGCGAGAATAACGACGGGGAGTAGAATGAGAATCCCCTGCCACAGAAAGACGGGCGGCAGCCACGGTTTTTTAGGTAGATGGGCGGTTTCGGCTTTTGCGGCGAGATAGGCTTTGCGCAATTCACGGGGCATGATCGCCAGATAGAGGAACAAAGCAGCGAGGCCGGCTTCATCCAAAAATGTCAGATGTTTCTGTGTGGCATGGAGTCGCCACAGGCCGACGCCGGCTGAAAGAAGAATCCCGATAAAAGCTGCGAGTAAAGTGCGATATCGTGCTTGGGCAGTAACCGGGGGAATGCCGGATTGTTTTGCAATCCATAGCATCCCTGCGAATGCGCCCAGTAACATCAAGCCGAGGAAAATGAAAAAGGGATTCATTCTATCGGCACAGTCGCTGGCGCTGGGGTTTGAACGGTCATCATTTGGACTTTAGTGTGGATCGCTGGTTGGGTTTGTCATGCTTTTGTAAAAACCAGTGGACAGCGACCGTCCCCGGTCGCAGCAATACAACCCAGTCAAGCGGCATCAGACATTTCAAACCCGTTCGCCCATGCGGACATTGCTGCGACCGAGACGGTCGCTGTCCGGGGCATGCCAAATTCCATTTCCTAACTTGTTTGGTTTCGCTACGGTTTATGAAACCCAATTTGAGTTGGATATGATTTTATGAATATTCAAGGTGCGGCAGCAGTGGTGACCGGTGCGAGCAGAGGCGTGGGCAGGGCAACAGCATTGGCGTTGGCCAAAGGCGGTTGTGCAGTGCTGGTTAACTACAGTCAATCCCGCGATGAAGCGGAGCAAGTGGCTGTGGAGGCGCGGGCGCTGGGGGTGAAAGCGTGCTGCTTCCAGGGCAGCGTGGCGGATGATGCTGCTTGCCGCGAGATGATGGCGCTGGCTGTGCGTGAATTTGGCCGGTTGAATATCCTGGTGAATAACGCGGGCACGACGCGTTTCATTCCGCATTCCAACCTGGAGGCGGTTACG
>JBEHZA010000302.1:0-6542 GCA_048497895.1 Verrucomicrobiota bacterium
GGCGGCGGAACAAGCTGAGGCTGCGCGCGCGGCCAAAAAGTAATTTATGTCAACCTCGGTAAATAATCCGTTGCTGTCGCTGATCCGGGATCGCGGCCTGATCGACGATTTGCAGTTGGAAGAGGTAATGCAGGAGCATTCCCGGAGCGGTAAACAGGTCGGCCAGATTCTCCAGGATTTCGAGATCATGGACGTCAGCACGCAGCTCCAGGTGATGGCTGAGCATCTGGGCACGGAAGTCGTCAGTGTGCGGGATTTTGAAATCAAACCGGAAATCCTCAAGACCATCTCGCCGACCACCGCGCGGATGTATCAGTGCATGCCGTTGGAGGATTATGGTTCCACTCTGAAGGTGACCCTGGCTGATCCGTTGAATCCGGCGGCTATCGATGAACTCGGGTTTGTAGCGCGCAAAGAAATTCAAGTCGTGGTGGCTGATCCCGCGGAAATCAGCGCGGCGATTGAAAAGCATTACGCCAACGAAGAGGAAAGTTTCAGCGATTTGCTCCGTGAACTGGGTTCGGATACCGATATTGAAAAAGCGGCGGAAGAGCTGGCCCACAGCACCGATATCAGCGGCAGTCTCGCGGAAATGGCCAACGAAACGCCCATCATCCGCTTCGTCAACCTCGTGCTCTATCAGGCCGTGCAGGATCGCGCGAGTGACATTCATTTCGAACCGTTTGAAGACGAATTCAAGATTCGTTACCGGGTGGACGGTGCGCTCTATGAAATGGCCCCGCCGCCGAAGTATCTGGCTTTGCCCGTCGTTTCCCGCCTCAAAGTCGTGGCGAATTTGAACATTTCCGAACGCCGCATGCCGCAGGACGGACGCATTGCGATGAATCTCGCGGGGCGTGAAATCGACTTGCGCGTTTCCACGCTGCCCACGCGGTTCGGTGAATCGGTGGTGTTGCGCGTGCTGGATCGGGCGGCGGTCAGTCTCGATCTCGAAAAACTCAATTTCCCGAAATATCTGTTCGATTACATCACCTCCACCATCGAACAGCCCAACGGCATCTTCGTGGTGACGGGCCCCACCGGTTGCGGCAAGACGACGACGCTGTACGCCTGTTTGCGCCGGGTGAATTCGATTGAATCCAAACTGCTGACGGCCGAAGACCCGGTGGAATATGACATCGACGGCATCATGCAGGTGGCCATTAAGGAATCCATGGGGATGACTTTCGGCAAGGCCTTGCGCTCCTTCTTGCGGCAAGACCCCGACATTATCATGGTGGGAGAAATGCGCGATTTGGAAACGGCGCAGATTGCCGTGCAGGCGTCACTCACCGGCCACTTGGTGCTCAGCACCCTGCACACGAACGATGCCCCTGGCGCCGTAACCCGTCTTGTGGATATGGGTGTCGAGCCGTTCCTGATTTCTTCGACCCTCATGGGGGTGCTGGCGCAACGGCTGGTCCGGACCATTTGCAAGAAGTGCCGCGCGCCCTTTGAACCTACGGAAAATCAGCTCTCTCAATTGAACCTCTCGCCTTACGACATCGGGGACAAAGTCTTTTATTATGGTCGCGGCTGCCAGGCTTGCAACGATACCGGATATCGTGGCCGGAAAGGCATTTTTGAATTGCTCGCCGTGACGGAAGCGATTCGCCATCTGATTAACGAACGGGCACCGGCGGTGGTGCTGCGCCAGAAAGCCGTCGAGCTAGGCATGGCTACCCTGCGCGATGACGGTTTGCGCGGTATTTTCGATGGCGAAACCACGATTGAAGAAGTGCTCAAGTACACCTAACCCAGGGTAAAACGATATGCCTAAGTTTAATTACGTTGCCATGGATCAGAAGGGGAAGGAGACCAAGGGCACCCTTGAAGTGGCCAACCAGAGCGAAGCCATTGGGCGGTTGAAGGAGATGGGTTATTTCCCGACCAAAGTGGTCGAAGCGGATAAAGCCAAAGACAAAGACGCCAAAGCCAAAGCAGCAGACAAATCGGCTGCGAAAAGTAAGGGTAAAGGCGGGTTTAAAATCAAGATTCCCGGCTTCGGCGGCAAAGTGAAGCCCAAGGTGCTGACCACGTTTACCCGGCAGTTGGCGACGCTGGTGGATGCCGGTTTGCCTTTGTTGCGCGGTTTGCGCGTTTTGGAGAAACAGGAACGGAATGCCACGCTCAAGGGCATCATTAACGAATTATCCATTTCCATTGAAGGTGGCAGCACCTTTTCCGAAGGTCTGGCGCAGCATCCGAAGGTTTTCAACCGGTTGTATGTGAACATGGTGAAAGCCGGCGAGTTGGGCGGTGTGCTCGAAGTTGTCTTGAACCGTCTTTCCGAATTCATGGAAAAGGCGCAAAAGATCAAAGGCAAAGTCGTTGCCGCTATGTTCTATCCCGTGGCGGTCATGGTGGTTGCCGTGGTCATTCTGGCGGTCTTGATGGTGTACGTGGTGCCGAAATTCCAGGACATCTTCAAAGACATGTTGGAAGGCGCTTCTCTTCCAGCCTTTACGCGTCTGGTATTGGGCATCAGTAATACGATTAAAGAGCACTTCCTGAGCACGATCGGCATTATGTTCGGCTGTTTCGTTGCCTTTAAGATTTTCTGCAAAACCAAATTCGGACGCAAACTGGTGGACCGGATTCAATTGAAGATGCCGGGTCTGGGACCGGTGATCAGCAAGGTCGCCATTTCCCGCTTTACCCGTACCTTGGGTACGCTGGTCAGCAGCGGTGTGCCGATTTTGCAGGCGCTCACGATCGTGAAAGAGACTTCCGGTAACATGGTTGTAGCGGAAGCCGTTGCCGCCGTGCATGAAAGCGTTAAAGAAGGTGAAACGATTACGCAACCTTTGGAAGCCTCTAACGTGTTCCCGCCCATGGTGATCAGTATGGTGGACGTCGGTGAACAAACCGGTGCCTTGCCGGAAATGTTAATGAAGATCGCCGACAACTACGACGAAGAAGTCGATAACGCGGTCGCCGCTATGACTTCCTTGCTGGAACCGATCATGATCGTGTTTCTGGCTGTGATCGTCGGTAGTATCGTGATCGCGCTGTTCCTGCCGCTGATTGTGCTCATGGATAAAGTGGGTGAAACGGGTGGTGGCAAGAGCAAAGGCGGCGAATAAGCCGGTCCGGTGCAGTGCGCTTGGGGGGGGCCTGCAAAGCGCAATGGGTTGCTGGATAATTGACTGGAATTAAATTGGCCGCCGCTAAAAACGGCGGCCTCTTTTCTCGAATTTCTTCAGAAAAGGCGTTGACAAGGAGTTTTTGGGCATGTAAATACAATGTATTCACAATGCATGGCCGTTTAACATTCCGGAGCTGAGCCTATGGAATTCGATTGGAATAATTCACCCTTCGAGTTGACCGGGTCGCTGACGCAAAGAGATGTGGAGGAGTCGTTCGAAGATCCGTTTGCCGTCCGCTTAATGCCGGACTCCCCCCGCTTCTCAGTTCAAGCCCGCTTTTTTAACCTGGGCAAGTCGGCCAAGGGCATTGGCATTTTGAGCGTTTACCGCACGAATGGAAAATCTATCCGGGTAATCTGCGCCCGTCCGTTCGAGCCGGAAGAACATTTTTTTTATCAACGCAAACAGGAACAGACGCTGGCCCAGTAAGCGGCGTTTGAATTAACATGAATTCGATCACCAGTTGGGAAGAAGTGCCAATGTTCGACGGCGAGGAAGCCGAAGCGGACTTCTGGTCCACAACCCGCGCCGATTTGCGCCTGATGGAAAGTGCCGTGGCGGTGGGGGCAGAATCCTCCGAATCCGTTACGATCACGCTGCGGATCGACCCGCGAATGCTTGCCCGGATCAAGCGGCTGGCCCGGTCACGTTATTTGAATTACCAAAGCATGATCAAGCAATGGTTGAGCGAACGGATGGAACAGGAATTGAACGGCCGCTAAAAGAGACTGCCATGTTGTTAAAACAAAGCTATTTGAATCGTGCTGGGATTTCCGGGTGGGAATCGCGTTTTTCCCCGAACCGGCAGGCGTTTACTTTGATTGAACTGCTCTTAGTGATCAGCATTATCATCGTTCTTTCCGGCATGTTGTTTACCGTGTTGCCGGGCGTATCCTTTAAGAAAAAGAAGGCGGTGGCGGTGGCGGAAATGAATGAAATCGTTAATGCGATCAATGCTTTCAAAGCCCAGTATAACTATTTTCCGGCGGATAATCCCACTGTGAGTTCGACGAATACAGACAATGCGTGGCTCAACCCCTTATTTTATGAACTGGCAGGGACTGCCTATGCTCCAGGCATTCCGTCTGGTCCTTTAGATACTTTTACTTTGCTGACGATGTCGCCTCAGGTCAGTGGTGCGCAAGTTAGTAGCGGTAACATTTCAAATGCCTTTGGTGTTACTGGTTTCTTGAATGCCAGCCAGGGTTCGGATGCTAATTCCCCGGTTGCCAAGACATTTCTTCCTCCCAAACCCAAACGATCGGCCCTCTATTCATCTGGGGGCGTGTCGAATGTCTTCCTTCTGACCTGTTCCGTAGACCCGGCAGATCGGAACACTGCTGGCAACAATGTCACTCCGAAATCGGCCATCGCCCCGGGCACGAGTGCCATGATTAACATCAATCCCTGGAACTATATTTCGACCGCGCCGACAAACAATGCTCAGGGATTCGATCTATGGGTGACCATTCAATCCGGCAGTGGGCCGAAAGCCCGGCGCTCACTGATTAGTAATTGGGCCAAACCATTAGACTACTAAACCTCCTCGGAACCATGCTTAATCAAACTAAACCAAGCCCGGGCCAAGTGGAACGCCTCGCCGAACCGAAGGCCCGGCTTTTGGACCGGCGCACCTGGCAGGCGTTTACTCTCCTTGAAATGCTCGTCGTGGTGGCCATTGTTGGCATTTTAGCCACCTTGTTATTACCCGCTTTGAATACGGCAAAAAAGAAGGCCAAGATCGCCCAGGCCAGACAAGAAATGGCGGGCCTGTCGAGTGCGATTTCGCAGTACGAGACTGTTTATGGGCGTTTGCCGGTTTCTTCCAATGCTGCCAATGAGCCCAGTGCCACCACGAATGACTTCACTTATGGCACTTATAACGCTTCCTCCCTCGGTTTCAGTACTCCGGTGGTTAACCCGGCGCTCGGCGCTTACCAGGCGAATAATTCTGAAGTCATAGCGATTCTGATGGCGTTGAACAAATTTGGCGATTTGACACCCACCATCAATGCGGATAATTCGCTTAACCCGCAGAAAACCTCGTTTCTCAACGTTCACTTCAGCAGCGGCTCATTCAACCGGAACCTGCCCGGCGTTGGATTGGATGGCGTTTATCGCGATCCCTGGGGATCTCCTTATATTATTTCGATGGACTTGAATTATGACGGTCTTTGTTTGGATGCAATTTATCGGAATAGTTTGGTTTCCCGCCAGAGTGGGGCGATGGGTTTCAACGGTCTGGCCAACGTTACGGACTCTACGGGGGCTACGGATAATTTTACCGTGCCCGGCAAAATTATGATCTGGTCTTTTGGGCCGGACGCGCAAGTGACCAATCGGCTGAATGCCGTAATTCCGCCTAATTTTGACAACATCTTAAGCTGGTCGAACTAGTGCAGTTTATGTATCTGCCATCTCAACCATTTGGTGAAACCGGTGCCAGCGGTAAATCGCTGCTCCGGGCCAGTTCTGGCTCCGGGCTCCCCGCCCGTGGCAAGGCCGCTTTCACTATTATGGAAATGCTGATCGTGATTTTCATCATTGGCATTATTGCCGGGTTGGTGGCTCCGGTATTCCGGAATTGGAACAGCGGAGATGCCATTGCTGCTGCCAACCGGCAATTAATGGACGATCTCGGTTTGGCGCGCTCTTTGGCTCTGAGTACGCGGTCCACCGTTTATGTCGTCTTTGTGCCGAGTAACATCTATACTTTTGGTTATCCTTCAGCCGGTGTTAATCTGGGCCAATACAAAAATTTGCTGGGCAAACCTTACACGACCTACGCGCTTTATTCGGACCGTGCGATTGGAGATCAACCAGGAGCCCGGACGCCTCGTTATTTAACGGATTGGAAGACTTTGCCGGAACGAACCTGTATCTTGCCGGAAGATTTCATTTCTGGTGCTCTCGTGGAAACCAACAGTGTAACTTTTCCTTTCCCCACCGCCACCGGTTATTTAAAAGTATTGCCTTACGTTGGCTTTAATTCCCGTGGTCAGCTATTGCCAGCCGCAGCAGATAATGTCTCTAAGGATCTGTTGATCCATATCACTTCCGGCATCGTTTCCGCAGCCCGTGATCCGGTGACGGGCGAATTCTTGCCGAAGCCGGTCATATTTTCGGAGTCGCCTGCGAACTTTTCACTCTTCAGTCAGAACGCGATTCATATCAATTGGCTGACCGGGCGAAGCAACGTGCAGCGTTTGGAAGTAGGTAACACGGTCTCCGGAGGGGGCGTCGGAGCCAAATGATGATGTTATTAATAATATTTACCGAAAACCCCTGACATGAAACTAAACTTTCTCACCCATCCGGCCAGCAAAAAAGCCATGGCCGCCTTTACCATGGTGGAGATTGCGCTGTGCCTGGGGATCATCGGGTTTGCGCTGG
>JBEHZA010000303.1:0-6519 GCA_048497895.1 Verrucomicrobiota bacterium
GTTGAAAGAGGCGACGGCGTATCTCTTGAGCAAGGATGGCGGCGAACCGGATGCGGCGCGGGCGTTGGGTCTGACGCCGGTGGAACTGGAGGAGTTGCGGATGGCCGCGGCGGCGCAACCGCAACCGCGGGCGGCACGGGTGCCGCAATCGCGGCCGCAGAATTGTCTGGCCTGGCTGGAGGGGCAGACCGGGCAAATGCCGGTGCCGGCAGGGCGGGAATTCAAGACGGTGCCCCGGGTGATGCGGAGCATCGAGAAGGAGGAAAACCGGGCGGTGGTGTTCTTTCATTCATCGGACAATCCGTATGGAAATCCGAAAAGCGTGTGGCAGACGATTGCGAGCCGGACGCAGGATTTTATTTTGGAACGGTTTTACGGGGTAGCGACGCGGTTGCTGTCGATGAGTTTCCCGTTATTCAACGTGGACGTGCACGTGGTGCGGCCGGAGGAGATTCCAGACGTCGGGACGAATTACCATTTTCTGGATCCGGCCAAGGGCCGGAATTTCTTCATGTTGTGGATCCGGGTGACGCCGGACCATGATTACGTGTACCGCGAATGGCCGGGAAGTGATTACATTCCAGGTGTGGGGGTGCCAGGTGCCTGGGCGGAGCCGGATGGGAAGCGGAAGGATGGACGGCCAGGGCCAGCGCAGGCGGCGTTCGGTTTTGGCTTTACCCAATACAAACGGGAAATTGCGCGGCTGGAGGGGTGGACGGATTTTGAGAAGGACCAGGCGCGGCTGGATCAGGATGAAACGAAGCGACAATCTGAAATTATTGCGGAATGGGATGAACATCGCGGGGCGCGGGAGAGGATCTTGGTCCGGCGCTGCGATTCGCGGGCGGCGAGTGAGCCCAAGGTGGAGCGGGACCGGCCGAAAACCTTGCTGACGGAGTTTGAGGATATCGGATTGTTCTTTGAATTGTGTCCCGGCGACAGCATTGAGGACGGCAAAGTGGCGATTAATAATGCGCTGAATTATGATCCGCAGAAGCCGGTGAGTTATTTCAACAATCCGCGCTTGAAGATTTCCAGCAACTGTCGCAATACGATTTATGCGCTCCGGACGTGGACCGGTTTGGATGGCAAAGAGGGCGCGACGAAGGATCCGATCGATTTACTAAGGTATTTTTATTTGAGCGAATCGGACCATGTGGAGGCGGAGGATTATGAAACCAAGGAAGGCGGGCATTACTGAAATGACGAATTCCGAACAAAAGCCAATGAGCAACGAGAATCAATTACCCAATAAGCGAATGCTGCGGTATGGCGAAGTGCGTGCCTACCTCGGGGTGAGTGATCGGGATATGAAGAAATTCAGGGAAGCTGGCTTGCTGGAGCGGCATTACCTGCCGGACAGCAGTCCGAAGGGAAAGGCGTACTATTTTCGGACAGAGGTGCTGGAGTTTGAGCGGAATTGGAAGGCCAAGGAGAAGGGTTTAACAGGAGCAAACAGAGAAAGCGGAGTTAAGAAATGAACGGGAAAACAATATCAGGGTGGTGTGGCAACACCACCTTACTTAAAGAGGCAATTTCCATCGCAGGAAAAACCAACAAAGGAAAGTAACACATATGGAAGACAATGAACTGAAGGTGATGGAAACGATCCCGGGCGATGGCGGCACGGGCGCGGTCAGTGAGGACTTGCTGAAGATGTTCAAAAATGAAATCGAAGCAATCACGCGGGATGCTGGTTACACGGTGAACCTGCGCCGAATGGTAAATGAGGATACGCGGTATTGCCGGTGGGAAGGGCAATCGGCAGACGGACGAAAACATGCAAATGCGATGAATGGTGAACCGGCGTTTCCGTTTGAAGGAGCGGCGGATAATCG
This sequence comes from Verrucomicrobiota bacterium, assembly GCA_048497895.1. GTDB lineage: Bacteria > Verrucomicrobiota > Verrucomicrobiia > Limisphaerales > JBEHZA01 > JBEHZA01. Next base: position 1,839 of record JBEHZA010000303.1, read on the forward strand.
CGTGCGGGAAGCGGATAAGATTGTGAATGAACGCGTGGGCATGCTAGTGACGGCGGCGTTGCGGGCGGATGTGGCGGTGAAGGGAATGGACATTATCCGGGAAGGGTTTGCCGAGCGGATGAAGATCCTCTTGAGCTGGGTGCTGAAAAATCAAATCGGATCGGCGTACCGGCGCGAGCTGACAAAGCTGGCGAATTACCAGGAAGGCGATTCGCCGGGCGGCGGTGTGCTGGGGGTGTTTTGGCAGCAGGAATGGGCGCTGGAAAACAAGACGCTGACAGCGGAACGGGTGAAGGCGATTCTGATGCAGCATTTCGGGATTCCGCCGGCACAGTTGGATGCGACGTTCATGGATCTGCTGGATCCGGAGCGGGAGGAGGAGGTGGCGCAATTATTCCAGACGTTTATGCCGAATCTGCCGGAAGGCACAGCGCGGCAGATCGTGCAGGAGTTGCGCGAGAAGGGTGAAGCGGAGTTTCCGAATCCGTATTTGCGGCAGAATGTGCCGCGGATTGCGGCGTTGCGGTTAAATGAGGACATCTTCTTTCCAGGCAATACGACGGATCTGCAACGGTCACGCGTGATCTTTGTGCGGGAATGGTTGACGCGGGTGGAGTTGGAGGCGCGCAAGCGGACGATGGGATACAGCGAAGCCTTTGTGAATGCGGTGCTGGAACACGAAGGGCAAACGGCGTTTTTGGAATATCGCCTGGAAGTGAACGGGGTGGTGCATGAAGAACCGCAGGCAATGCCGTGGGAGAAATATCAGCACCGCGGGGAATATGAAGTGATTACGGCGTATCATCGGGCGATTAATGCGGAGGATGTGCCGGGAATCTACGTGGCCACCTTCAGCACGTTTTGCGAGATGGCGGCGGGTGAGCGGGTATTGCTGGATTATCGGCATGGGAAATATCCATTCACTTATTTTTCCCGCGAGATTCTGAACAGCCGGCTGGTAGATAGTCGTGGTATTCCAGAATTAATGCAGACGGACCAGATGACGCTGAAATTGTTGGCGGACAGTTTTAGCGATCACGTGAGCCTGACGACAGTGCCGCCAGTGAAGGTGCCGCGGCGACGGGCTTCGATGCAATTGGTGATCGGGCCGCTGGCGCAGATCAAGGAGGATCGGCCGGGAGAAATTAGCTGGATGCAGCCACCGCAGTATCCGATTGCGAACGAAAAGCAGCAGGAAATGCAGTTGCGACGGATTAACGAATACTTCGCCCGTATGGTGCCGACAAATGCGCCGGAGTTGGTGAAGTTAATGCTGCAATTCTACACGGACCAGTTCCTGGATTCATTGAAGGATTCGTTGATGCAAGTGCTCCAGCTCTGCCAGCAGTACATGGAAGATGCGGATGTGGCACGCGTGGCCGGGGATGATGGGACGCAGATCGGAAAGGAAACGAAGGAGATCCAGGGCAAGTTCGACATGCAGTTGAGTTACGACGTGTCGGATCTGAATCTGGAATACCTGGTCAAGAAGATCGAGGTGATCATGAAGTTGCTACAAATCGATACGTTGAACGTCATTCAGCGCGATCGGTTGATTGGGATTATTCTGCGGGCCGTGGATCCAAATTTGGCTGGGGCGGTGGTGATTCCGGTGCAGGCGGCGCAACAGAAAGAGGCGGATGATGAGGAAGCCAACTTTGCGAAGATATCGTCCGGCGTGGAACCGGCGATGATGAAGGAAGGGCAGAACTTCCAATTGCGTTTGCAGACGCTGCTGGGGATCACGCAGAAGAATCCGGAGGCGCTGCAAAAGCTGACGCCGGTGAGCAAGATGATCTATGACGCCCGGGTGAAGTTTCTGGAAAACCAGGTGCAGCAGCAGCGCAATGCGGTGATCGGGGCGCGGGTGGGGCAAACGGTGCTCGGGGGTTGAACAGGAGAAAACAGAGGGAACGGAGAAAAACATAATAGGGCGGCGCTGCCGCGCCGCCCTGCCAGTAAAGGAATTAAATATGAAAAGATTTAAACAGTGGTGGCGGCGGTTGCTGACGGTGCGGGTGGTGATGGAACGGGCGCAAGAGATTCCAGAAGAGGAATTGCTGGCGCAGTTTGCCGGGGCACCGAGTCAGGGGTTATGGAAAGCGATGATGCAGGTGCTCGATAAGAAAATTGTGGCGTGCAGTGATGCGGCTTTTGATGAACAGGCGACGGATGCGGAGTTGCGGGTGGCGTCGGGAGGTGGCAAGGCGTTGCTGGAACTGAAGGCGGATCTGCTGGATTACGTCCAGCGGGGCCGGCAGCAGGAGATGAAGGAGAGGTAGTTTTAACCGCAGATGAATTCTGATTATCGTCGGGAAATGCTGGAGAAGATCGTAGTTGATCTATCAGAGCATTTTGACGCAGTGCAGATTCTCGCAACGTGGATGGATGGGGGGGCGACCAAGTCCTTAAAGCCGGGTTCGGGAAATTTCTATGCTCGGCAGGGATTGGCGCGTGAATTAATCAACGAAGATATGGCGCAGGAAATTGCTGTGGCCATCCGGAATAACGATTGCGACGGCGGCTTGGGAATTTAGTCCTACAACATAGTTAATTCACCTCACTTGACCGCACTTAGCCTCACTTGACCTCGTTTTCTCACTACACCCCCTAGTTTTACGGGCGCGTCCGGTGCTATTGGCCGGACATGGAAAAAACAGCGAACGGCGTAGCGGCGCCGAAAGTTACCGCGGGACAGATTGATGCGGACACCATGGGGATGGTGCTGCAACGCCTGGGCATGCCAACCCGTAAACCGAGCCCGGTAGCGGCTGGTGCAGGCGAAGCAGAAACCCAACCCACGGAAGTTGAGCAGCCGGCAGCGGCCGCAGGCGAGCCTGGCGCAGAGGGAGAAAATCCCGGCGCGGAAGGCGGAGCGGGCGGGTCTGAAGGCGAAATAGTAGAAGGACAGACAGCGACCGCCGGTGATGAGCCGGTGGAGGTGGTGGAATCCCCGGCAGCAGAACCCAAATTCGTCCAGCAGGTGAAAACCCGGCTGACCGATTTGCAGGTAGCGCCGGAGGTGGAAGCGGAAGTGTTGAAGCTGATTCAACCGTTCCAACACGCGTTTGATACGCGGGTGGGACAGTTGACCAAGGAGAAGAAGGACGCCACGGAACAGTTGGCGACCGCACAAACGGAACGGGGGCAATTGCTGGGCCAGGTGGAAAGCCTGACGCAGCAGGTCCAGGAGTTGCAAGGTCAACCGCAGGCACGGGCGCAGGGAGTTCACCCTTTATTACTGGTGGAGGATCCGGCGCGGCTGGCGCAGGAATCCCAACGTCTGGACAAAACGGAGGAATGGCTGCTGACGCACTGGGACGGTTACGAAGGATCGGGTAAAGAGAACGATCCGGCGTGGACACCGGAACAGGTGCGGCAGACGTACGCGCAGGTAAAGCAGGTGAAGGAACGGATTTTGCCGCAGGCGCAAAACCTGTTGAACCTGCGACGCCAGGCGGACGAATACGCCTACAAAACCTATCCCCAACTCAAGGACCGCAATCATCCGGATCACCAATTGGTGGAGCAGGTGCTCCGTACGTATCCGGTGCTGCGGACCATTCCGAATGTGCGCACAATCCTGGGCGACTCCCTAGTAGGGCAAAAGCTCCGGCAGGAGAAAGAAGCCGGGGCAAGGAAGCCAGCAACACCCGCCAAACCCGCACCCAGAGTTCCCACCGCAGCCGCACCCGCGGCACGCAGTCCGGTCCCGACGAATCAGACCAAGAAACCGACGCCGGGCTTAAACGCAAAACAATATGTCAAAGGTGGCGCAACCCACCAATCGCTGGTGCAGACGGTCCTGAAATCCGGACTGCTGAACTAGCCGACGAAATAGCGAAGGAGTGTCTTATGGCACAAGGAATGGAAACAGAATCCAATGCGGTAGGCGTGCGGGAATCGCTCGCGGACCTCATTGCCGTGGTGCAAGCCCCGGAAACGCCTTTCAGCTCGATGCTGGAAAAGCGCAAGCGGCCGATCAACGTGCTGCACGATTGGCAGATGAAACAGTACAAGACCACCGGGCACAAGGGTGTCGTCGATGGCAAGGATGCGTCAGACTTCAATTATAATCCCCGCGTGCGGATTCATGGGGTCGTGCAAAAGACCTGGGATCTGCCGGCGGTGTCGGACTTCACGGAAGAAGTGGAGATTGCCGGCGTGGCCAAGGGCGAAATGGCAAACCAGATCGCGGATGCGATCGTGGCGGTGAAGTGGCAGATCGAGAAACGCCTGTTGAGCAATGAAGATTGCAAGCTCGACGACGGCGCCAATCAAGGGAACGAAACCCGCGGGTTGCTCCAATGGATCAACAATTCCGCGCAAACGCTCTATCCCGTCCCGAGCGATTACCGGACGCCGGCGGCGAACATTTACAGCGGTTCACTGGCGAGCTTCACGGAAGCCGGGTTTCTCGCACAAGCGCGGAGCAGCTTCAAGATCCGCAAAGGGCCGTCGAATCTGGATGCGTTCCTGGGGATTGACCTCAAGGCGGCGTTTTCCGACTTCAGCAAGTACGTGGACACGGTATCGGGCAAATCGGTCGTGCGTCAATTCAAGCAGGACGCAGACACGGAAACGCTGATCAACGTCATCGATAAGCTGGTGTTGGATACGGGTGAAATCGATCTGCACCCGACGACGTTCCTCTACACGGATCCGAATACGGGCGCGGATA
>JBEHZA010000304.1:0-6512 GCA_048497895.1 Verrucomicrobiota bacterium
CCTTGACCGTCGGCGCCGTAATGCGCACCAGTTGGCAGCCCACTTCCACGAGTTCGAGCGTCTGCTTCACGCAGGCCGCCGTATCCATGGTATCGCACGTGAGCATAGATTGCATGACCACGGGGTGATGGCCGCCGATAATAATACCGCCCTGGGCCGGATTGCCCACGGTTACTTCACGGGTGTTGCGGCGATGATAAAAAAACGGGGACTCGCAATATCTCATAACTCACTTGGCTGGACCACTGCCACTGCCCGAGGCACCCTTTTCTTCAACGCGGGTTTCACCCTGGAACATGGATTTGAAAAGCCGGAAACGTTTAAAATCGTTAAAGGAAACAAACAGCATGAGTGAAATCAACAGCACGGCGAACACGGTCGTGGTGTATTCCACAAACTTGGCACTCATCGGGCGGTTGCGGATTTTTTCCACGATGGACATCAGGATATGCCCGCCGTCCAATACCGGAATAGGCAGCATATTCAGAATCGCCAGGTTCACATTCAGCAACACCAGAAAACTGAGGGCGAGGCGGTAATCGGTATTTAATTGCGCGGCCAGCATGGCCAGAATGCCCGGCGGCCCGCTCAGATCGCTGATGCCCACGCCGGTCTGCTTTGAATGAAACAACGCATTCAAGGTCTTCGCGGTCTTATCCCACACATCATAAATCTGATCCCACGGCAATGGCCCCGGCCTTTGCAGTTCATAAACCGTGACCGAACTATTACCAAGGCCGACCCCAATGCGGCCTACGTTCGCCGAGCTATCGAGCTTGGGTTTAACCTTCAGAGTCAGCTTTTCTTTGGCGCGCTCGACGACTATCTCACATTCTTTATCAGCGCTTTTTTTAATAAGCTCCGTCAGTTGTTGCGCGCTGCCAATCGGAGCCCCGGCAAACGAGATAATCACGTCCTTCACCTTCAGGCCCGCGGCCGCTGCGGCTCCTTCACTCTTTACTTCAGTGATTTCAGGATGATCTTTGGGGTTCAAATCCAGCATCTTTAAATGCAGATTTTCGTTTACCCGCGCGGTCAAGTGATAGGTGGTATGCACTCCGGCCCGGTCAATGACTACCGGAAGGACATTCGTTTGTGCCAGAAAAGTCGCCACGTTTGCATCCTGCCATGATTTTACTTTCGAGCCATTCACTTCGACCACCACATCCCCCTCTTTGATGCCCAACTTTGCTTCTTCGGAACTGGGATCAACATATCCAATGACTGAAGGGTTCACGAGCACCGGCAAACCGGTAAAATAAATCAAGGTGCCAATGCAGAACGCAAAAATGATGTTCATGAACGGTCCGGCCATCGCCACCAATATTTTGTGCAATGGCGGCGCCGGTGGAACCTGGGCATCCTCAGGTAACTTGTCGCCTTCCAAAGCCTCCGAAGTGATCATCTGCGGAAGCTTCACATATCCCCCGGCCGGAATCCAACGCCAGGAATACTCAATTCCATCCCGCGTCCAACCGAATATCTTCGGGCCAAAGCCAATGGCAAAGGCATCTACTTTCATGCCCAGCCGCCGGGCCATCCAGTAATGACCGAATTCGTGGACAAAGATCGAGGCGCCGAAAAAAGCCAGCACGGCAATCGCGACCTTTAAAACAGTAATGATATCCATGAGTTAATGAACTACGTTATCGGGTTAAAGCTTATCTGCCATTCGATAGTCTGGCAACTTTGGAAACCATTTCGTTCAAAAGTAGTTCTACCACAGAATGAAACGCGCGCGAAAGACCTCATCGGGCAGCCGCGGCACGGGCCCAGGTATCAGCGGCCAGGATTTCTTCCAACGTAGGATGGGCCAGCCATTTATGTGCCTGCATAGTGCGGGCTACGGTTTCCGTAATCTGAAGAAAACTGATCTGACGGTTGCAGAAGGCTTCCACGGCCACTTCATTGGCCGCATTGAGCACGGCGGGCATCGTTCCACCCTGCTCACCCGCCTGGCGGGCCAGCTTCAATGCGGGGAACCGTTCCACATCCGGCTCCTCAAAGGTCAGGCTGCCATACTTGGCCAGACTGGTTTGCACCCGGTCACTGGCCACCCGCTCCGGATAGGTCAAAGCGTATTGGATCGGCAAGCACATATCCGGCGTGGACATCTGGGCGATCATGGAGCCATCCACATATTCCACCATGGAATGCACCACACTTTGCGGATGCACCACCACTTTCACCCGCGGCATTTCAATATCGAACAACCACCGGGCCTCAATCATCTCCAGCCCTTTATTGAACAGCGTGGCGGAATCAATCGTGATCTTGCGTCCCATCACCCACGAGGGATGTTTCAACGCGCGTTCCACTGTGATGTTGGCGAAATCCTCTTTGGGTGTCGTGCGGAAAGGGCCACCGGAAGCGGTCAACCACAGAGCCCGCACCGAATGCGATGGCTTACCATCCAGACATTGAAAAATCGCGGAGTGCTCACTATCCACGGCCAGCACGCGCACGCCATATTTCCGGGCTTCGCTCATCACCGTTTCCCCGGCCATGACGAGAATTTCCTTGGAAGCCACGGCAATGTCTTTACCCGCACGAATCGCCGCCAAAGCCGGTTGCAATCCCGCCGTGCCAACAATCGCGATCAGCACAATATCGGCCGCCGGGAGCGTGGCCAATTTGATGAGACCTTCGTTGCCCGAGTAAACTTCCGTGGCCGTCCCCAGAGTCGCCCGCAGTTCCTGCGCCTTTTCCGGACTGGTAATAGAAATGGCTTCCGGCCGGAATTGACGCGTTTGCTCCAGCAACAAATCGCTATTGCCGCCAGCCGCCAGGCCAATCAACCGGATACGATCAGGCAAATCCCCCGCCACCTTGATGGTGCTCGTGCCAATGGAACCGGTGCTGCCTAACAAAACTACGTTTTTCATTCAGTCTTAATGGGTCAAAACGTGCCGCAAATACAAATACATCAAAGGGGCATTAAACAATAAGCTGTCGAGCAAGTCGAGGATTCCACCGATGCCCGGAAAGAAACCGCCGGAATCTTTCAAACCCGCTTCGCGTTTGAACAGCGACTCGATCAAGTCCCCTATCACCGCGCCAATACTCAACACAATTCCTAAAATGGTGGCGTGCATCCAATTCATGCCCAGCAAATGGTCTCCGGCGAAATGCGCATAGATCAAACTCGCGCCCGTGGAAATAACAATCGCCCCGCCAAAGCCTTCCCACGTCTTCCCCGGACTGATGCGCGGAATCATCTTATGCTTGCCGATCAATGAGCCGGTGCAATAAGCGCCGACATCGCTGAACTTGGTGACGAGAATAAAATAGAGAATGTAGTGATGTCCGTCGATTTTCGGGAAGAAATTGATCTTCTGAATGAAGTTCAGCAGCCAGGGCACATACATCAATCCAAACAACGTCGTGGAAATAGCGAGAATCCCCGCCGTGTTGCTCTTGGAAACAAATTGCCGCACGCACAAACCCAGCACCATCAGCACCAGAATGCTTGTTTCAAAATCTCCGGCCTTGGCGGGAGCTTCCTTTGCCCCCAACAATCCGGACAGATAAAAGAACGTGCTCCCCATCAACAATAGCCCGCCAAAAATTCCCCATTCTTTAAAACACACCAGCCCCCGCTTCTCCACAATCCCGTAAAACTCCACCAAACCGATCCCGGCCAGCATCATCATGATGATCAAAAAAACAAAATCGGAAATCAGCTTGTTACCGGAAAAAAGCGCGGACAACACCACTGTCCATAAAATCACGGAACTCGTGAGCCGCCGGACAAAAATTTGCGCCTTGGACAGCGGCGGCGGAGTGGATGCAGTGGCTTCTGGCATGGTTTAAAAATCGTAGCGGGCGTTAAATCAGACCAAAACGTCGCTGGCGCCGGGCGTATTCTTCCAGCGCTTCGTAGAGTTGCGGCTTGCGGAAATCCGGCCAAAGCGTTTGCGTTACGACCAGTTCGGCATAGGAAATCTGCCAGAGCAAAAAATTGCTTACGCGCATTTCACCACTCGTGCGCACCAGCAAATCCGGGTCCGGCCATTGGTGCGTATAAAGGTGCTGGGAAATGACCTGCTCATTGATCTCGGCCGGTTCAATCCCACCCTTTTTTACCTTTTCCGCAACGGCCCGCATGGCCTCGACCAATTCTGTGCGTCCGCCATAACTCAAGGCCAGCACCAGCGTCAGTCCGTTATTTTTCGCCAGAGCCGCCTTCGTCTTTTGCAACTGCTCCTGCACGAATTCCGGCAGGCGATAGATTTGGCCAATCGCTTCCAGACGAACGTTATTGCGATTGAGTTCGCCAATCTCGTTCTTCAGAAAGCGGGCCAAATACTTCATCAAAGTGTCCACCTCATCCTTGGGACGATTCCAATTCTCCACGGAAAAGGCGTACAAGGTGAGATATTTGATGCCCAACTCGCCACACGTGCGCACCACGGAGCGCACCGATTCCACACCGTTGCGATGCCCCTCCACCCGCGGCAAATGGCGTTGCTTGGCCCAGCGTCCGTTGCCATCCATGATGATGGCGACGTGCGTCGGCAAGGTGGCTTGCGCTTGCGGACTCAGATGTGGAGTGTGTGAACTCATCGGCTTCATCCATCAACACCAGCAGCCAGCAACCAAACTCAATTCGATCAAAGGAAGATCGTTTGTTCGCGCGCCGGCCCGATCGAGGCAATCGTTAATTCCGCGCCGGTCAGATCGGAGATGGCCTTCAAGTAATCTTTGGCCTTCTGCGGGATGTCTTTCCAGGTGCGAATCTTATCGGTCGGCGTCTTCCAGCCCGGAAATTCTTTATAGACCGGCACACAGCGCGCCAGCACTTCAATTTCGTTGGGGATGTGGTCGTAACGCTTGCCGTCACAACGGTAACCCACGCAAACCTTGATCTTATCCAGCGTGTCCAACCCGTCGATATTCGTAATCGCGAGTTCATCAATGCCGTTAACCATCGTCGCATGACGCGTGGCTACCGCATCAAACCAACCGCAACGCCGCGCGCGTCCGGTCGTCGCGCCAAATTCACGGCCCATGCCGTGCAACATATCGGCGATCTCGGCATTCTCCGACGGCAACGGGCCTTCGCCCACGCGCGTCGTGTAAGCCTTCATCACGCCCACCACACGGTCCATGCGGTTCGGCGGCACACCGGAACCCGTGGAAGCGCCACCGGCTGTCGTGTTCGATGAGGTCACGTACGGATACGTGCCGTGATCAATGTCGAGGAAAGTGCCTTGCGCCCCTTCAAACAAAATATCGGCATCCTGGCAAACGGCTTTGTGCAGCATGACGACGGTGTTCACCACAAACGGCTTCAACCGGTCACCAGCTGCGCGATACGCTGCATGAACTTTTTTGAAAGAAAGCGGCTTCGCTCCAAAGGCCTTTAAAATCTCGTTATTCTCTTTGATCTTGAACTTCAGCAACGCCTCAAAGCGGGCCGGGTTGATCAAATCAATCATGCGGATGCCAGTGCGCGCGGCTTTGTCTCCGTAGGCCGGACCAATGCCGCGTTTGGTGGTGCCAATCTTGTTTTTGCCCTTCAAGATTTCGCGTTGAGCATCCAACTCGCGATGATACGGAAGCACGACGTGGGCGGTTTCGCTGACGAACAGGTTACCGTTAACCTTGACGCCGAGCTTAAGCAGGCCGTCGATTTCTTCGACGAGACCAATCGGATCAATCACAACCCCGTTGCCGATCACGCACTTTTTGCGATGGCGGAGGATGCCGGAAGGAATCAGGTGGAGCACATATTTCTTCGGTCCGATATAGACCGTGTGCCCGGCGTTGTTGCCGCCTTGAGTGCGAACGACGATGTCCGCCTCTTCCGTCAACACGTCAATGATTTTGCCTTTGCCTTCGTCACCCCATTGGGCGCCGACTAAGATTGTATTCGCCATATTTCGCTACGTCCCGTCACGACAATAAAAATCCCCGAATTGTAAATTTTCGGGGCATACGCACAGTATTTACAGAGAGAACATAGGTACCCGACTTGCCTCTGTCAACGGTGAATCCAGCCGGATTTTGGTCCGGCACCTGTCTGCTTTAAGCAGCATTCGTTTGAGCCGATTCTCCCGGAACGAGTGCAACCACGGTACCGGTCCCACCAATCTTGGCTTGCTATGACGGCTTCGACATGGGGATTTCTTTTGGCATTTGCCATGCGGATTTCGTCATTTCACTCGCACTCTTTTGCGCTAAATTCCCTTCCACCCTGCCTTGCCCGTGCATTACCATAGCTTCATGGCTTGGCCAGCTGACTACCACATGCACACGCCGCTCTGCCGGCACGCAACGGGTGAACCGACCGAATACGCCGCGCAGGCGTTGCAGGTGGGCCTCACCGAGATCGGTTTTTCCGACCACTCGCCCATGCGGCAGGATGATTTCGATAACTGGCGTATGCGCTTCGATCAATTGGACGAATACGTGGAAAAAGTCCGCCAGGCCCAACGCGATCATCCCCGGCTCACCATCAAGCTCTCACTCGAAGTCGATTACCTGCCCGGCCACGAGGAATGGATCCG
>JBEHZA010000305.1:0-6508 GCA_048497895.1 Verrucomicrobiota bacterium
GTTGATACCGCAACAGCGTCAGATCGAGATCCTGCAAATTCGCGCGGAACTGGTTGGCCGTTTGAAAACTTTCAATCTGCACCCGGGTCAACCGTAGGTTCAGTTGCTCCACCTGCCGCCACGAAGTATGCGCCGCCCAGCCAATCATCAGCGCAATTGAAATGATCGCCGCCGCAAATCCCGCCAACCGCACTTTGATCGCCTGATTCATTTAAATGGCAAGTAACTTACCAGTACCGGTAACCACGTTATCATCATTTCAACCTTCAAACTGCCGCCCAAATATTAATCCACTCATAATCAACACGTTAAACAACCCCTCTCAGGGTTGGCACGAGAAAAGCTTTTAGTGTGCCAGCAATGCGTTTGGCTCAAAAATATGTGGTTGAGTGCGGGATTTCAAAACCCTTTGTCACCGCCCCCACCCTCTGCTCGCCCGCTCAAAGTGACCGGCGCGAGCGCAGGCCGCATTCATTGGATTTCTTTTTCTAGGGAACGATGTCCTTCTATGCAATACGTAAGCGCTGGAAGTTGCCCTCACAAGGGAGATTGGAAAGTTTTACCGGCTGCGGCCCGGTTGGACCGGCAAAAACCATTCCGGTCACATTTGCCCGTAGTTTCGATTTTGTGCCTGGCGGTTTATTTGTTGGTCCCCAAACCCCTGTCAGCGCAGGAGGCTACACCGCCAGGCACAGACAATCCAACTCCGATTGCCCGCCGGTTGACACTGGCCGACGCCAAGCGGATTGCCTTCGAGAAAAACTGGGGTCTGCTGGCCGCGCAGAGCGATGTGTCTGCGGCTCTCGCCCAGCAACTAATCGCACACGAATTTCCCAATCCCACTTTGTCGCTCTCGACGACGAAAATCAATGTGGATGGACATTCAAGCAGCACCTCGCAGGGCAGCGGAGTCTGGGAACGGAACTACGACACCATCGCCGCCATCAATCAACTGTTCGAGATCGGCGGCAAACGGTCCAGCCGTCAGGCTTCTGCCAAAGCGGGCATTACCGGAGCCAAAGAGCGGCTCAAAAACTCCCAGCGCATCCTGGATCAGGCCGTCACGAAAGCCTACGTCAACGTGCTGCTGGCGCGGGAGAACGTTCGTATTCTTCAGGAATCCTCCAATTCCCTGCGGCACGAAGCCAGCATCGCCGCCGTCCGCTTGCAGGCGGGAGATGTTTCGCTGGCCGACAAGTCACAAATCGAAATTGCCGCCGACCGGCTCGAGCTGGACGCGGAAAGTGCCAAATCAGCCGCTACGAATGCGCTGATTTCGCTGGATATTTTGTTGGGCACCAAAAGCCCGACAGGCGATTGGGAGCCGGGTGAATCCCTCCACACGCTGGCGCGTCTTCCTTTCTTGGCCAGCAACACACCACCCGGCTCCTCTCGTCCTGATCTGCGCGCGGCCGAAGCCGCCCGTGAAAAAGCCGAAGCGGACCTGAAACTGCAAAAGGCCATGCGCCTCCCCGACCCGACTTTCCTGTTCCAATACGAACATGAACCGGCGGATCAGCCCAACACGCTCGGAATCGGCATCTCGTTCCCGTTGCCCCTCTGGAACGTCAATCGGGGCGCCATCCAATCCGCCCAGGCCGCCCGCGAACAAGCCGCTTTGCAAGTGGAACAACTGCGCGCCCAAATCGTCGCCGAAATCAGCACCGCGCAAACCTCTTTTGCGGATGCGAACAAACGGTTTGACCGGTATCAAACCCAGATCGCCCCCCGCTCCGCTGAGATTCGCAACACAGTTTCGTTTGCCTATGAAAAAGGCGGAGCTTCCCTACTCGATCTCCTTTCGGCTCAGCGCAACGACAATGATATTCGTCTCGCCACGGCTCAAGCCGCGGCGGATCTCGCTCTCGCCGTCGCGGACCTCACCGCGGCCCTGAATCTTTCTCCCACCCTCGTCACGTCCAAATGAAAACCCCGGCCTGCTTACTCGCCCTGCTCACCATCCTGGCCCTCACCGGTTGCCAGCAGAAATCCGAAACCGATGCCGAAGCTCCGTCCGCAAAAGTGGATGGCGGCCACATTTCCTTTCCGGATCATAGCCCGCAGATCGCCGCTTTCGCCGCCGAGCCCGTGGCTAACAGCACGAACGACACCGTCCGCTTGAGTGGCCGCCTCGTTTGGGATGACGATGTAACCGTCCGCATTTTCGCTCCGTTCGCAGGTCGCGTCACGCAAATCACCGCGGACATCGGCCAATCCGTGCACCGCCAGGACACTCTGGCCATGATTGCCTCTCCGGATTATGGCCAGGCCCAGGCCGATGACCGCAAAGCCGCCAGCGATTTGCTGCAAGCCGAAAAAACTCTCAAACGCCTGCATGAACTATACGATCACGGCGCCACCGCGAAAAAAGACCTCGAAGTCGCGGAAGCAGATTTCGCCCGCGCCCTTTCGGAGAAATCGCGCACGGCCGCACGCCTCACGCTTTACGGGGGTGTGACTGAAACCGTAGATCAATTATTTCCCCTGAAAAGCCCGCTGGATGGCGTTATCGTGGAAAAAAACATCAATCCCGGTCAGGAAATCCGCCCTGACCAGATGCTCGCCAACGCGCCCCAACTCTTTGCGCCGCTTTTTGTCGTCACCGATCCGGATCAAATGTGGATTCAACTCGACGCCACCGAATACGATCTGCCGCATCTAAAAACCGGTCAGGCCATCGTCGTCCGTTCCCCCGCTTATCCCGGACAGGAGTTCGCAGGGAAAATCGAAGTTATCTCCGACTCGCTGGACCCCGCTACCCGCACCGTTAAAGCGCGCGGCCGGGTGGATAACCGTCAGCATCTGCTCAAAGCCGAAATGTTCATCACCGCTGAAATTACGGCTACCGGCGCTCAAGGCATCAGCCTTTCTTCCAAAGCGGTTTTTTTAAAAGGTGAAAAACATTACCTCTACCTGGAAGATCAACCCGGCAAATATACCCGTCAGGAAGTGAAGGTTGCCCCCGCTGAGGCCGGTCGCGTACGGATTCTGGATGGCCTGAAATCCGGCCAGCGCGTTGTAGCGGATGGCTGCCTTTTGCTGGAAGAATTATTTCAATCCAACGCAGGCTCTTAACCCCTGCCCGAGCCGCCAATCTAATCGCAGAGACCGCTCTGCCACGCCCTTGCTATGATCAAACGTCTCGTTCATTTTGCTCTCCATCAGCCGCTTTTCCTCATCATGATGGCGGCGCTTTTCATCGGTGGCGGCGTCGTGGCCTTTAAGACGCTTCCCATTGAGGCCTTTCCAGATGTCTCGGATATTCAGGTACAAGTTATCACTTTGTTCCCCGGCCATGCTCCGGAAGAAGTGGAAAAACAGGTCACCATTCCCGTGGAAATTGCGCTCAGCGGTTTGCCCCACAACGTCCGCATGTTTTCACACACGCAATTCGGCCTGTCCTTTGTCGTCCTCACCTTTGACGATCGCGTGGATGATTATTTTGCCCGGCAACAGGTGCTTGAACGTTTAACCGGCGCCGATCTCCCTTCCGGTGTCCAACCGCAACTCGCACCGCTTTCCACCGCCATCGGGGAACTCTACCGTTACCGGCTGAAATCGGATCACCTTAACTCGCGCGAATTGCGCACCATCGAGGATTGGGTGGTCGAGCGCCAATTCAAAATGGTGCCCGGCGTCGCTGACGTGGTCAGCATCGGCGGCCTGGTCAAACAATACGAGGTTAACCCCAATCTCGCGCGCCTCAAATATTTCAACCTCACCTTGCAGCAATTATTCACCGCGTTGGGGCGCGGCAATGCCAATGCGGGCGGCAGCTACGTGGAACAAGGGTCGCAGCAATATCTCATCCGCGGCATTGGCCTGCTGCGCTCTGGCGATGACATCGGCAATATTGTCATCTCCTCGCATAACGGCACTCCGGTGCTGATCAAAGATGTCGCCACCGTGACCATCAGTTCTGTTCCCCGTCAGGGTGTCGTTGGCCAGGATGGCGAAGATGATGTCGTCACCGGTATTGTCCTGATGCGTAAAGGCGAAAATCCTTCCCAGGTATTGCAGGGAATTAAGGAGCGCGTCACCCTGATGAATCAGTCCGTTCTTCCCAAAGGAGTAGCGCTCGTGCCGTATTATGATCGCACCTGGCTCATTGATACGACGCTGAAGACCGTCTTCAAAAACCTTCTCGAAGGCGCTTTGCTCGTTACCTTCGTCCTCCTGCTTTTCCTTGGTAATATCAGAGCTGCCGGCATTGTCGCGGTGATGATCCCGCTCTCACTGCTGGCTACGTTCATCGGTTTGCGCTGGCGCGGCATTCCCGCCAACCTGCTGTCTCTCGGGGCAATGGATTTCGGCATCATTGTCGATGGCGCCGTCATCGTCGTAGAAAACGTGTTCCGGAAATTATCGGAACGCGATCATAAAACCGACCGGAAATCTGTCCGCGAGATCATCTGGGAAGCCACCACCGAAGTGGGACGCCCCACTTTCTTCTCCATGCTCATTATTATCGCCGCGCATATCCCCATCTTTACGCTACAGCGCCATGAAGGCCGTATCTTTGCGCCCATGGCCTGGACCGTCACCTCCGCCCTGATTGGTTCACTCATTTTCTCACTCACACTCGTTCCTTTGCTTTGTTATTTCCTCCTGCGGAAAAACCTGCCTCATGGAGACAACTTGCTGGTGCGTATCTGTAAACGCATCTACGAACCGGTCCTTGCCTGGGCCCTGAATCATCGGATCATCGTCTTGAGCGTTGCCTTGCTGGCGTTGATTGGAAGTTTGAGTCTCGTGCCGCGATTGGGGACGGAATTTCTTCCGGAACTGAACGAAGGCACCACCTGGGTCAACATCAACTTCCCGGCGGGCATTTCGGTCAGTGAAACCATGAGCCAATGCGCCCGCATCCGCCAGGCTTTGCACACCGTTCCAGAGGTTAACACCGTGCTATCCAAAGCCGGACGTCCCGAAGACGGCACCGATCCCAAACCGATCAACATGGTGGAATGCTTCGTCGATTTTAAACCGGCCTCGCAATGGCGTCCCGGACTAACCAAGGAACAGCTCATTAACGAGATGGATCACGCGTTGGATGCCATTCCCGGCATCGAAAGCAGTTTCTCGCAACCGATCCGCGACAACGTGCTCGAAAGCATTTCCCAGATTGACGGCCAGATTGTCATCAAAGTCTTCGGTGAAGATCCCGCCACTCTCCGCACACAAGTCCAGTCCGTGCTACACAAAATCTCCGATGTGCCCGGGGTTTCACGCGCCTACATTGACCGCGCGGGCGAAGTGCCGCAATCCATCATCGAAATTGATCGCGCTCAAGCCGCCCGTTACGGCTTGAACGTTTCCGACATCGAAGACGTGATTGAAACCGGCCTCGGTGGCAAAGCCGCAACGGAATTGTGGGAAGGAGAAAAACATTTCAGCGTCGTGGTTCGCTTGCGCGAAGCGGAGCGGGAACTGGCCAATTTAAAAAACGTGCTGGTCGATACACCGGAAGGCATGCACATCCCGCTGCAACAGGTCGCCAACTTCAAACTCAGCAGCGGCAGCATGAATATCAGCCGTGAAAACGGCAGTCGCGTGGTCGCCATCGGCATCTTTATCAAAGGCCGCGACATGGGCAGCGTCGTCGCCGAAATGCAGGACCGGGTCAAAACTATCGCTCTGCCACCGGGCTATCTGATCACCTGGAGCGGTGAGTTTGAAAACCAGCAACGCGCCATGAATCGTCTGGCCCTCATCGTGCCCATCAGCGTTTTCCTGATTTTCATTCTCCTGTTCGATGCCTTTAAATCTGTCAAAAGCGCTCTGCTCATTTTGCTCAATGTCCCCTTCGCCCTCATTGGCGGCATTCTAGCCCTTTTATTGACGGGCATCCCGCTCAGTGTTTCGGCTGCCATCGGATTCATCGCTTTGTTTGGCCAGGCCGTGCTGAACGGCGTGGTCATGGTCAGCCACTTCAACCAACTCCGCGAGGAAGGACAGCGACCGTTTGAAGCCGTATTTCAGGGAGCTTCCATCCGGTTGCGCACGGTTTTAATGACCGCTCTGCTGGCCATGCTCGGTCTGCTCCCCATGGCGCTCTCGCACGGCATCGGTTCGGAAACTCAAAAGCCGCTCGCCGTCGTCATTATCGGCGGCCTCATTTCCGCCACGCTGCTGACTTTGATTGTTCTGCCGGCTCTCTATTTGGTTTTTGCCGGTCGCGAACAGCCTGCCGCCCCCAATCAGAACCCGACAGCCTCATCGCCACATTAAAGCGTTGAGTCATTTTGACCGGAACCCGGTCAAATACTCTATGCGTCACAAAATTCTGCTCGTCGATGACGACCGCTCTGTCCGGGAAGCACTGGCTCAGGTGTTGCTTTTGGAGAATTATCATCCCCTGCTCGCGGCCAATGGAGCCGAAGCCTTGCAAACCATTGCCTCCACTCCTGTGGACCTGGTGTTGCTGGACCTTAATATGCCACTCAAAGACGGTTGGGAAACATTTGAAGCCTTGAACACCAGTCACCCTGCTCTGCCGATCATCATT
>JBEHZA010000306.1:0-6502 GCA_048497895.1 Verrucomicrobiota bacterium
GCGGTGGTCGCGCCGCTCGGCCTCCTCGATGCGGTGCAGGTGCTCCTCGAGCGCGGTTTCGATGGCTTTCTGTACGTAGAGGTGGGGGGAAGTTCCCAGCGGCTGCAAAAATTTGATCTGAACGGTAATCAGCTTTGGGCGATTCCTTTTCACGGAGGAATGCAGGATGGCCCGATTGACACGGCCCAATTCAGTTCGTCGATTGGAGTTCCAGTGCCGGTTCCGGCTGGCAGTCAGTTTCCTGCCGGTTCATTCGTGATGGTGGATGCGGGAAACAACCGGATCCGATTGATTACTACCGGTCCGCTACCTCTGGTGCAAAACGATACTGCCAGCGGCAGCTTCACCAATTCTGCGACTATAACTTTAACCACTCCGGTGTCCGGAGGTGTCATCTATTACACGTTGAATGATACCACGCCGACGACGAATTCTCTGATGTACTCCGGCAGTATTACGATTGTCAGTTCGGCAAAATTGCGCGCAGTTGTATTCGTCAATGGCAAGCCCGTGTCGGGAGAATATCAGGCGGTTTATCAGATTATATTGCCACCGCCACCGCTGATCACGGTTCAACCTCAGGGACAGAATTTAAATCGCGGGGATCAATTGAGCCTGAGCGTCTCCGCGTCCGGCTTTGGGCCGTTGAATTATCAATGGAGAAAATCGGGGGTGGAGATCGCTGCGGCGACCAATTCGGCCTTTAGCATTGCGAATGTGCAATCTTCGGATACTGGAAATTATGGCGTTGTTGTGAGTAATAATGGTGGCAGCGTCACCAGTTCAGTCGCGGTTGTTACCGTGACGGTTCCGGGAACGGCACCCATTCCGTCCGGCTTGGTGAGTTGGTGGCCGGCTGAAAATAATTTTGAAGATAATGTGGGCGGCAATCGTGGCTTTGCCGCCGGTGGAGTCACTTTTGCTCCTGGAGAGGTCGGCACTGCGTTCCAATTTGTTGGTGGAGCCGATGGAGTTTTCATTCCTGCCAGCACCAATTTAAACGTGGGAACCGGGGCGGGTTTTACGCTGGAGGCATGGGTTAAGCCTGTGGATACCACTCAAGAACCGATTCTTGAATGGGGGCAGGACGCAACGCATTTCGGAGTCCATTTCTGGCTGAATCAAAGGGCGGATAGTTCGGGCACGGGCAGTGGTTCGGTATTCGCCAATCTGGTGGATACCAATGGCGCGTTTCATACGATTAGCTCACCGGCTGGATTGGTAACGGCCAACAGCTTTCATCACGTAGCTTTAACCTATGATCACGTCTCCGGATTGGTTCGTTTGTATGTTGATGGTGCAATGGCTGTGGAGCAGAATTTAGGAAATTTCACGCCGCTCACAGCCTACCCTTTCAATATTGGACGACGCGGTGCTGGCGGGTCCGGGCAGGTGTTCAATGGATTGATCGATGAAGTGGATTTGTTCAATCGTGCACTCACAAGCTCTGAAATCGCCAGTATTTACAATGCGCGTACAACAGGGAAAACACCTCTGTTTGCTTCCGTAAGTTTTGTGTCACAGCCGTCGGGTCAGAGCGCCTTTTTGGGTGATACCGTTACCTTTCAAGCATACGCGATTGGCGGCACGCCGATTACCTATCAATGGCAGTTCAATGACGTCGATATTAGCTCGGCTACGAATAGCGCGTACACTATCATCAATGTTCAAGCTGGCAATGCAGGCAATTATAAGGTGATTGCAAAGAACAGTCTGGGCAGCACCGCTGGTAACGTTGCCAATCTGGTGGTGAATACTGCCACCAGTGCCAACGCTCCAGCTGGCCTGGTAAGCTGGTGGGCGGCCGAAAACAATTTTGAAGATAACTTGGGTGGAAATCGGGGGGCTGCTGCGGGCACCGTCACCTTTGTGCCCGGAGAGGTGGGCAGTGGATTTAATTTTGATGGCACAACCAGCGGCGTGTTAATTCCCGCGAGCACGAATTTAAATGTGGGAGCCGGAGATGGTTTCTCAGTGGATGCGTGGGTAAAACCGGCAGACAACTCTCAAGAACCCATTCTGGAATGGAATGGCAGCATGGGCAATTTCGGAACGCATTTCTGGCTGAACGTGCGTCCCTCCAGCACCGGCACAGGTATTGGCTCGGTTTACGCCAATCTGATTGATACCGCAGGAAATTATCATTCGCTTTCGTCCGTGGCAGGGTTGGTGTCTGCTGGCGCCTTTTATCACGTCGCACTGACTTACGATCGGGCGTCCGGTTTTGGGCGGATTTATTTAAATGGAAATCTGGTCGCAGAACAGAACCTGGGCCATTTTACGCCGCAGACGGCTTACGGTTTGAACATTGGCCGGCGCGGGGCTGGCGGCAGCGGAAATGTGTTCGCTGGCGTCATCGACGAGGTGGACCTGTTTAATCGCGCCTTATCGGCGCAGGAAGTTTTATCGATCTACAACACCCGCAACGTCGGAAAGACGGCCATCTTTGCGCCGGTGAGCTTCACGCTGGAGCCAGTGAGTCAGAGCGTCGTTGTGAGTGATACGGTTACCTTTCAGGCCTATGCGATTGGCGGCACGCCGATCACCTACCAGTGGCAGTTCAATAATACCGACATCCTGACAGCAACCAACAGCACTTATACGATTGCCTACGCTCAAGTTGGTAATGCGGGGCTTTATAAAGTGATCGCGAAAAATAGCCAGGGTAGCCTGGCCAGTTCTGTTGTTACTCTGGCGGTGAGCGATCCGGCAAACGCGCCTACGATTCCAGGTTTGGTGAGTTGGTGGTCCGCCGAGAATAATTTTGAAGACCGTCTGGGTGGCAACCGTGGATCTGGCACTGGCGGAGTTGCCTTTGCTCCCGGCGAAGTGGGCCAGGCTTTCCAATTTAGTGGTGGTGCAGACGGGGTTTTCATTCCCGCCAGCACTAATTTAAATGTGGGAACCGGGTCAGGTTTTACGCTGGATGCCTGGGTTAAGCCGGCGGATAGCACGCAAGAACCGATTCTCGAATGGGGCCAGGATGCAACGCATTTGGGAGTCCATTTCTGGATCAATCAAGGGACGGACAGTTCCGGTGCGGGCAGCGGATCGATATTTGCCAACCTGGTGGACACCAGTGGCAATTTTCATACGATCAGTTCACCGGCTGGATTGGTATCGGCGAATATTTTTTATCACGTAGCTTTGACTTATGATCATGCCTCCGGAGTGACACGCCTGTATTTGGATGGTGTGTTGGTGGCCGAGAAAACGTTGAGTAATTTTACGCCGTCGACGGCTTATCCCTTTAACATCGGTCGGCGCGGTAACGGAGGGACAGGGCAGGCGTTTAAAGGTTTGATCGCCGAAGGGGCTTTATTTAACCGGGCGCTGACGGCGTCGGAAATCGCGAGCATTTATAACGCCCGTAACAATGGCAAAACGCCCATGTTTGCACCGGTGAGCTTCACACTTCAACCAGTGAACCAGACTGTATTTGCTGGCGATCCAGCTACGTTTCAGGCCTATGCAGTGGGAGGGACTCCGCTGACCTATCAATGGCGTTTTAACGGCGCCAATATTCCGGATGCAACCAATAGCACTTTAGTTTTCACTCAGACGGTAGCTGGCAATAACGGAAATTACGATGTAGTTGCGAAGAATAGTTTGGGGAGTGTTCCCAGTTCTGTGGCGACACTTACGGTAACAGCCCCGACCAGCGCACCGGCTCCGGCTGGTTTAGTGAGTTGGTGGGCGGGGGAAAATAATTTTGTCGATAATTTGGGCGGCAATAATGGAACGGCTGTCGGCAGCGTTACCTTCGCTGCTGGAGAGGTCGGTAATGGTTTTCAATTTGATGGCCTTGCCAGCGGGGTCCTGGTGTCCGCGAGTGCGAATCTGAATGTCGGCCCTGGTTCCGGATTCTCGTTGGATGCCTGGATTGAGCCGGTGGACAACAGTCAGGAACCGGTTTTGGAATGGAGTGACGGTTCAGGAAAACTCGGGGCGCATTTCTGGTTGAATCAAGCCCCCAATGTTGGCGGTGGAAACGGCTCTTTGTTCGCCAATCTGATCGATACAAGTGGGAATTACCACACCATTGCGTCGCCTGGTGGACTGTTTAGCCCGGGTAACTTTTATCACATCGCTTTGACTTACGATCACGCGACGGGTTTGGCCCGAATGTATTTGAATGGTGCGGTGGTAGCGGAAAATAATTTAGGAGTTTTCACTCCGCAGACCACGTATCCCTTTAATATCGGTCGGCGCGGCAATGGCGGAGCCGGGCAGGTATTTAAAGGCATAATCGACGAAGTGGATTTGTTCAACCGGGTTCTGTCAGCATCCGAAATCGCTAGCATTTACAATGATCGCACTCAGGGCAAGGCACCGGTAAATAATTCCCCGGTGGTTACTATTACTTCGCCGTCCGGTGGCAGTGTGACAACTAATACAGTGACGGTTACGGGCACGGCTTTTGACAATGTCGGCATTACGACGCTGACTTTGCAGGTGAATAATCAGACGGCGATTCCTTTGACGCTGAATGGCCAAAACTTTTCCCTGTCTGCTGTTCGTCTGCAAATCGGAGATAATCATCTGAAAGTCGTTGCCACTAATGCGGGAGGGAATCAGGGAACTGCTGAAGTGTTGGTGAATTGGAATCCGAGTCGTATCCTGACCGCAGTGAACCCGTCGGCCACTCAGGAAGGCCTGGAGATTACTGTGCCCATTCAACTGACCAGTTTGGGCGATGTTGGAGGCATGTCGTTTGTCATGTCATATGACACGAATTATTTGAGCGCTCCGGACTTGAGTTGGAGCGCGGATGTGACTTCCGCTCTGGATCAGGTAAATTACGCCACTCCGGGCAAAGTCAGCGCTACTTTTGCGCTGCCAGCTACGGCGGTGCCAGCGGGAACCCGTTTGATTGCCACCGTCAACTTCCATGTTCGCAGTGTGCCGAATACGCTGGATACCCTGTTGAATCTCGAAATTCTGGACCTTTCCAATCCACAGGGATTTGTGCTCAATGGTGATAGCGATGTGCAAGCCGGTTCCGCGCATTTGTTGGTGCGTCGGGTAATCGGAGACAACAACGCCAATGATCTGCTGGATGTCGGTGACGCCACGGTGATTCAACGCCTGCGCTCTGGTCTGGATGAAGTGCGGAGCTGGGATATTACCGGCAACGATGTGAATCAATCTGGCACGCTCGATTCCGGGGATGTCATTCGCGTGTTGCGGGCGGTGGTTGGTCTGGATCCACAACCGACGCCAACTCCGCAGTCTCAGATAGCTTCCGGACAATCGCAAGTGGCCGCCGCACGACTTAGCTCGATTTCTCCCGCGATTGCCTCCCCGGCGGCAAACGGGGTAGCACTATTATCTCCGGATCGGGCTACCGTAAACCCGGGTGATCTGGTGACCCTTCAAGTGCAGTTTCAGGGCTTTTCAAACCAAATCGCTGGAGCTTCCTTCATGCTGGATTATCCGACGAATGCACTGCGTTTGCTGAGCACATCCTCTTATCAGGCTGGCCCAATCATACCCGGTTCAGCGGTAACCGTCTGGAACGTGGCCCCGGGGCAGAATGATTTCCTGAATCAGACCGGACGCGTCCTGATGGCGGCCAGCAGTGCGACGGCGTGGTCGCAAACGAATGGCGTGTTGGCACAGTTTGTTTTTCAGGTTCAGCCCGATGCGCTCAACCGCTATTTCTGGCCGGTGAGCATCAGTAATGTAAAAATCACTGCGGATGGTTATGAAACTTTATCCGTGGCCGGCACACAAACCGCAATCATTGGCCGCGCGCCTGTTCCTGCTTCGGCTGGTCCGTTGCCCACCAAGGTTGATCCGAGCGGCTTTGAGAGCAGTTTCTCCGGAGAAATTGGCGTGCCTTACTTGATTGAGGTTTCGGATGATCTTGTGCAATGGACACCTTTTACCACGATCACAAATTACACGGGCACGCTGCAATTTACTGATCCGGCCATTACCAATTTGCAAAAGCGCTATTACCGGGCGAAGCAATTGCAATGAGTTGGGAACACCTCGTTAAATCGGGAGCACTTTGAAGTTGAAGACGCGTTCGGCCAGCCACGTGGCGGACACGAGAATAATCAACGCTGACCCCAATCGTAACACCGGTCCCTGATAAAACTTCGAGCGGCGCACCATAAAAGCAATCGGGAGAAATATTGCGACGATAGTCATTTGCCCCAGTTCGACTCCCAGATTGAAACTCACGAGCGGCACAGCAAGCGTGCCGCGGCTCAGCCCCAGATCGCTCAACGCATTCGCGAAACCGAAACCGTGAATGAGGCCAAAGCCGAAAGCCACCATCCACGCGCGGCCTTGAAATAAGAGAATCAGGTTGTTGGTGGCGGCGAGAATGACTGATCCGGCGATGGCGGATTCCACGAGTCGCGAGGGCAGCTTGACGATCTCCAGCGCCGCGGGGGTCAAGGTGATCGAATGCGCCAGGGTAAAAGCGGTGACGACTTTGAGCACGTTAATGAAAGCCGGACGGAATTGGTTGATCGGCTGCCATTGGCGA
>JBEHZA010000307.1:0-6456 GCA_048497895.1 Verrucomicrobiota bacterium
ATGCTCTTAACTCAGGATCGCAAGATCGCGCCGTTGCTTGGTGGCCATGTTGGCGCAGCATGAGTTCGTAGGCCTGGGGCAACGTCATGGGAACGTGCCCGGAATCCGTTTGCCCCGGACGGTTTTTATTTTTGCCTGAAGGTTGTGCCACGGGATAAAGTTACGGGAGCGTTGTCCGTCCGACAATGCTGAGTTGAACCGAATGAGTGATTGAAACTGACCGCTGTCTGGCCTAATTTCGCACGCAACCGGTTTCACAATTCAGGGTGTTTGAATACGGATTAAGGAATGAACAATCACTTGATGCTCGCCGAAGGGTCACTCTGGCCGTTGTTATTTTATTTGCTCCGGAGTCCGTTATTATTGCTCACGTTCGCCTTTCAACTTTGGATGCTGGTGGATGCTCTCCGGCGCAAGGAATGGGTTTGGGCCTTTTTTATTCTGGCTTTTCCGGGCCTGGGAACGTTGTGGTACTTCTTCAGCGTTTATCGGGATGCGCCTTCGGCTACGCGCGGGTTTGAACTTCCGGGAGCGTATGACCGGAAACGGATCAAGGAATTGCAGGCGCAAATTCATAACCTCGACAATGCGAGCCATCATTTCCAACTGGGGAATATCTATTTTCAGCAGGGCAAATTGGATAAAGCGGAAGCGTGCTATCGCGCCGCCTTGGAACGGGATGGAGAGGACATTGATAATCGGGCGCATTTGGGCCAGTGCCTGTTGCGGCAAAAGCGTCCGGCTGAGGCCAGGCCACTTTTGGAGGGTGTGTGCCGCCAGGAACCGAAACATGAATATGGTTATTCCATGATGGCGTTGGCGGAGACGTATGCGGCATTGGGAGAAACAGATTTGGCGATCCGGACGTTGGAATGGGTAACGCAGCAGCATTCTTATGCCCGGGCGAAGACGCAATTGGCGGAACTCTATATTGCAAAAGGGAACGCGGATGGAGCGCGTGGGTTGGTACGCGAAGTTTTGGAAGATGACCGGCACGCGCCTGCCTTTCAACGGAAGCGGGAGCGCGTCTGGATCAGTCGCGCAAAAAGTTTGCTGCGCCGGTTGTAATTTCACGGTATTCTTGCCTTTATGACATCCATGAAGTGGTCTCGCTGCCTGCTGGCGTTGTTGTGTTTGGTCTCCGTTTGCGAATGGCTGGCGCAAGGCGTCCGGGCTCAGGAAAATTTTCTCCAGCCCGGCCCGGGACGTTTTTTTGTTTCGCCGGGCGGCAATGATCAATGGAGCGGCAAGCTGGTATCGGTCAACAGCGCCCGCACCGATGGGCCGTTCGCCACGCTGGCCCGGGCGCAACAGGAGATGCGTAAAGAGCGGTTGAAGAGCGTGGCCTATGTGCGCGGTGGCACTTATTATTTGCGGGAACCGCTGGTGTTGACTCCGGAAGATTCCGGCACCCGGTATGAAGCCTATCCCGGCGAACATCCGATTCTCAGTGGCGGGCGGGCGATTACCGGCTGGCGTCAATATACCAACTCCATTTTGGTCGCGCCGATTCCGGAGGCCCGCAGTTCGCAAATGTTTTTCGGCCAGCTCTGGTTCGGCAAAGACCTGCAAACCCGCGCGCGTTATCCTAATGTGGACCCGGCCAATCCTTATACCAGCGGCTGGAGTTACATTACCTACGATGGCCCGAGGGTAGGCGCGTTCGGCGCTTATTTGAGCCGGATTCATAATACGAATGATTGGATCGACTGGACGATTGATGTCCCGATGGATGGGGACTATCGCGTGGCGTTTTATTATGCCGCGCAGAATGCGGGATTGGGTTACTCCGACCTGGCCGGTCGAATGACGTTGCAAGTGGGCGCTGCGCCGGCGGTGCCGTTGCAGAATTTGCCGGACACCGGCGCTTTTAATGTTTTTCGCTGGAGCAAGGTGGCCACGTTGTCGCTGCTGAAAGGCAAGCAGATCATTCGCTGGATCAATACCAAAGGCGGCGCGATGAGTCTGGATGCGCTGGTGCTTTCGGATGACCCGGCCTGGAATCCCAACGGGCCCGTGCTGCCGCCAGTGGCTCCGGGAAAGAACCGCATTATTGTGCAGGCGGAATCGTTTTCCGGCGCTCAATGCAAAGAGATGGTTGTGCCCGCCACGGGCGCCCCGGCTTACCGGAACCGGTTTCAATTCCGTGCGGGGGACGTGAAGATGTATCCGTTGTCGCCGGAACCGGAGGTGCATGTTTTCCCTGGAAATGGCGCGCTGAACACGATTCTTCAGGTGAAATCGATCGACATGGAAACGCGCGCCGTTAATGCGTTTGATAACACCAACTCCATTTACGAATTGCGCGTGGGCAACCGCTTTTTTATCAGCAACGTATTTGAGGAATTGGATTCGGCCGGGGAATGGTATTTTGACCGGTCGGGCGGCAACCTCTATTTCTGGCCGCCGAAAGGGGATTTTCAAAAACAAAACGTAGTGGCTCCGGTGCTGGACCGGTTGATCGAATTCAAGGGTGATCCCGCCGCGAACAAATGGGTGGAGCAGGTGACGATTACGGGGTTTGAGTTCAGTCACACAACTTATTCGCGGGGAATGCTCGCTTATCTGCCGTCTGACGCGGCGATTGTCATGAGTGGAGCGAAGAAATGTGTGCTGGAAAAGAATCGGTTTATCAACCTCGGTGGGAATGCGATTCGATTGGAGAACCGGAGCGCGGAGAATGAAATTGTGGGCAATGAAATCGGGCAAACCGGTGAAGGTGGAGTAATCCTGGTGGGTACGACGGCGACCCAGCCCACGGACAATTTGATCGGGGGCAACTGGATGCACCATTTGGGCCAGGTTTACAAGCATGTGGCCGGGGTTTTCGCCGGCACGGCCAGTGGCACGCATGTCACCAACAACCGCTTTGAATATCTGCCGCGGAACGCCATTGCGTTCGAGAGCTTTGATGCGGCGAATGATTCCCATAAGAACACGGCGGAGTACAACGACATTCAATTCACGAACCTCGAGACGGCGGAAGGCGGAGCGATTGAGACCTTTGGCCGCAATCAAAAGAATATGGAGAGCGTGATTCAGTATAACCGCATTCTGGATACGACCGGGTTGGGAGTGGGGGCGGATGGCAAGGCGCAATCGCCCTTTTTGTCGTGGGGCATTCTGCTCGACGAATATTCCAGTGGCGTTACCGTGCAGGGGAATCTGGTGGTGCGCACGGATTCCGGCGGCGGTTGCATTAATGGCGGCCGGGGCAATATTTTTGCCAATAACATCTTTGCGGAAGGCGGAGAACATCAGATGCGCTACCAATTGCGGGATGCGTTTTGTGCCGGAAACCGGTTCACGAACAACATCGTCGTTTATAGCAGTGTGAAGGCTGATATCTTCAATGTGATTGGAACCTGGCGCAACCAGGCGATCGCGGAGTCCAATCGCAATCTTTTCTGGCACGCCCAGGGTCTGAACTTCTTTAAAACGCATACCGTGACTCCTTACGGGACGCTGGCCAAGTGGCAGGCAGCCACGTTTGACCGGGCTTCGGTAATCGAGAACCCGCTCTTTGCCGATCCGGGACGGGATAATTATCAGTTAAAGCCTGAATCTCCGGCTCTCGCGCTCGGTTTTCAGCCCATCCCCTTTGAAAAAATCGGCCTGACGGGTTATGCTCGGGCATGGAAGAAATAAAGGCTGAACATTCCAGCCGGATGACGCGTCGGATAAGAGGTGTGAAGATCAGGTTGGGCACGTGATTTCGCCGCAGGTAACGGGGTAAAAAACGTGAGTGTGGCTTGACACTCTGGATTTCATGCAACAGCGTTGGTAATGGTTGCTGCGTGCCGGTCCGCGCAGCTCTAAATTCTAAAAGATATGTCGATGATGCACTCACTCAAAACATGGGCGGCCACTTCGGTGGTCGTGGTCCTGGCCACCAGCGTTTCTTTAGCCGCCAAAGTGGAGGACGGATTTGTCAGTCTGTTCGATGGCAAGACCCTGAAAGGGTGGACGCTTTACGGGAAAAAGGGCGATGGCTACGGCGTTACGAATGGTGTGATCTATTGCGCGCATGGCGGTGGAGGCAATCTGCTCACGGACAAAGAATATAGTGATTTCGTCCTGCGTTTTGAGTTCAAGCTGGAAGCGGGCTCGAACAACGGCATTGCCGTCCGCAGTCCGGCCGAAGCGGGTTCGCTGGCCTATCACGGCACGGAAATTCAGGTGCTGGATGACACCGATCCCAAATACGCGAACTTGCAACCCGCGCAATATCACGGCTCCGTTTACGGCGTGGTGCCAGCCAAACGGGGCGCGCTGAACCCTGTGGGTCAATGGAACTACGAGGAAATTACCGCGCAAGGCCGTCACATGAAGGTCAAGCTGAACGGCAAGACCATCGTGGATACAGATTTGAATGCCGTTACCGATCCGGAATTGCTCCAGAAACATCCGGGCATGTTCCGGGATCGTGGTCACCTCGGTTTCCTTGGTCATAATGATTATGTGGAATTCCGCAATCTGCGCGTGAAAGAATTGCCCGTGGCGCAAGTGGATAATCTTCCGCCGAAGGGCTTCAAAACGATGTTCAACGGGACCGACTTGACCGGTTGGCAGGGGCTGGTTGAAAACCCGCCTAAACGCGCCGCGATGACGCTGGATAAGTGGGCCGAACTTCAGGTTAACGCGAACGAGCTCGCCACCAAAAACTGGCGGGTGATCAATGGCACGCTGGTCTATATCGGCGACGGCTTTGATAACCTCTGCACCGAACATCAGTATGGTAATTTCGAGTTGCAATTGGATTGGCGGATTCCGGTTGGCTCCGACAGCGGTGTTTACCTGAGAGGCTCCCCGCAGGTGCAAATTTGGGATAACATCGAAGGTTCCGGCGGGCTTTATAATAACAAGGTTAATCCGAGCAAACCTCCCGTTCGCGCTGATCATTTTCAAGGTGAATGGAATCGTTTCCGCATCATCATGCTGGGTGAGAAGGTCATGGTTTATTTGAATAATGAATTGGTGGTCTATGACGACAAGAAGAAGTGCGGCGTGACTCTGGAAAACTATTGGGAACCCACCAAGCCGATTTATCCGTGGGGTCCGATTGAATTGCAGGCGCACAAGACGCCCGTGCATTTCAAAAATCTTTTCATTCGCGAATTGCCGTAAATTGAGAGGTTTTTACGCCGCATTGGTGCGGGAAACACGATAGCGGTCCAGCGCCACCGCCAGGATGATCACGGTGCCGATGATGATGTCCTGCACGTAGCTCGGCCAGCCCATCTGGATTGAGCCGCTGCGCAGCACCGCCATAATCAACGCCCCAATCATCGCGCCCAATATTGTTCCCGAGCCGCCGCTCAAACTCGCGCCGCCGATCACTACAGCCGCGATCACATCCAGCTCCAATCCGGCTGCCGTAGAAGGATCGCCTTGTCCCAAGCGCGATAGCTGCATCAGTCCCGCCAATCCGAAGAATAGTCCTCCCAGTGTGTAAATCAGCAGTTTCAGCCGGATGACGCGAATGCCGCAGAGACGCGCGGTAGCCTCATTGGAACCGAGTGCGAAGACATGGCGTCCGAATACGGAACGGCGCATGACGAAAGCCATGAACGCCACCAGCAGGATAGCGATGAATACTCCCAGCGGCGGCAAATTCGGATGCCCGTCCGGACTGGCCATGAGCTTGCTGATGGGCGACTCGTCAAAATATACGCTCTGATTATTTCCCAGCCACTTGGCTGCGCCCCGGGCCACACCCATCATACCGAGCGTAACGATAAACGGCGTCAAACGAAAGGCCGCGACTAGCGAACCATTGATCAATCCGGCAAGCCCGCCCGCCAGAATAACGGCGGGCACGACCAGTGACAGGCTTTGCGATTTTTGAATCATTACCGCCCCGAGCACACTACTGGCCGCCACGATTGAGCCGACGCTTAAATCAATTCCGCCGCTGATAATGATGATCGACATGCCGATGGCCGCAAGGGCGATGACCACCGTTTGTGTCAGCACCAGCTTGAGGTTGGGATACGAAAGGAATGTCTTGCGCCCCTCCGGATCGAGCAACAGCGCGAATAAGCCCACGACAATGATGAGCCCTAGAAATGGCCCCAGCGTGTTGAACAATCGAGCCCGGCGCGTGGAAGTGGATGACGTGGTTGCCATATTAATTCTGTCCCTCGCCCTGGCCAATCGCCGCGCTAATGATTCCATGCTCCGTCCACGCAGAAACCGGCCGCACGTCCGATAATACTCCGCGACACATCACCCCGATCGTATCGCAGACACCCAGCAACTCCGGCAGATACGAACTAATGAAAATGACCGCCTTGCCTTGTTGCGCGAGCAGCCCAATCTGCTGATAGACCTGCACCTTGCTGGCCACATCAATGCCGCGGGTTGGCTCATCCAACAGCAAAATGCAGGCGTCATGATGCAGCAAGCAAGAACACGACCGGCGGTGGGGGGCGGACCGATCTGTGGGCGCCGAAC
>JBEHZA010000308.1:0-6448 GCA_048497895.1 Verrucomicrobiota bacterium
TGGGTGTAGCCGCGATGTTCCTCATCGTGGTGGCCATCAACTTTATCACCGGATTGGCCAAGCAGCGCGTGGACATGACCGCGGAAAAGCTTTTCACGCTGTCGGATGGCACGAAAGCCATCCTCAACAAGCTCGATACGCCGGTGGAAGTTCATTTTTACTACACGCGCAACGAGAAGGAAATGCCAATGGTGCTGAAGATGTATGCCCAGCGGGTGGAGGATTTGCTGGGTGAATACAAACAGTATTCCAAAGGTAAAGTGGTAGTTAAGAAATTTGATCCGCAGCCGGATTCCGATGCAGAAGATAAAGCGAACCTTGATGGCGTTGAAGGTCAGGCCATCAATACCGGTGACAAGCTTTACCTTGGTTTGGCAGTAACTTTTCTCGATCAAAAAGTCGCCATTCCTTTCCTCTCCCCGGATCGTGAGAAGCAATTGGAATACGATCTTTCCCGCGCCATTTCCAATGTGCTCGCACCGGAGAAACCCGTGGTTGGGGTGATGAGCACGCTGCCGATTTTCGGTCAGCCGACGAATCCCATGATGATGCAGATGGGGCAGCGCGGCGAAGACCCCTGGGTGGTAGTGCAACAATTGCAGCAGGATTTCACTGTGCAGCAGGTCAGTCCGACAGCGGATGTCATTGATGAAAAGGTCAAGGTGCTGGTCGTGATTCATCCGAAGGGCATCACGGACAAAACGCAATATGCACTGGATCAATTTGTATTGCGCGGCGGCAAACTGATCGCGTTCCTCGATCCGCTGGCGATTATGGATCGCAGCAATGCCAACCCGATGATGGGCGGTGGACCAGGTGGGGGCTCGAATTTGGAAAAATTGCTCAAGGCCTGGGGGCTGACATTAGAGTCCGGCAAAGTGGTCGCGGACATGAATTACACCAGTCAGGTAATGCGCGGCGATCGTCCGGAAAATATCCCTGCCTTCCTCTCGCTGACCAAGGAGGCCATCAATGACGACATGGTTACGGCACAGTTGGATAGTTTGATGCTGCCGTTCGCGGGCGCTTTTACCGGCACGCCGGTGGATGGGCTGAAGGAAACGGTCCTCTTAAAGAGTTCCACCAATTCCCAGCTCGTTGAAGGTTTTCTCGCGCAGCTTTCTGGCGAACAAATTATCAAGGACTTCAAAGCCTCTGGAAAATCTTACGCGATGGCCGTGCGTCTGACGGGCAAGTTCAAGACCGCTTTCCCTGAGGGAATGCCCGAGGACAAAACGCTCACGGAAGAGAAGAAGGACGAAAAGAAGAAACCCGCTGAATCCTTGAAGCAATCGGCTCAGGAAAACGCCGTGATCTTAGTGGCGGATGCGGATTGCCTTTACGATCAATTTTCAGTGCAAGTGCAGAACATCTTTGGCCAACGCGTGGTGATACCGCGCAACGGCAACTTGAACCTCGTGCAAAACATGATCGAGTACATGAGCGGGGACAGTAACTTGATCTCCGTGCGCAGCCGCGCCACGATGAACCGTCCGTTTACCGTTATCGCCAAGATGGAAGCGGCGGCGGAAGCGCGTTATCAAAGCAAGATCAAGGAACTCGAAGGAAGCCTGCAAGAGACGCAGCAAAAGCTGAATGAATTGCAGAAGAACAAAGAGAAAGGTCAGCGCTTTATCATGTCGCCGGAGCAGCAAAAGGAATTGGAGAATTTCCGCAAGAAGGAATCGGACGTCAAAGTGCAGCTTAAAGAAGAACGCAAGAAGCTGCGCGGTGATATTGATTCTCTGGTGAACCGCCTCAAACTGGCCAACATCGCCGGAGTGCCGGCGTTGGTCATCCTGGTGGGCATCAGTCTGGCCGTCATTAAAAGAAAGCGCACTGCCGCAAGATGAACCGCAAACAACTTACTTTGCTCCTGGTCCTGGTGATCGCCCTCGGCGGCGCCGGTTTGTATTTAAATAAGAAGAACACCCGCACCTGGGAAGGGGCCAGCGCCAATTCGGATGCCAAACTTCTGACTGGTTTCGACTTCAATCAGGTTACGGAAATTCATGTCAAACAAGCCGCAGGTGAATTGACCTTGCATAAAAAGGATGATCTCTGGCGCGTTAAAGAGCGCGGCGATTACGCGGCTAATTTCGACCAAATCGGCGAACTGTTGCGCAAGGTGTGGGAACTGAAATCCGTGCAACCAGTGCAAGTGGGGCAATCGAATTTGGGCCGCCTCGAATTGATCGAGCCGGGCAAGGGTGATAAGTCCGGCACGCTCGTGGAGTTCAAAGGCGCTGACGGCAAGTTGATCAAATCCCTATTGCTCGGCAAACAGCATATGAAAGAGTCGCCCGCTAATTCACAAATGGGCGGCGGCAGTTGGCCGGATGGGCGTTATGTGATGGTTGGCAATGATCTGAACTCCGTTTGCCTGGTGACCGAACCGTTCACCAATGTGGAAATCAAACCCGACCAGTGGTTGAGCAAAGACTTCTTTAAAGTGGAAGCGCTGCAATCGGTCTCGGTAACTTCCACGAATGCCGCTGCTGATTGGCAGATCAGCCGTGCCAGCGCGACCGGCGAATGGCAATTGGCTGGCCTCAAAGGCGCTGAAAAATTTGACGCCGCGCAGTCGTCCACGCTTGGCAACGTGTTTTCTTCCCCGGCTTTTGTTGATGTGGAATCGAAGCCGGTGGAATTGAAAGGCGCCACGAAAGTAGAATTGGCCACGCTCGATCATTTCAAATATTCCCTGGCTTTCACTAAAAAGGAGGGTGGCGAAGACTATGATTTGAATTTCACGGTTTCCGCGGATTTACCGAAGGAGCGCACTCCCGGCAAAGATGAAAAGCCCGAGGACAAAGCTAAACTGGACAAAGAATTTAAGGACAAGAGCCTGAAGCTGGAAGAGAAATTGAAGGCCGAAAAGAAGTTTGAGCCGTGGACTTTCGTTGTTTCTAAATGGACCATTGAGCCCTTATTGAAAGAGCGCAAGGATCTGTTAGAAAAGCCCAAGGAAGAACCCAAGCCGGGCGACAAGCCAGCGATTAAGGAATAAAGCTGTCGGTTAGGCTTTCCGTTTCGGATGGGTGACAGTTATAGATTAGAGCCAAATGGCTTCGGCCATTTTCCCCTGTTTTCCAACCGGCAGGGAATCCTCAACCCCGTTTCAAAAGCCGCTCAGGACAGGCTGTAAATCGCCTGCCCGCCGGTGTGGAAATTGCCTTTTCGTTATCCAACTACTTGCGATTCCCTGAGTTGAGTCTTTTTTGAAAAATTGAGGAAATGCAAATTCTTGCCGGTTCCCCTTGGCGTGCCGCCTTCCTGATGTTAGGCTGGGCCATCATTTAATATCAGCATATGTGATTGTGGGTCGTGGTTTTATACACTAATTCTGATTAAATGCGGGTAATCTGGGCCTGAGTTACAAGGGGAGAGTAGCTCATCAGGTATGATTTTTGAGCACACATTGCTGCGAATAATTCGCTTTTTTATACGTGCCAGCACGGTTTCAGGACTAACGCTGGTGCTGCTGCTTTTCACGACGGCAGTTTCCCCGGCGCAATCCACCTTGACTTTGACCAACATTGCGCAAGTGCGTGCGCTTCCGTTGGCCACGGCCAGCCAGGCTTTACCGGTTAAACTGCCGCTGACCATCACGTATCGTGATTCACTCTGGGCCACGACGTATGTGCAGGATGAAACCGGGGCGACGTTTCTTTCCCTGGATGCAGTTGTGCAAAGCGGCGAAACCAATTTGCAAACCGGGCAAACGATCGAGGTGGTGGGTGAAACCATTAAAGGCGCGCTCTATGCCGGGATTAAAGCTGTCAAAGTCCGGGAACTTCCGGCCGGTAATCGGATTACGCCTTACCACCTGAATTGGAAAACCGCACGGGACGAAACCGCTGCGCCCCGTTGGGTGAAGGCAGCCGGAGTGGTGTCGGCGATCAGCACTTATGCGAACCGCATGTCCCTGATTCTCGCGGGCTCTTCCGAAATTCCTGTGCGCGTTTATTTGGCGAAAGGGGATTTGTCCCTGGCGGAAACACTGCTCAATCACGAAGTTGAATTGGAAGGGGTTTTTTCTACAGAGGTAAATAAAGACGGCGGTCGCACGGGCAATTATCTGCTTTGGGTGCCGGATTTGGCCGCCGTAAAAAAGGTCAAACCACTGTCGATCATCACGGTGACTGAGGCGTTGAAAGCGGCGGTCGAGCCGGTTTCTGATCGCCCGGTGCATGTATCGGGAACCGTCGTGAATCAGCGGGTTGGCAGTTCCCTGGCGATCCGGGATGATTCCGGAACGATCACGGTCGAGTTTCGCGATATCGAATCCTACGCTCCGGGGACTACGGTTGAAGCCATTGGGTTTCCGGTGCAACGAAACCAGGCTCGTTCCCTGGTCAACGCGCAGGTGCATTCCCTTGCCCCGGACAATTCACCCGACGCTAAAATGTTCACCCGGCTCGTGGCTCCGTTAGCCGCCAATACCAATCTCACTGAGTTAAAGCACGTGGCGCAGGTGCGGGAACTGACTCCAAAAGAGGCTGCTCGCGGCTATCCGGTGCGTGTGCGTGGGGTGTTGAGCTATTATGATCCGCTGCACTATTTGCAATTTTTTCAGGAAGGCACTTCCGGAATTTACCTGGATGTAATGGGAAAAAAATTCGATGCCCGCGCGGGCCAAAGAGTGGAAGTGGTCGGTTTTAGCGGACCGGGAGATTTTGCGCCGATTATCCAGGTGGAACAGCTTCGCGTGTTGGGGAATGGCGTTTTCCCGCCGCCGCAGGTGGAAAGTCTGGCCACGTTGATGACCGGCAGCGCGGATAGTCTCTGGGTCGCCTTAAAGGGCGTGGTTCGCAGCCAGTACGTTGAAGATGGGCAAACGATTTTTGCGCTTTCCGTCGGCGATGGCGTAGTCAAAGTGACCCTGCCGGATTCGACCCGTCAGCCGGCGCCGCACGATTTCACGGATGCCGCCGTTGCCTTGCGCGGGGTTTGCGGCACGGTTTTCAATGAGAAACGGCAATTGCGCGGAGTCCAACTCTACGTTCCGGATTGGGCGCAGGTCTCCATTACCGAAGCGGCGCCGGCCAATCCTTTTTCGCTCCCGATTAAGCCGGTGGCGCATCTCTTGCAGTATTATCCCGGCAGCCAGGGCACGCACCGGTCGCGCATTCGCGGCACCGTGACTTTTCACCAATCGGACTATTCCTTCTACGTGCAGGATTCCACTGGCGGAATCCGCGTGCAGGCCAAAAGCGCGGTGACCAATTTGCAGGAAGGCTTTTTTGTTGATGTCGTCGGTTTTTCCGGCATGTCGGATCGGTTGCCGGTGCTGGAAGAAGCGCTGGTCAAACCGCTCACCGAAGGTCAGCCCGTGCTGCCGGTTAAATTGATTCCGGAACGCGCGCTGAACGAAGTTTTTCAGGCCACTTTGATCGAGTTGGAAGGGCGGGTGATCGGTGGTTCTTTGCGGGGGGCGGAGCAGGGGATTGCCGTGCAGTTCGGCCCGATTATTCTCGATGCGGTGGAGGATCGTGACAACGCTGTTTGGCCGGTTCCGAAGTTGGAGCCCGGCAGTCTGGTGCGCCTGACCGGCGTTTATTCGGCGCAATTGGATGACACGCGCAAAGCCCGTTCCTTCCGCCTGCTGTTGCGTTCCCCGGCGGATATTGTGGTGGTGGCTCATCCTCCCTGGTGGACGCTCGGGCATACTCTCGGAGTTGTCGCGGTGATGTCAGGCTGCGTTTTGGTAACTGCACTGTGGGTTGTGCTCTTACGGCGCAAAGTGGAACAACAAACCCAGCACATTCGCGAACGGTTGGAACGTGAAACGGAATTGGAACGCCGGTTCCGGGAGATTTTTGAGCACGCCAACGATGGCATTTATACCCGTGATCTGAACGGGAATTTTACTTCCGTAAATCCTGCGGGCTTAAGGTTGCTTGGCTATTCCGAGCGGGAAATGATCGGGATGCACGTCGATCGGGTGGTTGCTCCGGAATCTCAGCGCTACTTCCATAGCATGATCGAGCAGACCGTGAAGCAGGGCGTGACCGAGCCGTTTGAGTTTGAAATCATCACCAAAACCGGTCAGCGCATTCCGGTCGAAGCCAATTGCCGGTTGATTCAGCGGGATGGCAAGCCGGTGGGCCTGCTCGGCATTGCCCGGGATATTTCCGAACGCAAACGCCGCGAAGAAGATTTGCGGGAAGCCAAACTCGCGGCTGAAGCGGCCAATCGGGCGAAGAGCGAATTTCTCGCCAATATGTCGCACGAAATTCGCACCCCGATGAATGGCGTGATCGGCATGACCAATCTTCTGCTCGATACGGAACTGACCGATGAACAACGGGACTTTGCCGATACCGCGCGTCTCAGCGCCGAGGGATTGTTGACGATCATCAATGATATTCTGGATTTCTCCAAGATCGAGGCGGGCAAATTGCATTTTGAATGTTTGGATTTTGATCTCCGTGAATTGATCGAG
>JBEHZA010000309.1:0-6423 GCA_048497895.1 Verrucomicrobiota bacterium
CCTCGATTCAGGCGTTGTTTGCGCTGGCGCGTTGCGGGGATAAATCGGTGCAACCGAAATTGCTGGAGAGTCTGGGGCGTTTGCCGGGCGCGGAATTGGGCGAAGAAGGGACTTTGGACGCTGTGCGGGTGCTGGAACTGACGTTCATCCGCCAGGGCAGGCCGGATACGGACACGGTAGCTGAAATCATCAAGCGGCTGGACGCGGGCTATCCGACGAAAAGCGATTTCGTGAACCGCGAACTCTGCTCGTTACTGGTGTATCTCGAAGCGCCGGGAGTGGTCGCTAAATCGATGGCCCTGCTGGCTACGGCCACGGAGCAGGATCAGCAGATGGCCTACGTCTTTCCGTTGCGCTTGATGAAGCAGGGATGGACGCGGGATTTGCGGGTGGCGTACTTCAAATGGTTTCTACAAGCGGCGCTACGCAACACCGGGAGCGATAAATTTATCGGTTTTCTCAAGGACACACGGCGGGATGCGATGGCGACACTGACCGCGGATGAAGTCAAAGATTTGAATATTTACCTGACCCAGGAAATTGCGCCGCCGATCGTGGCGAATATTCCGGTGCGGCCTTTCGTGAAGGATTGGAAAATTGACGAAGCACTGGCCTTGTTGCCGGATGCGGCCAGAGGGCGCTCCTTTGAACAAGGCAAAAAATTATTCACGGAAGCTCAGTGCATTCTCTGTCACCGCTTTGGTTCGCAAGGCGGGGCGGTGGGGCCCGACCTGACGGCAGTGGCGAGCCGTTTTAGTGCTCATGATATTCTGGAAGCGATTGTACTGCCGTCGAAAGTGGTTCCGGATCAATTTCAAAACACGACGATCATCAAGAACGATGGCGATGATGTGACGGGGCGCATTATGGCGGAGGATGAGCAGAAGGTGGTCATGTCCCCCAATCCGCTTTCGCCGGATCGCGTAGAGATTTTGAAGAAGGACATTAAAGAACGGAAGATTTCCAAAATCTCGCCCATGCCGGAAGGTTTGCTGAATGTTTTGAACAAGGACGAGATTCTCGATCTGCTGGCTTACCTGCAAAGCGGTGGGAAGGCGGATTATTCCGCGTATAAGAAATGACACGACGGGAGGAGCGCGGACAGCCTTGTCCGCCGCCTGTTAATTTTAACGCGCGTCGCGTGGGCGAACGTGCTGCGCCTGATCTGGCGGATCGCGATCATTCGTGGACAGCATAGCTAATCACAATCTCAGGAGCCTTTGCCGCCAGACACAGGCGCGTTCCGCTGCCGCGCCCCAGCCAAAAACTCCTTGCGGTGGGTGGTTTCCCGCCCCTATCCTTGCTGAACTCGTTCCAAATCGACGGCGTTGGTGGAATATTGAATTACATTTTTGGACAAATAAATCCTTAGCGCATGAACACAGTTACTCAACTCAAGACGGTTAAGAAAAATGTCAAAGGACTCGTAGAAGCCGAGTTGTCCCGCACGGGCGGTTTGCTCCGCCTCGCTCCCTGCTGGGTTCCTCGTTCCTTTCTGCAACCGGGCAAGCGCCTGAAGCTGCATCCGGATGATCTTTACGCCTACGGTCTGAACCGTGGCGGCATCGATGAACGCTGGTTCGCATCGACGACTCCAGCTGCCAATGACAACCGCACGCCCGATGAAGGATTGAGCTACGCGGTCGTCGGCAAGCAACGGTTCACGCTGCAACAAGCCGTGGCGGAATGCGGTTCCACGCTGATTGGTTCGAGCATTTGGAAGAAGTATAAAAAATGGCCGGTCTATTCGAAATTTTTCGACAACATGGGGCCAATTCCGCATCACATGCACCAGAGCGCCAAGCAGGCGAAGCTGGTAGGCCAGGAAGGTAAGCCGGAATCGTACTATTTCCCGCCGCAGCACAACAATGTGGGGAACAATTTCCCTTATACGTTCATGGGCTTTGAACCCGGCACCACCAAGGCGCAGGTGCGCAAGTGCATTGAGAATTGGAACAAGGGCGACAACGGCATTCTTGATCTCTCCAAGGCGTATCGCTTGAAACCCGGCACGGGCTGGCTCATTGATCCTTGCATTCTCCATGCGCCCGGTTCGCTCTGCACGTATGAACCGCAATGGGGCAGCGATGTGTTCGGCATGTATCAGAGTCTCGTGGAAGGCCGCGAAGTTCCCTGGGCGCTCCTCGTGAAGGATATGCCGAAGAAGTATCACAAGGATATCGACTTCATCGTGGAACAACTCGATTGGGACAAGAACGTTGACCCGAACTTCAAGGAAAACCATTACCTCGAACCGGTGCCGGTAGCAGATACCCGCAGCGAAGGTTTTGTGGATCGCTGGATTGTTTATGGCAAAGTGGATGGTGAACAGCTTTTCACCGCAAAGGAACTCACGGTGGAACCGGGGCAAAAAGCGACGATCAAAGACAACGGCGCTTACGGCCTCATCTGCGTGCAGGGCAGCGGCAAGATCAATGGTCTCGCGCTGAATAGTCCGAAACTTATCCGCTTCGTGGAACTGACCGAAGACGAATATTTCGTGACCGAAGACGGGGCGAAGGCCGGTGTGACATACGAGAACACCAGCGAAACCGAACCGCTGGTCATTCTGCGTTACTTTGGTCCGGAAGTGAATCCGGATGCTCCGGCGATGGGTGCGTATCGCAAGAATAAATTCTAAATTGCTTTTGCGGAAACGCGGACAACCGCTTTCCGTAAACTTTCCGAGACGCCGCGTTGATATTTCAACGCGGCGTTTTTCTTTTAAAACCGGACAGCGACCGTCCCCGGTCGCAGCAACGTCCATTTATGCGAGCGTGTTTGAAATGTTCGACACCATTTGACCGGATCACCTTGCTGCGACCGGGGACGGTCGCTGTCCGCGGGAAGTGACGTTCGCTGGTTCAAGAAAAAGAGCGTGCGGGTAGAAAGTAAGAGGACGCCATCCGCAAGTTATTTTTCAGAGGGCGAAAAAATTTTAAAATTCCATTCGCCTTTAGGAATGGCGCGAGTGAAAATGATGAACTGATGCAGTCGTACAATACATCTGACTTAAACAACGAAACGCCGTTGGAAGTTCCGCTTCCTTCGGCCAACCCGGAACCGGATTTCACCCGTCCCTGCAAGCTGATTGCGGATTTGGTCGGGTTGCCGGATTTTCCGAAATGCGCCCTCGGAGAGCACGTGGACATTGGCGGTTATGCCGGTGTGGTGGTGGACATCGTGGGGCAATCATTGAAAGTGCGCTCGGCACAAGGCGGCACGCAAGGCTTCAACGCCATGCGGTTGCGTTCCATTTATGGCCGGGCGCCGCGTCCGGAAATTGGTTCGCCGGTGCGCAACCCGGAACCGCCTTCACCCGTGGCTTCCACGACGGAAGAAACGGTAAGGACGAAGACCGAATCGCCTGTGGTCCAGCGGATTCCAACCGCGGAGCCGGTAATCCAGAAGCCGGCCTTGGAGCCTGATTATTCCAGCCCGAGCAAACCGATCGCCGAATTTGTGGATCGCGCGGATTTTCCGAAGTGTGCGCTGGGTGAGCATGTGGATATTGGCGGTTATGCCGGAGTGGTGATGGATATTGTTGGACAATCACTGAAAGTGCGTTCGGAGCAAGGCACCTCGCAGGGTTTTAACGCGATTCGCTTGCGGGCGCTTTACGGCAAGACGCCGAAACCCGAGCCTGAATCCCCGTCCGCTTATATGGAGCGCTCCCGGGTGGCCAAAGAGGAACCCAAGGCCCCAGCGGCTCCGGTGCGGAATGTTTTTACCGAACCCGATTTCACGAAGCCCGCGGTCTCGATCAAGGAATTTGCGCGCCGCGCCGATTTTCCCCAATGCACTTTCGGCCAGCACGTGGATATCAACGGTGACAGCGGCGTGGTGATTGAAATTGTAAAACAATCCCTGCGCATCATGTCACCCACAGGTTCACTTCAAAATTACAATGGGCCGGTGCTGAAGAAGTTATACGGGCAGGGGTAAGCAACCGGTAACGCTTGCGCAATTCTGCTGTCACGGTTAAATCCATGTCAGCGATATGAGCAAAGCATCCAAGCGCCGTCCGTGTCCCGCAGTGGGGCGCGAGATTCCTGCTTTTGAATGCGGAGAAAACCGGAACACTGGTTACCGCTGTCCGGCGGAATGCAGTTTCAATCCGCTGACGCTCCGAAACTACGATCAGTTGCTGGACATCGAGGAAACGGTTGACAAGAAAACCTTCGATCGACTCATCCAAGATTCCGCGCCTGGAAGTTCCAGCGCCAGAAAATTACAAGCGGCAGCGCTAAATCCGGCGATTCATGCACTGCATGGGTGCGTGGTAGATCAGATGTTTCTATCTCCGGATGCAAACAGAAAAACGTGCGCGCAAAGGTGGGAAGCGGTGGGTTTTCCCGATTTGAAAAATGACGAAGAGGCGCTCTTCCGGGCGAAAATGGGGATTCGAATTGGCGTGCTGGAGGTGCATCAGGTCATCGATGGTCAGCAAACGGAGGTAGTGGATTTGCTGGAACCAAACGGAAAGCCATTCATCATCGTGGACCGCAGTCTGGCACGCATCGGGGTTCGATTCGCTGTGTATCTTTGCTGGCATTACGCGCTGCCCCACTTCTGGCGGCTGCACGGTTCGGCGATTCGGCTGCCCGATTTGGCCCAATTTGAACCCCAGGAAGTGGTCGCGGAAATCGTGCGGCATCTCGGAGGTCCAGCCGAAGGCAATGCTTTGCGGTTGTGGCTGGCGAAAAATATCCTGCCGTTTGAAGAAGCATTGTATGCCACGGCTTACGCCCGGCGTGCGGACATGTTTGCAAACCTGGATGTCCAGTGGGCGCGGACGATTTACGAATTGAAACGTCCCAATGAGGAGTGCCGTAGCGTCCTGGAAGCTGTGCCCCAGGTATCGCCAGACGTTTTGTCCGAGACGGAACGCGACGAAGGTTTGTTGGAAGCATGGGTTTGGTGTGATGAAGAAGGTGAGCTGCCAGTCAAAGCCGCTTCGACCCGGGAAGTTTTAGGACGCATCCTGGCAGGCGCGACTCAATGGCGATTGGAATGCCTCGGTCAATTGCGGATGGAATTATTGCGGCAGAAATTTGAGAACGCGCTGGATGAAAGGGTGAGATTTGTGAGCGAAAGTCGCGATGACTTCGCAAAAACCCTGGCGCGAAACGAGCCGTCTTTCGACCCTGATCTGGTGCCACCGCGATTGCGGGAGAATCCCCAACGAATTTCCATCAGTTCGTCGCGGGTGAGTAAAGCGGAGGTTAATGCGAGATCGCTGTCAGAGGTGCAGACGGCATTGCTGCGGGATCAGGAGAAAGCATTTCTGGATGACACGATCCCATTGTTGGATGGGAGCACACCCCGGCAGGCGGCGCAAGACCCATTGTTACGTCCGAAATTGATCCGGCTAGTCAAACAGCGGGTGTGCGGACATGACGAACGGAATCTGGAGACAGGCCAGAGCGATGATATCAACTGGCTGGTGCAGGAATTGGGGCTGACGGAAATATTATTCCCCGCGCCACCCCGACGCGAACCGGTAAAACGGACGGAATCGCCTGCACCCGTTAATGCAGAATTCCTGGAGGGCTTTGATGACAGTTTTGACGAGGTCTTCGAGGAAGACGGAGAATGGAGTGATTTGCCGTTGCCGCCGAGCCTGCCAAAGGAACCGTTTGGCAAGGAAGAAGCGCGTCGCCGCATTGATCTCGGTATCACTGAGTTTGAAACGGCTGCCGAGGCGCTGGTTGAATTGGATGCGGCCGGTTGCACCTTAATTGAAGAGATCGAAGCGACACTCGGTGATATGGCACTCGACAAGGAATTCACCGTACTGCTGCCTTACTTGATCCGGATTGCATTTGCATTTGCTCCGCCCGGAACGCTTCAACCAGTGGTTGATCCGGAGAGATTGGTGGCGGGAATTAAAGCCGGAAGCATGGCCGCCAGCAATTCGAACAGTGACATGGCATTGTTCTTCGAGGACAGCACCCAACCCGAAATGGCACTCATTGTTGGCACAGAAATCTTGCATTTTTGCTCGCAAGGGCCGGATGATATCAGGCTCCCTGCAGCAGCGCAGTTGATCGTGATCATTATCTTGCGAGCAGCGATCGACGAGATGGATGCCTCGGTCCGGGAATTGACCTCAGAGAATCTGTGATGATTTTTCCGCAAGCCGAAACCGGACCTTATCGCTTATGCCTTTCCTGAAATGCACGGATGTTGAACTGTATTACGAACTGGCGGGGCAGGGTTCTCCGGTGCTGTTGATCCAAGGCGTGGGCGTGACGGGTGAAGGTTGGCGGCCACAGGTGAGCGGGTTGACGTCGGACTTCCAAATGCTGCTTTTTGATAACCGGGGGATTGGCAAAAGTGTTCCGTGCCGCGGCAAGGTAAGCATTGAAGCGATGGCGGAGGATGCGCGGGCGCTGCTGGATGAAGTGGGTTGGAAATCGG
>JBEHZA010000310.1:0-6409 GCA_048497895.1 Verrucomicrobiota bacterium
GGAGGCCGGAAGGGCAGAGCAGGGCAACCGCCACTAGTGCGAGGCAGCGTGGAAACATGGTCCGGATCGCTGACATAGTCTTAATAAAGCAGACTCTCATTAGGTTATGGCTATTCAACTGTGCAGCCTATCGGGCCTGGGGAATATGTGCCATGGAAAATAACCTCAAACCCCATGTAATATTCTCTTAAGCCAAAGCAGGTTGAAAAGTGGCGGTTTTTTAAACCCACCCGATTCTACGTTCCGGCCTCAGCGTTCGAGCTTAACCATTTGGGACTGCTTTATTTTCCCCCCGCCATCACCAATAACTCCTCCGCATGCTTCCGCGTCGCTTCTGTCTGTCCGCCCAGCATCCGCGCCAGTTCGGTCACGCGCTGTTTCTTATCCAGCAGTTGGATTTCTGAAATTGTCCGCCCTTCCAATACCTGTTTGCTGACGACATAGTGCGCTTCGCCCGCCGCTGCCACGGGCGCCAGATGCGTGATGCAGAGTACCTGCCGATTATGCCCGAT
Source organism: Verrucomicrobiota bacterium (assembly GCA_048497895.1). Taxonomy (GTDB): domain Bacteria; phylum Verrucomicrobiota; class Verrucomicrobiia; order Limisphaerales; family JBEHZA01; genus JBEHZA01. The sequence continues at coordinate 513 of JBEHZA010000310.1, forward strand.
TTGCCGCATCTTTTCGCCCACCGCATGTGCCGTTTCGCCACCTACGTTCGCATCCACTTCGTCGAACACGAGCACGGGAATTTCATCCTGTGCGGCCAACACCGTTTTCAAGGCCAGCATCACGCGCGCCATTTCACCCGAGGAGGCAATCGCCCGCAAAGGCCGCGCTGCTTCACCTGGATTGGGCGCAAATTGAAATTCAATCGTATCCAATCCTGTGGCGACCGGATTGCTTAAGAATGCACTCACATCCTTTGCGCTTTGGAGGGAGACATCGAAATGACTTTGCTTAAAGCCCAGGTCAGCCAGTTGTTTCACTGCCGCCTTGCTGAGCTTGGGAATTACCTTGCGCCGTTGCGTCGAAAGTTCCTGACCAATGCGCCACAGTTCCTTGTCGATTTTGCTCAATTCCGCATTAATGCGGGCCAACTCGGCATCCCGTTGTTCGAGGCTGTTCAGCTTTTGTCTGGCCTCTTCACCGAAGGCGATTACTTCCGCCAAACTGGAGCCATATTTCCGTTTCAGCGAATGGATCAGGTTCAGGCGCTCTTCCAATTCCTGCAAACGTTCAGGATCGAGGTCAACCTTATCCACATAATGCGAAAGTTCGCTCTGCAATTCCTGAAGCGTGGAGACCGCTTGTTCATGCAATACCGTTAAATTGGCAGCGCCGGCATCGACCCGTTGCAGTTCGTGCAAGGTCCGTCCCAAGGCGCCCGCTTGATTTAACAAAGCGTTCTCCTCTTCGTTGAGCAAACCCATTGCGGTTTGACCGAGTTGCAGCAGCTTTGCGGCATTGCTGGCGCGTGCGTGATCCTGTTCCAGTTGTCCTTCCTCGTCCGGTTGCAGTTTCGCGTTCCCGATTTCGTGCGCTTGATGCCGCAACAAATCCAATTGTTGGGCATAAGTCTTTTCATCCACAATGAGCGCGGCTTTTTCCGCTTCCAGAACACTTCGCCGCTGTAGCACGTGAGCGAATTCATTCCGCAACGCCTCCAGATTTCCAAACGCGTCGAGAATGGCCAATTGCTTGCTGGTATGCAGGAGTGATTGGTGATCATGCGGTCCGTGCATATCCACCAGCCATTCGCCGAGCTTAGCCAATACTCCGAGCGTCGTCGGGCTGCCATTGATGAATTGGCGATTTGTGCCTGCCGTCGTGAAAGTGCGTTTCAGGACGAGCTGGCCTTCTTCACACTGTTCCAGACCGTTCTCTTCGAGGAACGAGGGGAGGGGAAAGCGGACCTGGCGGACGTCAAACACGGCTTCTACGGAACAGGAGTCACTGCCCGTGCGGATGAGCGTGCGGTCGGCCCGTTCGCCCAGCACCAGCGTCAGTGCGCCGATCAAAATGGACTTGCCCGCGCCGGTTTCGCCGGTGATCGCATTGAACCCCGGGCGCAACTCCAGCGCCAGATCGGCCACCAGGGCTAGGTTTTTAATCCGTAACGTGGTCAGCATGACAACTTTTCGTTGGCGCAAACTCTGCCGGTTCTGTTACCGTACGGCAAAAAGAATTTACAATGGCGTTTTCGTTCACCTTTCTCGGGTCCGGGACTTCGCAGGGAGTGCCAATTATTGGCAAAGACTACCCACCCGCGTTTCTAGCCAACCCGAAGAATCATCGCACGCGGCCTTCGATCTATGTGGCGACGGATCAAGTGCAACTCGTGGTTGATACCACGCCGGAATTCCGGGTGCAGGTTCTGCGCGAGAACATCAAACGCCTCGATGCGATTCTGGTGACTCATTCCCACGCCGATCACATTATGGGCATGGATGATTGTCGTCGCTTTTGCGACATTCTGGGAGGCAAAGGCATTCCCGTTTACGCCAGTGCGGCGACGATGAAGGATTTGCGCCGGGTATTCGCTTACGCCTTTCATGATGGTCCGTGGCCGAAAGGTTACTTTATTCCGGAACCGCACGAAGTGGAAGGCACGTTTGAAGTCGGCGATTTGCGGATTACCGCTCTGCCTTTGCCGCATGGTAAAATGGATTCCACCGGCTTTTTATTTGAACAAGCCGGTAAAAAGCGGCTCGTATATTTGAGCGATTGCAAAGAAGTGCCAGCAGATGTTGCGGAGAAATCCCGCGGTGTGGAAGTGGCTGTGCTGGATGCCTTGCGTAAGGAACCGCATTGGACCCATATGTGCCTGGATGAAGCTCTGACGGCTGCGCGACGCATTGGTGCAGGCCGGAATTATTTGACTCATTTGACGCACGATTATGATCATGATGTGGATCAAGCCGAGCTGCCACCGGGCGTGGAACTCGCCTATGACGGTCTCAAGGTAAGTTATGACAACTAAATGGAAGCCGTTGCGCGGGGTTGGATGGACGGGCCTGCTGGGCTTGATGCTCAACTTGATATGTGGCCGTGCTTTGGCTGCGGTCCCCGCTGAATCCGGAGAGGCTGTCGTGGTGGTTTACAATAAGCGGATGCCGGAATCCAAGTCGGTGGCGGAATATTACGCCGCCGTTCGCCATGTGCCGGATAAGCAGGTTTTCGGTTTCAATCTGCCGGAGACAGACACGATGACCCGGTCGGAGTATCGGAAAGACTTGCAACACCCTTTGCTCAGCGGGTTGGAGAAAAATGGGCTTTGGACCATCAGCGAAGAAATCAAACCCGCTACCAATGGCAATCCACGGGAAGTTGTCCGTCGGGTTACCGCTTCTTCCATTCGCTACGCGGTGCTTTGCTACGGCGTGCCGGTGCGCATTTTACATGATAACGGCTGGGTCGAGGATAATATGGATAAGGTGCAGGCCGAGCTTCGCAATAACGGCGCCGCCGTGGATAGTGAGTTGGCCCTTCTGCCGATCGATGAGCGCAAACTGCGTCTGACTGGTCCCAAGCCCAGCCCCTTTTACGGCGTTACGAATGCCGCTTCACTCAATCCGACGAATGGTATCCTGCTGGTAACCCGCCTGGATGGACCCAGCGCGGCGATTGCCAAAGGATTGGTCGATAAAGCGATCGTGGCGGAGAATTACGGTTTATGGGGCCGCGCTTATTTTGATCTGCGCGACATCACCTCAGGTGAATACAAAACAGGCGATGATTGGCTTCGAGGCGCGGCGGACGTCTGCCAGCGATCCGGGTACGAAACGATCATTGATAATCATCCCGCGACTTTTTCGGCTTCCTTCCCAATGAGTCACATCGCTTTTTATGCCGGTTGGTACGACAACGGTGTTTCCGGTCCCTTTACCTTGCCCCAGGTCGAATTTATGCCGGGGGCGTTCGCCTATCATCTTCATTCCTATAGCGGTCACAAGATTCGTGATGCGGGCCAGCATTGGGTGGGGCCTTTTCTCGCCAAGGGCGCGACCATCACCATGGGCAGCGTGGATGAACCTTACCTGTCCGGCACGCCGGACGTGGCCACCTTTTGTGCCCGGTTTATTTCCCAGGCCTACAGCTTTGGAGAGGCTGCGTACGCCTGTCAGGCCACGCTCTCCTGGCAAACCACGGTAGTGGGTGATCCCTTGTACCGGCCCTTCCGCAAGGGACCGATAATATTGCATCAGGACCTCGTCCGGCGCGCCAGCGGTTATGTGGAATGGTCTCATCTGTGGGCTATCAATTTTAATCTGGTGCAAAAGAAATCACCGGAACGGATGATTCAATATATCGATACCATCCCGAAAACCGAAAAGGGTCCGGCAATCTACGAAAAGCTGGGTGATCTTTATGTCACGATTGGAAAAAATGAAAGTGCGGCTGATGCCTATGCCGACGCGTTGAAACAGAATCCTTCACCGCAACAGAAGAAACGGTTGCTGCTGACATTGGCCGAACGTCAGGCTTCGCTTTCCCGCAATGATCAGGCTTATCAACTGTACGAAGACTTTTTAAAAGAGTATTACGATTATCCCGAAAAACTGGCCATTTACCAGAAACTGCTGCCGCTGGCGCAGGCTTTGAAAAAGACCGAAGCGGCGAACCGTTACCAGAAAGAAATCGACCGCCTTACCCAGAAATAACGGAACCGGCACGAATCCGATCCAGTTTTTCCGACACCCGCTGCAAGAGATTGGCGATATCAAACGGTTTGTGCAGTACATCCTCCGGACCGCGCTGGCCCAGCAGGTCGGCGTGCTCGGCGGCGATATCTCCAGTGGCAAACAGGACGCGCTCGGCCAGTTGTGGATGGCTTTGACACAGGCGCTGGTAAAATTCCTTGCCGTTCATCTTCGGCATTTTTAAATCGCACAGAATCAAATCGTATTCATTTTTGGCAACCAGTTTCAGCGCAATCGTGGCGTCCGTCACAAATTCCGTTTTAATATTCTCGTGCGATAAAATCTCACTGATGAGCCGGCCAATAGCGGGTTCGTCATCGATGATCAGCATGCGCGTGGCCTGCAATGCCGCCGGGCCGCTTTTCTCCTTCCCATTGGGAGGTGATTTACTGGTGACAAGCGGAAGTTCGAGAAAGAAGGCCGCTCCGGCGCCGGGCTGGCTCTCGCACCAGATTCTTCCCTGATGCTGCTTCAAAATACTGTAGCAGAGCGACAATCCCAGCCCCGTGCCTTTGCTGCCCTTTTTTGTGGTAAAGAACGGATCGAAAATGCGGTTCAGATGCTCTTCTTCAATGCCGGGGCCGTTATCAATAAATTTCAGTAACGCCCGGCCGGAGCCGGTTTCCAGGGCAATGCGAATTTGCGGGAAACCGATGGGCGGATGGGATAGCAGCGCTTGTTGCGCGTTGTTCAGTATATTATGAATGACCTGGCCGATTTGAAACGCATCCACACTGACAAAGACCGGTTGCGGTGAGAAATCGATATCGAGTGAAATCTGGTAGGATTGATACGCCTGCTGCCACTCCTGAATGGCATCCAATACCAGATTGTCGAGCCGCGCATTCGCCAGTTCCGGCGGTTGGCTGCGGGAGAACAGGAGCAAGGTCTTGACGATCTGGCTGGCCCGCTTGGCTTCCTGATGCACCAGACGGATTTGTTCGGGAATCTGTTCCGAGCGGGGATTGCGGGATAACAGTTCGGAAAAGCCCAGAATCGTTTGCAGTGGGTTATTTAATTCGTGAGCGACGCCTGCCACCATTTGGCCCAGCGACGCCAATTTCTCGGACTGATAAACTTTTTCCTGCAATTCATCGTGCCGGGTGGTTTCACGCACGGTGAGGATGGTCATGGGATCACCGTTCAACTTATCGCGTGCTCCATTGATTTGATAGCTGCGCCGGGTCAGGGGATCATAGACTTTTTGGTCCCAGTTTTCGGATTGGCGCAACCGTTCCCAAATGTCCGGACGTCCCCGGAATACCGGCAAATTGCTCAACGCAGCTTCAATCGGCTGACCGATCAGGTTTTGAGGCGCCAGATCAAAGAATTTTAAAAAGCTCTGATTTACGCGGTAGATGTGGAGATGCCGGTCGCAAATCAGCATGCCGTCCTGCATTACTTCAAAAATTTGCCGCCATTCTTCCCGCGCGGTTTTGGCCACCTCAAACTGGCGGGCATTCTCAATGGCGATGGCCGCGTGTTCGGCCAGAATGCTGACCAATTCCAAATCTTCATCCTTAAACGCATTCAATTCCGGGCTATCAATATTGATGACGCCCAGGATTTGTCCTTGGGAAATGACGGGCACTGCCAGTTCGGAAGCGACGTTGTTGAAAAGCGTGAAATAGTGTGGGTCCGCCCGCGTGTCATTGCACATATAGGGCAACCCGGTGGCCGCTACCCGGCCCGTAATGCCTTCGCCCACGGTTAACGCGCAGGCTTGTTTTTCCGGCGTCCAATCACTGCCGACGACCGCGACGATTTGCAATACATGCGTTTTTGGGGTGATCAGAATCAGCGATCCATGATTGGCGGAAATCAACCCGCAAATCCGCGCGAGGATCTCATGTACTACGCTGTCA
>JBEHZA010000311.1:0-6384 GCA_048497895.1 Verrucomicrobiota bacterium
GCTGGGTCCGGCGTGGCCGCCCAGCCGGACACCGGCATTGGACGCAGACTTGCGCTTGTTCAACGTGTCATCCGTCAGTCGCGTGACGAATTGCCGCGTGGCAAGGTCATACAGAAAAATCTGGTTGGCCCGACCGCAGGCCGCATAACGCCCGGACCTGGTCATGGCCACGGTGTAAATCGGATTCACCCCCGGCGGCAACGGTTGCCAGACCACTTGACGGGCTTGCTGCACCGATTGCTTCGCTCCTTGATCGATCCATGATTTCAGCAACGCCAGTTCCCTGGACGTCAGGTTGACCGCCCCGGTCTTGTTGCCTTTGGGCGGCATGATGACGTCCCCTTTGTGCGCTGCGGCTTGCAGGATGAGGCTTTCGGAGCCTTTACCTGGAATAACTCCAGGGCCGGTATCGCCACCTTTACGCATCAACTCCGGCGTCTCCATGTTCAGACTGGCCTTGTGCGTGGACTTGTTATGGCAGGAGATGCAGTTGGCTTTTAAGATCGGATAAACGTCGCGATAAAAATCAATTTCTGAAGCTTCAGCCCGGAACAGGAGCAAGCTCAAAAGCAGACCGCACCATCGCGCCAGTACGCTCATGAACGGAGTCTGATAATGGGGGCGGCAGGAAATCATTTCTTGTCGGCAGCGGTGACCAGAAGATGAATCGGTTCCGAAACCAGAATATCCACCGTATCAGCGGGCGTAGCGGCCAGCAATACGGCTTTGGCCCGATTCGCAGCCGCGGTTCGGGCGGTATCGGCGGCCTTTTGTCGATCGGCAGCGGCTTTAGCAGCCTGATCAGCGGCGGCTTTCTTCTCTGCGGGTGCGGCTTTCGCTTCATCCGCGAGTTTCTTTGCTTCTGCCTCGGCGGCGGCAGCTTCGTCCTCAGCCTGTTTTTGAGCAGACTCAGCGACTTTCACCGCAGCCAGATTGTAACGATATTTGGTGACGGCTTCGCCGAAAAACGTGAATGCGTATTCACCCGGAGCCGTCTTTAACGCCGCCAGATCAATGACCGCTTCGGCCGACGAGGCTTTCAACGGAATGTCCAATTCCTTCACGCTTTCAAAACCGACTCCCATTGGCTTCAGCTTGATCGCCCCGGCGAATTCACTGCGCCAGGCTACTTTAAAAGGAATCGTGATTTTTTCACCGGCCTTGACCTGCCAGACTTTGCTTTCAACCGGCGCCACCGTAACGGGCGCGGGTTCAAATCCCCCCACCGATACCGGGATGTCCACCATCAAGCGCGGGTTGGGAATTTCCTGGCTCGCATCCCGAACCGGCCAGGTTTGCGAGGCCATCCGCGAAGGGTGGCTCACGACCGCGCCATTGATCTGCGCGCGGCCCATCAACCGGGCGATGCCAAATGAACGCGGCGCACTTTCTGCCGCGGTGATGATCATCATGCCCTTTGATTTTCCCGCGGGAATCTTCAAGCCGCAGGCCGTGATACCCGCTGGCAAATCTTCCATGCTCAATTCAACATCGCCTTCAAATCCATCCTTGCGCACGACGACCACTTCAAACGCCATGGTGCCGCCCGCCCGCAAGGCAATCGGTTTGGATAACGCAGCGCGGTCGCCATTCCGCAATTCCATGTGGAGCGCCCAGGCCACGAGCGAAAAATCAGGAGCCGCCTGGCGGATGATCAAGCGATACACATTGCGGGGATCGTTACGCGTGCCGCCAAATAAATCGCGCACTTGGAGACGATACAGTCCATCTTCTTTGAGTTCCACTTTTCCCAACGCATCCGCTGAACCCGCGTCATACGGCGGTCCATCGTAAGAGTAACCGTTGCTGGACGGTTTCATCGGGCTTGGAATATCGTTCAGTTCCACGACATCGGTGAGTTTCTCCTGATTGCCTTCTTTCGTAACGCGCTGCACCAACACGAAAGGATCGGTCGGCAAGCCCAACCGTTCGGACGCCACTTCCACCCACCAGACCTCGCCCTTCTTCCCTTCAAATTCAAACGTGTCCACATCGGCGGCGGGATAGAATTTGCCAGTGATCTCACAGGGCAGCGTAATCTTCTGCGCTTGTGCCGGAAGATTGTTCGGCTCGATTTCGGTAATTTTGGTGAGGGTGGATTTCGCATCGGGCGCCCAGGAGAAGGAGCTTACCGTCTGAGTCGAGGGCTGGCGCGGCGGCATCTCGCTGCCGGAAGCGTCCAGCAGGGCCAAGCGGTAAAAGTATTCAGCACCACCCTGAAAGGTCAGCCCATGCACTTTGAGACAATACTTGCCATCGGCTGGCGGCGTGAAATCCACCGTGCCACCGGTCCGGTTCACCAGCAGATCATGTCCCTGCGCATCAGCCACGATCAATACCGCTGCCAATTTTGAATCAATGCCTGCCGCCGCACAATCGGCAACCACGCGTTTTCCCTTCACGCCTTGAAACGTATAATAGTCCACGGCCTTGCGGGTGATGGTGGCATTGCAAATGGTATTGGGCCGAAGTTCCAAGGCGGTTTCCAGCGACGTGTTCGGTTGCACTCGCGTGACTTCGGGCAGGGTATCCACCACAAAGGCGCGGGCGGAGGAAACGCCCAACCGGGTCATCAACCGCGCGTCATGAACGCCCCGCGGGGCATCGGTGGCAATCGTGACGATAAATTTATTCGGCACCGTTTTACCGTCGGCAGCGGTTTTCGGTTTTGCAGTAATCTTCGGGGAAGAAAACAGCAGGTCATACGAATCATCGATGCTTTCGCCGGTAATAGTGACCTCGACTTGCGTCCCCACCTGACCGCCCATCGGCATGACCGTGAGCAATCGTGGAGCGGGAAGTCCGACTGATTGGGCGATGGCGACGGAGGCGAACCACAACGACGTAACGCCAGTAACAAATCCGATGATGAGGTTACGCGACATAAGTTAATGGTTGTAGAGAAACTCTTTCGTATTGATCAACGCCCAGAGGATGTCTTCGTAGGCCATTCGTTTGGCAGTAGTGACATCGATTGGTTTGCCCTGGGCGTCCAGCCGCGGTTGTGCGAGATAGGTTTCGGCCACCTTTAATTCATCGGGCTGAGGCGCGCGTTGATAGGCGGCCAGATAGATTTCCTTTAATTTATCCCCGTCGGGAGCGGGGCTCTTGGCGAGGCGGTCGGCGCGGCCATTGCTCGTGGTTAACTTGGCTTTCACATCTGCGGCATTCATCAAGTGCAAGCTTTGCGTGAGGCTGGCGGATTGCACGCGTTCACATTCACAGACGCTCGCGCCTTCGGGACGGCCAAACACTTTCAAGAATGGCGACGCGCGATTGTAGCTGTTATCCGGCAGCGAAATGGCGCGGGTGCCCGGTGGCAGATCGGCGAAATCGGTGCGCGCGCCGGTCAGTTGATCAATGGAATCCAGCAGCACTTCCGCTGGCAAATGCTTCGGATAATAGTGGGAAAAATTCTGCTGATCGACGGCATTGAAATCGTTCGGCATCGCGCTGAGTTGATAGGTTTGCGATTGCGTGATGACGCGCACCATGGCTTTCAAGTCAAAGCCGCTCTGGATAAAATGCTGCGCCAGCGCCTCCAATAATTCAGGATTCGTCGGCGGATTCGTGTCTCGGATATCGTCCTCGGGTTCCACCAGACCGCGACGGAAGAAATGTTTCCAATACCGGTTCGCGAGCGATTTCGCGAAGAACGGATTGGTTTTGCTGCTCATCCAATCGGCAAGGCGCAAGCGCGGGTCTTCATCCGGTGGAATATCGAGCGCTACGTCACCCAACGCCGCCGGTTTCACCATCAGTTTGGTTTTCTTATTCTCCGCTTGCGCAAGCCCGCGCTTGTGGAAAATGACATCTTCACCCGCCGTAGCGGTCGGCTTGCGGCCCACACGACTAAAGAAGGCCGACATGCTGTAGTAATCCAACTGGCTCCAGCGCTCAAACGGATGATGATGGCATTGCGCGCACTGCATCCGGACGCCGAGAAAAAGCTGCGCCACGTCTTCGATCTGCTGCGCCGGTTCCTTCACGCGCTTGTACCAGGCCACCGGGGGATTGGCCACTACGGTGCCCGTGGCCGCCAGAATTTCGCGGACCATTTGATCGTAGGGTTTGTTCGCCAGCAAGCCGTCACGCAACCAGGAATGGAAGGCGAAATTCGCCGTAATGTCACTGGTGTCATCGCGTTTGTTCTTGAGGATGGCGGCCCATTTGTTCGCGAAATAATCTGCGTAATCCGGGCTGTTGAGCAGCGTCTCGATCAGCTTGTCGCGCTTGTCCAGTTCCTGACTGGCAAGAAAAGTGTTCGCTTCCTCTACGGTTGGCAGATGACCGGCGATATCGAGCGAGACACGGCGGATAAAGGTGGCGTCATCGCAAACCGGTGAAGGCGGCACGCCAATCCGTTTCAAATTGGCAAAGACGAGTTCGTCGATGAAGTTTTTTACCGGTGGCAAATTTACGACTTTAGCCCCGAGCGGAATGGAAGCACTGAATACAGACACCATTCCCTGATACCGCACCATGACGGCGACGTTTCCGGGAAGATCGAGAATTTGCACCAATCCCGTGTCACCAGCTTCCGCCATGCTTTTGTCATTGGATTCGTAGAGCGCGGTGTGGGTGACATCGCGGACCTGGCCATCGGAATAGTGAGCGAGCACTTTGAGTTGCTGCTTGGTTTTAATCTTGAGGGAATTCCGCTTCGGTTGAACTTCGATGGAAACGAGTTTGGGATCCGTCTCCTTGCCATAGGGCATCCCCTGCCCGATCCACGCACGAATCAATTGGTAACCTTCCGAACCGGGGTCAAGCCGCTTGCCACCGCCATGCGGCACGAGATTGCTCGCTTTCAACAGTAGCAGACTTTGGTCCGGCGCCGTGGGTGAAACCCGCCGGCCATGCCCTTCGATGACAATGTGTTCGTAATCTTCCGCCGGTTCGAAACCGAGCAGGGAGAGCCGGAATCCGTTCTGACCGCTGCCCGCCTTGGCGTGACAGGCCCCGGCATTGCAACCGGCCTTGGTCACCACCGGCACCACATCGTTGACGTAACTCAACGCCCGCTCCGGCTTGGACGCGTAGCATGGCAACGCCAGCGACAACAGCAGCAGGAGGATTTTGGTAAGGTTACGCATTTATCGCCGGGTCACTGGCAGAAATGACGGATATAAAGCCGATTTATTCAATGGAATTCAGGGTTGCGCGATTCTAACCCCTGCCCGCGTAAAATTTAAAGGGATTTTATGGGGTGATATTCCCATAGAACGATCGGCCTTTGGGATTGACGAAAGAGGGCGGTTTACCGATATTGAAGTCTCTAATGGCTTCCGCCTTGGTTTACTCCGAGGTTATCCAGCGAGGCCGGCTAGGGGGCCTGGAGGCCCCCTTCCTTTTTTCCCTGAATCAATTCATTAGAACACGTGTCCCACTAAATAGCAGGCTCCCAAAATAACCAAACTCCCAATGTATAGTCCGCCAATCCAGGTAGCGTCTTCCGGCGGTTTGGGGCGCGGATAATCCGGCGTAATGCCAGCGGCAATCATCCGGTCGTAAAGGTGTGGGTGGGTTTTACGATCGCTCGGATTGACGGCGGGAAGATAATTTTGCCGGTATAGCTTCTCCAGTACACGAGCGTAAATCCCCGGCTCTGCCTGCTCGCTGGAAGCCAGCGCATCCGCCCTTTTTTCCATCCGATGGGCCAGCCTTTGACTGTACAGGCTGGCAACAAACATCAAAATAAATGGCACCGCTAACCCGATATGGCCGAAATGCGCTACGGACGGGACGATGAAAATAACGGGATACACCGACATCGCCCCCACCACCCGGCCAGCCATGGTGCCCTTGGATTCCGTCAGGTGACCGAGTTCATGGGCACAAATCGCGCCGATTTCGTCGTCGTCAAACTGGTCCAACAACGGTTCGCTGAAGAGCAAGCCGCGCGTCGTGGGCAGAGCAAACGCCTGCGCCTGGACGCCCGGATAAACCCACACTTCACCGACGGTTACATTCATCCGCTCGGCGTTTTCCCGCACAATCCGTTGCAAACGCTCGGGAGCGGGTTTGAAAACGCCTGCCTTTCTAAGCAGGATCATTCCACCTCCGCAAACATAGGCCAAATAGAGCACGAGAAACGCCAGTGCAAGACCAACCATTGGCCAGCCAAACTCGCGAGGCATCGACACGGTTACGAGCACAAACAACACCGAGCCACCAATCCCCAGCGAGAATGAGATTACCAATTGCCATAGTGACATGCGCGGCGTGATCTGAGGGAACAGTTGTCGGCGCAGCGAGTAATTTCCCAACTGCACCCCGAGAAGCGCCGCCACTCCGTCCATGATCCAATGAGTATCCCCTTCCGTTGACAACGGGACGAGGTGGAAAACCACGAAGAGTAGTACCGGCACCACCCAAACGTTC
>JBEHZA010000312.1:0-6332 GCA_048497895.1 Verrucomicrobiota bacterium
AATAACGTTTATGAGTGCGGCACCAGCTTTTAATCGATTCAGGAACGGGGCCATCAAAGGTGTATTCGCTGAGCACCAGCAGATCGGAGGAAGGAAAGCGGGTGTGTAATTTATCAAGCGCGTTTAGAACTTCTGGTTCGGAGGGGAATTCCAGTTGGACTCCGGCAACCTGGATTTGATTGGTGCCCGTGGAGGCGGTGGGCATCAACGCTGGTTTTGAATTTAACGAGAACGCGAGGGCAGTTAACACGATAACACCAGACGGAATGGCCCAGCGGCGTGGAAGCAGGGCGATAATCATCGCGAGGGTCATCAAGACGAAACCGACGCCATAAAAGCCGAAGTGCGCGGGGAGCCAGAGTTGTTGCGGTTCGTAAAAAGTAAACCCAACGCTGAACCAGGAGAAGCGCAGGTGGTAGAGTTCACTGCGAAAATATTCGAGGCCGAGCCAGAGAAACGGCGCCAGTAACGCGCTTTTGAAGGGGCCGAAACGGAGCCAGCAGAGGCGTTGCAAGACGAGAAAGAGGCCCAGCCAGGCAGCGAGCACAAGCCACAAGGCGATGGCTCCCACGTTAAATATTTTCCAAAAGAAGGCGAGTTGAGGGCCGTATAAAAGGAGGCCGAGCGCATATCCCAGGTTCATGGCCTGACGCGACGTGTTCATGCGCGCCAATTGGAGCCAGCAGAAGAGGAATGCCAGCATGAGGAAACTGCACGCCGGGACCGTGTTGGCGAGATGGAAGCTCACCAACGCGCCGAGCGCGTAGAGGGAACCGGACTTGAAGGTCAGCGGCTCGCGATTCCAGATGGCGGTGTTCCAGTTCACGGATCAATGGGCAACGGTGGCTGGGGCGGTTTCGTTTTTCGGGATGCGGAGCCAGGTGACGACGAGAAACACCAGCACGGCCAGCGCGAGCAGAAGTTGCGAGGGGTTGAAACCGATTTTGACGTTGATAAAAGCAAAGGTGCTGCCGCCGAGCATGGCGAGATTTTCCAGCAGGTTTTGCGTGGCGATGGTTTTGCCGAGTTTATCCTGATGCGATTCGGCTTGCAGAGCGGCGTTGAGCGGAATGAGGAATAACCCCGCAGCAATGCCGGCGATGATCAGAACGGGAATGACGAAGTAGCTGGGGTTGGTGAGGCCGATTTTCATGAACCATTGGGTGAGCCCCAGCAGGGTAATGGTGCCGGCGAGGAAAAAGCCGTGACGACGGGCGGCCGTGAGGTCGCCGACTTTATACCATTGGCCTGCGAGCACGCTACCGATCATGACACCGACACTGAGCCAGAGACCGAGCAGATTGATTTGGAGCATGGAACCGAGGTGGAGCACTTGCTGTCCCCAGGGTTGGAAATTCATTTTCAACAGCGCGCCGCAAATCCAGAACAGGCTGGTGCCGATCAGAATCCGAAGAAGGCGGGCGTGTTTGACGATTTCGAGCAGGTTGTGCTTGAACTCATGGGTGCTGTCGCGGAGTTGAACGTTGGGATAAGCCGGGGTGGGGCTCATGAGCAGGTTGAGCACGAGAGAGAGGCCGTAAATGCCTGCCACGATGAAATAGCAGGTTTGCACCGGCAGTTTATCAATAATGGCGGCGCCGGAAATGCTGCCCAGCAGGATGGCCACAAGGGTGAGGAGTTCGACGGTGCCGTTGGCTTTGACGAGGCGTTCGCGTGGGAGGATTTCGGGCAGGATGCCGTATTTCGCGGGCGAGTAAAGGCAGGCGCCGATGCCGACGATGAAATAGCCGAAGCCCTGGCAGACGGGACCATACCAAATTCCGGCCATGGTGACGCCGGTGCCGATGAGTTTGATGACGTTGCCACCGAGCAGTCCGAGAGTCTTAGGATAACGATCGTTCAGATAGCCGGTCCAGGTGGCGAATAGCACGTAGGGAACAAGGAGGACGCTGGTGTAGATAATATTCGCGATGCTTTGTTGTTGTTCGGTGATCTGGCCGTTCTTGAACTGCACCATAAGCGGGCCGAGGATGACCTGGAGAATGGCGTTGTCCGCGAGGGCGCTGAGAAACTGGCTGGCGAGCAGCAGGGGGTAGTTTTTGCGAGTGTTCATGAAACTTAGGAGTTCGAGCGGTTGGCAATTTCTTCAGCGTTGGCGCTGATGCGACGGAGTTCGGCGACGATTTGTTCGGCGCGTTTCACAGAGATGTCACCCCAGACTTTTTCCGAGGTGTCATAATAGTGGGGGAGGATTTCCTGCAACAGTTCCCGACCGGCGGGAGAAACGATGACGCGATAGATGCGACGGTCGTCGGGACTGGTTTTGCGTTGGACGAGGCCACGGGCTTCGAGGCGGTCCACGAGACCGGTGACGTTCGAGCGGTGCATGATGAGGGCGCGGCCCAGTTCGGTTTGGGTGAGGCCTTCAGGCTGGCGGTAAAGCAGATTCAGGATATTAAACTGGCTGGGGCCGAGATCCCAACGGGCAAAGAAAGTGCGGCTGGCATTCCAAAGGGTCTCGGCGGTGCGGAGCAGTTGCAACAGGGCCTCGTAACGCGGGCCCGGATTGGTCGATGCAGCATTCATGGGTGAATGTTTATTGATATATTGTTTATATGTCAACAATTTATTTTTAAACAGAAGTAAAGATTGATGAACCGGCAGAATGCGGAAGCGTGGAGGGCGTTGTGAATGCCGGGCTGGAGCTGACGCGGGTAAGGGGATGGGGATAGTCGATGGCGTAAGGAGGGCAAAATGAGTGGATGGTGCGCCAATTGCAGGAGAGCCGGTCAGGGAAAATCCGATCAGAGTATTTTCCATAAGGCGATTTTTGGGCGCCAATGAAATACCGAGGTGATGTCATTCATAAGGAATGCGAAAGCGCCCGGAATTTCCCAGCAAATCAGCGAAGAACTGACGAACTTACTCTTAAAGAACTATGAGCAACATCCCGAAAGCGATCATACCGGAAGTTTCCCTGAGTGTGATGGAGGCGATTTATCAACGCCGTTCGGTGCGCAATTATTTGCCTGGGACACTCGATCAAGCGGTTATTCACCAATTGCTGGCGGCGGCGGTGCAGGCCCCGACGGCCATGCACGAAGAACCCTGGGTGTTTGCGATCATCGAGGACCGGAACCGGTTGGATCGTTTGTCGGAGAGTGCGAAGGAACAAGTGCGGCTGGAGGCGCAAAGCCTCGATGCGGATCGGGCCAGGCATCTGCTGGAACTGGTGAACCGGCCTGATTTTCACGTTTTTTACAATGCGTGGACGCTGCTGGTCATTTATAGCCGGCCGATGGGCCAGTTTGTGGTGGCGGATTGCTGGCTGGCCGCGGAAAATCTGATGCTGGCCGCATGCGCGCAGGGGCTGGGCACGTGTGTCATTGGTCTCGCGATCGGGGCGTTGAACCGGCCGGAGTGGAAAGCGGAATTGGACATTCCGGCGGAGATGACCGCGATTGCGCCAATTATTGTGGGCGTGCCAGCGGGTGAAGTGCCGCTGGTGCCGCGCAAATTGCCGGAGATCCGGAGCTGGAAATAAATGTACGGGAGCATTCCTGATGGCCAAATGTAATTTACCGTTAGCCAGAGCTTACGCCCTGATTGAGCCGGGACCGGTGGTGTTGGTTTCCAGTGCCATGGGCGGGCGGGCGAATATCATGACGATGTCATGGCACATGATGATTGATTTCGAGCCGCCGATCCTGGCGTGCGTGATCAGCAACCGGGATTATACATTCGGCCTCGTGAAGAAATCCAAAGAGTGCGTGATCAATATTCCGACGGCAGAGCTGGCCAAGACGGTGGTGGCATGCGGGAACACGTCCGGGCGGGAAATTGATAAGTTTAAAACTTTTGGCCTGACGCCGTCCCCCGCCGCGTGCGTGAGCGCGCCGCTGATTGACGAGTGCTATGCCAATTTGGAATGCAAGGTGATCGATGGCCGGCTGGTGAACCGTTACAGCATCTTCATTGTTGAGGTGGTGAAAGCATGGATCGATCGGTCGAAAAAGAATCCGCGCATGCTGCATCATCGCGGCTATGGCGCGTTTGCAGTGGATGGCGAAATCATCAAGTTGCCTTCACGCATGAGGTAGCCGGAGTGATGGGCGCAGCCATTTTGAGTTCATCGGGTTGAAGCCGGCCCGGCAAAGGGGGGAAAGGATTCTCAATCGGGTTTGACAGGGGAAGTCAAATGGTTTATCAGTAGCTAACTCGAATGTATTTGTTCGGGCGACGGTGATTGGAAGGTGGAAAAGCCCAAAGGAGATTAAACTGCTGGCGAGACGGATTGGCCAAAACTTTTAAGCGAATGAGTGAACGCGTGCGGATGGGTGACGACCCGCAGGGCGAGCTGATTGGCTTTTGTTCTTTGACATTGGTGGAATGACGAATTTCCGAATACCGAAATCCGAAAGAAGCCCGAAGTGCGAAGATTAACCACGAAATACGCGAAAGAGGCCAAACTTTTTTAAAAACCAAGGATGAACACGGATGGGGAAGGGAGCCGACCCCTAACCCCCCCCAAAAAAAAAGAGGGGAACCGACTGAGAACGCAGAAGCCAAGGTGGGGCGTGTTAGGGGTTGTCAGGCTTATTCAGGGCTATTCAGGGATAAGTGAGTGCGGAATGGGTGGGACGAGGTCGCGGCGTATGGGATTGTATGGCTTTGTATGGGATAAACGACCGAGGGTTCCCAGCAGAGGGGGAGATAGGACAAACAGGTCGAAAGGGACCGATAAAGGCTACCAGTGTCCGGGCTTGTCCGGGATAATTTGAGGTGGTTGAGGGAGGGAAAAGTTTTGAAACACGAATCTTCGTTGTCAAAAATGTCATGGGGTATCGTCCTCCCTTGGTGGGTGGGAGGGTGGGGACGATGTTTTAAAGTATGAAAACGATTTGGAACTGGATCGCATGGGGAGCGATGGCGGTGCTTTTAATGGGCTGTGAAACGCCGCTGCCACCGGGAGCGGAACGGGGGCCGGATGGCACGATGGCTTACGATGTGCTGGTGGAGGCTTCGGCGCCCGGCGCGCGGATTGAAGCGAATGGGGAATCGGTGGGGAATACTCCAGTGCATATCAAGATCTTCGGGGATCGGGATGGGACATTCCACGATTTCGGTTCGTATAATTACGTGGTGCGGGCTTTTCCTTTGGCGACGAATCAGTACCAACAGACGCGGGTGTTTATGACGGGGCGGATGATGACGCCGGAGGATCGGGTTCCGCAGAAGATTTACTTCGACATGAATCTACCGCAGCCGGTTTATCCCTATCCGGTTTACGGGCCGACCCCCTATTACTACTATGATGGGCCGCCGTATTATTATGAGCCGGGGGTGCGGTTTTATTTCGGGCCGAGGTACTATTATCACCGGAGATGGTGAAGGGAAATTACGAAGCACGAATGACGAATTACCGAAAGAAATTCGAAGGTAAAAGCGGCTGAAATTTTAACCACGGATAGACGCGGATGGGGAAGGGGCGGAAAACATAAAGTGGTTGCGTTTGGGACTGTGACCTGAGCATCAAAATAACAAAGAGAGACGTTTTGGGCGGTGTGTGCGCTCGACTTTTTTGGGGCGATGATTAAGCTGCGGGCACATGCGTAATGCGCCGGATTTTTGGAATGCTGCTCCGTGGCTGGGCCTGGGGATTGGGTTGGTGATGTTGTTGTTCGCGCTGGGCAAGGGAAAGCGAAAGCGGTTGGTGGATGATACGCCGACGTGCAAGACGACGGGGGTGTTTATTGGGCTGGTGGAATTGAAAGGGACGGCGGAGGTGGAGGGAGCGCTCACCAGTTATCTCGCAGAGCAGGCGTGTGTGCATTACCAGTGGTCAGTAGAGGAACGGTGGTCGCGGACGGTGACGGAAACGTACACGGATAGCGAGGGGCGCACGCAGACACGGACACGGCATGAGAGCGGGTGGGCGACGGTGGCCAGCGGAGGTGAGATGACACCCTTTTATTTGCAGGATGATTGCGGAGTGGTGCTGGTTGTGCCCACGGGGGCGGACATTGAGCCAGTGACGATGTTCGAGGAGACCTGCACGCCGTTGAATGGCTTGTATTACAGCAAAGGGCCGGCGTTTCCGGTGCCGCACTCGGATTTCATCCGGCAGTTTGTGGAGCGGGGGATTCCGTTGCATCAGGAGTTGTACGTGATGGGCTGCTCTTTGGCCAGCAGGCCGATATGGAGGCACATACTCCAACCGGCCTGGCCCATTCCATTCTTGCCAACCGCGTGTCCTATCTGCTGAACCTGACGGGGCCGAGCGAAGCGGTCGATACCGCCTGCTCGAGCTCGCTGGTCGCGGTCCATCGCGCCGTTCGCGCGCTGCAGTCGGGCGAGTGCGACATGGCGCT
>JBEHZA010000313.1:0-6329 GCA_048497895.1 Verrucomicrobiota bacterium
TCGTGGTACGGGAAACGGTAGTGGCCCCGGCTCCAGTAGCAGCTCCGGCTCCGACGGTGGTTCAAGCGCCACCTCCTCCAGGAACCCAAACGGAAATCGTGGTGTCAGATGCGCCGCCGCCGCCGCAAGTGGAAGTCGTTACTATCGCGCCCGGGCCTGAATTTATCTGGATCGGCGGGATTTGGGCGTGGCACGGCCGCTGGGTATGGGAGCCGGGTCATTGGGCCCGTCCGCCGCATCGGGGTGCCCGCTGGTATGCTCCGCACTACGTCTATCGTGGCGGGGTGCATGTTTGGGTGCAGGGCGGTTGGCGGTAATATTTTCGAGAACCCTTAACCTTTGATCATTCCGCAGTGAGTGGGAACGTCGCCTGAAGGTGAACCACTCGCTGCGGAAAACTTAATTTTCCAGATGTGTTTTCTCCAGCCGGTAATCAGAAAAGCCTGATTTTACGGTGAGGAAGGACTTCATTTAATTCCCTAAAAATAAAAATCATAACCAAATGAAAATATCACGAATACTGGGTCTGGGTGCATGCTCGCTTTGGATGGCGCTCAGTTCAGCCCAGGCCATGAATCCGGTGACGGTGAACGAAGTCGTTAAACTGCACAATGCGGGTCTCGCGGAGGAGACGATTGTGGCTTATGTGCAGAGCAAGAATCTTAACTATGAACTGACGGCGGATGACACGATCGCCTTGCGGCAACAGGGGCTTTCGCAAGCGGTATTGAATGCGATGTTGGTCAGCGGCGGGGCTGCCGCTGTTCCGGCGCCGGCGGCACAACCGGTCATTCCGCAGCCCGGAATGGCTCCGGCAGTGGTGACGCAGCCGACGGTGGCAGTGGATGATGCTTATTTCCGCCAGGAACTGACCCCGTATGGAAATTGGATTCTGGCCGAAGATAATCAATGGTACTGGCAGCCGACGATTGTGGTGAGCAAACGGGATTGGCGTCCGTATTGGGATCAAGGCCATTGGGTTTCCACGGATTACGGCTGGTATTGGGCATCTGATTATCCGTGGGGCTGGGCGGTGTTCCATTATGGACGCTGGCAGTTGCATCCGCATCACGGCTGGATCTGGGCGCCGGACCGGACGTGGGGCCCGGCCTGGGTGACGTGGCGTTCCGGCGGTGATTATTGCGGGTGGGCGCCTTTGCCGCCGCATGCGAATTATGATCTGGTCAGCGGCCGGTTTTCCTATTTCGGCAAGGTCGTGGATGTAAACTTTGATTTCGGCCTGGATTGGAATCATTTCAACTTCACTTACCTGCGGGAGATGGGAGAGCAACCGCGCGCGCATTTCCGGCAGCCGGAGGAAATCCGCAAAGTCTATAGTCAGACGACGATCATCAATAATTATACGGTGATCAAAAACGTCAATCGGACCACTATCAATAATACCGAAGTGCACGCGCACGTGGTTAATAACGGAATTGATCCAGCACGGGTGGCCGCGGTCCGGGGACATGCTGTCGATACCATCCATATTCAGGATTTGCGCGCGCCGACGGCGACGCGAGCACATGAACATCTGGATGTGCAAACAAAAACCCTGGAAGTCTATCGTCCGAAACTGTCCGATTCGCCGGCCCACGGACAACCGGCCCGGGTGGTGGTGCCGGGGAATTATAACAACAATCCTGGCTTCGGAAATTCTAATAACGACAACCAGAGGAAACAGCAGCGGTAATAGTTAACCGTCCTTTTTCCAAGCGCAACCCCACCGGCCTTCCGGTGGGGTTATTTTTTGCTTTCAGCATGATTTTACCCCGTGTTTTTGTTGTATCGAGAATCTGCTTGCGTGTAACGTGGGCGGAAACTGATAGCTGATCGCTGGTGTTGAACCCAGCAGAGATTGCTTAATGTATGTCGAATCAAGAAGAGACACAGGCTAATACTTCAGCCCAGCAAGTTAACACGGATAAGGGTGGAGATTTCAAAGCAAGCCGTCCGCCCGTTGGTTCCAGCGGGCCGTGGTCCTGGCGGCGAATGAGTCTGGTGGTTGCCGGGGTTCTATTTTTATTGGCCGCGGTCTGCCTCGTGCAAAATGAACAGGCCGCCGAGAAGAGTGGCGCCCCTGAAAAATCGGAAAAGGAAGGTTCCGGCGGCGGGAAAAAATCCGGTGGTGGCGGAATTCCTCCCGTGCCCGTAGTGGCCGGAGTGGTTGCGAAAAAGGATGTGCCGATCTACCTCGATGGCTTGGGCACAGTGCAGGCTTTTAATACGGTGACGGTGCGCGCCCGCGTGGATGGCCAATTGAAAAAAATCGCTTTCACGGAAGGGCAGGAGGTTAAGGAAGGAGATTTGCTGGCGCTGATTGATCCCGATCCATTCGCCACGCAGGTAGAGCAAAATGAAGCGAAGAAAGCGCAGGACGAAGCCCTGCTCGTGAATGCGAAGCTCGATCTAAAGCGGAATGCGGATTTGCTCACGGAGAAAATTGTGGCGCAATCGGTTTATGATTCCGCGAAAGCGCTGGTCGATCAATATGAGGCGACCGTGAAGGCGGATCAGGCGGCCATTGATAGCGCCAAAGTGCAGCTTAATTATACGACGATCACTTCGCCAATTTCCGGACGCACGGGGATGCGGCAGGTGGATCAAGGCAATATTGTCCACGCTACCGATGCCAATGGCCTGGTGGTGATCGCGCAATTAAAACCGATCTCCGTAGTTTTCACTTTGCCTGAGCAAACCCTGAACGCGATTCACAAACAGATGGATGCCGGAAATTTGACAGTGGTCGCGGTGGATCGGGATAACACTTCACCTTTGGGGCAGGGGAAGCTGGCCGTGATTGATAACCAGATCGACACGACGACCGGCACGATCAAGTTAAAGGCGACTTTTCCCAATGAAGATTTGCGGTTGTGGCCGGGGCAATTCGTCAATGCCCGGTTATTGCTGACCACGCGCAAAGACAGCGCCGTGGTTCCGGTGTCCGTCATTCAACGCGGGCCGGAAGGCGCCTTTGTCTTTGTGATCAAAAAGGATTTATCGGTGGAAATCCGGCCGGTAAAGGTTTCGCAGATTGAACAAGGCCAGGCGCTCGTGGATGAAGGGTTGCATCCCGGTGAGCACGTCGTGGTGGACGGCCAATACAAACTGCAAACCGGGTCCAAAGTTAAACCGGCCAAATCGGCTAAAGAAGACGACGCTGAACCCGGATCGTAATCCCATTACCGGTGAATATTTCCGAGCCATTCATACACCGGCCCATTGCCACGTCGTTGCTCATGCTGGGCGTCGTGTTGATGGGAATCCTGGGTTATTTGCTGTTGCCCATCTCGGCTTTGCCGCCGGTTGATTTTCCCACGGTTCAGGTCACCGCTCAGTATCCGGGCGCCAGTCCGGACGTCATGGCTTCTTCCGTGACAACGCCGTTGGAACGGCAGTTCGGCCAGATCAGCGGTCTGGCCATGATGACGTCGATCAGTTCCTTCGGTAACAGCAGCATTACGCTGCAATTTAATTTGGACCGTGATATCGATGCGGCGGCGCAGGACATTCAGGCGGCGATCAATGCGGCGAACGGCGTGCTGCCCAAGACGATGCCGAATCCGCCGACGTACAGCAAAGTCAACCCGGCTGATACGCCAATCCTGACGTTGCAAATCACTTCGGACACGCTGCCTCTCGAAAAGGTCAACGACCTCGCGGATACCGTGCTCGCGCAAAAACTCAGTGAAGTAACCGGCGTCGGTTTGGTGACCATTGAAGGCAATCAAAAGCCAGCTGTGCGGGTGCGGGTGAATCCGGCGGCGATTGCGGCTTTGGGCATCAGTCTGGAAGATGTCCGTAACGCGCTGATTCAAAATAACGTCAACGCACCCAAAGGCAGTTTCGATGGCAAACAGCAATCGTACGCCATCACTTCCAACGACCAGATTTTTTCCGCCGACGAATACCGCCGCATTATTGTTGCCTACAAAAACGGCTCGCCGGTGCGGTTGAAAGACATCGGGCAGGTGATCGACAATGTTGAGAATGTGCGCATGGCGGCGTGGGTGGGCGGCAAGCCGGCGGTGATTCTGGATATTCAACGCCAGCCCGGCGCGAATATCATCGAGACCGCGGATCGCGTGAAAGCCTTGCTGCCCAAATTGCGCTCGGCGATACCGCCTTCGGTCAAGGTCTCCATTCTGAGTGACCGGACGGAAACGATTCGTGCTTCCGTAGCCGATGTGCAATTTACACTGCTGCTGACCGTGGCGCTGGTGGTCATGGTGATCTTCGTCTTTCTGCGTAAATTCTGGGCGACCGTCATTCCCAGTGTGGCTTTGCCACTGGCGATTATCGGCACCTTCGGCGTGATGAAGCTGGCCGGTTTCAGCCTGGACAATCTCTCGCTGATGGCGCTGACGATTTCCACAGGCTTTGTGGTGGATGACGCCATCGTGATGATTGAAAATATCGTGCGCTTCATCGAGCAGGGAGAGAAACCGATGGCGGCGGCGCTCAAAGGCTCGAAACAGATTGGCTTCACTGTTATCTCGCTGAGCGTTTCGTTGATCGCCGTTTTCATCCCGCTGATTTTCATGACGGGCATCGTGGGCCGGTTGTTCCGGGAATTCGCCATTACGATGAGTGTAGCGGTGATCGTCTCGGCGTTTGTTTCACTCACGCTTACGCCGATGATGTGCGCGCGCTTGCTGAAAGCCGAAGACGAAAGCCAGCATGGCCGCTTCTATCATCTGACCGAGAATTTTTTTCAAGGCATGTTGAAAGCTTATGACCGCGGGCTGATCTGGGTTTTGAAGCATCAGGCATTCACTTTCATGGTAGCCATCGCCACGCTCGTCGCCACCGTCTGGCTTTACATCCTGATTCCGAAAGGACTCCTGCCGCAGCAGGATACCGGCTTGATTATTGGCGTAACGGATTCCGCGCAATCCATTTCGTACCGGGCCATGGTGGAGCGACAACGGCAGATTGCAGAAATCGTCCGGCAGGAACCAGAGGTCGTGAGTGTGGCCTCGTTTGTCGGCGCTGGAACGGTGAATGCCACCGTCAACACCGGTAAATTGTACATCAACCTGAAGCCGCGCGAGGAACGCAAGGCGGATGTAAATGAAATCATTGAGCGTTTAAAAGTCGCCACGAAAGATGTACAGGGCATTTCCCTCTTCATGCAGGCGGTGCAGGATGTGCAGATCGACAGCCGGGTGAGCCGCACGCAGTATCAATATACTTTGCAGGATGCCAATGAAACCGAACTGGCGGAATGGGCGCCGAAGTTGCTGAATCAATTGCGCCAGATGCCCGAATTGACGGATGTGGCCAGCGATCAACAATCGGGCGGCTTGCAGGTGACGGTGGATGTGGACCGCGAAAAAGCGGCCCGTTACAATGTGATGACCCAGGCCATTGACGACACGCTTTACGATGCCTTCGGCCAGCGGCAGGTTTCAACCATCTTCACTCAGCTCAATCAATACCGCGTGGTGTTGGAAAGTGAACCGCGCTTTCAACTTGAGCCGGATTCACTGGATCAAATCTTTGTCAAATCCACGAGTGGCCAAATGGTGCCGCTGCATGCTTTTGCAAAATTGAAAATGGGCACGGCACCACTCGCCATTGTGCATGAAGGCCAATTCCCCGCGGTCACGCTCTCCTTCAACTTGCGGCCCGGTGGTTCGCTGGGCGAAGCGGTGGATGCCATCCAACGCGCCGAGAAAGAAATTCAATTGCCGGACACAGTCGTGCCAACCTTTTCAGGCAGCGCGGCGGAATTTCGTTCCTCACTTAAGAGTGAGCCGTTTCTGATTCTCGCGGCCATCGTGGTTATCTACATCGTGCTGGGGGTGCTTTATGAAAGTTACATTCACCCGATCACGATTCTCTCGAGCCTGCCTTCCGCGGGCGTAGGCGCATTGCTGGCATTGTGGGTATGTCACTATGATCTCTCTTTGATTGCGCTCATCGGCATCATTCTGCTGATCGGCATTGTGAAGAAGAACGCGATCATGATGATCGATTTCGCCCTGGAAGCGGAACGCGAGCAGGGGCTGCCGCCGGAACAATCCATTTATCAAGCGTGTCTGTTGCGATTCCGTCCCATCATGATGACTACCATGGCGGCGTTGCTGGGCGCGTTGCCGCTGGCCTTGGAGCAGGGGACCGGTTCGGAATTGCGCCGACCGCTGGGGATTTCGATTGTAGGCGGATTGCTGGTATCGCAATTTCTCACGCTTTACACGACGCCGGTCATCTATCTATATCTCGACCGCTTTGGCAAATGGGTTAAGAGCTGGGGCTCAACTACGGAATTGCCGGCGGGATAGATCGGCGCTGCCATGACGCCGGCGAAGGCGGCGAGGGCGACA
>JBEHZA010000314.1:0-6319 GCA_048497895.1 Verrucomicrobiota bacterium
GCGGGGCTACGCGCAGGCGTTCGGCATCGCGAGGGTTGATCTCCACATAGGCATTCGTGGGATACAATTTTCGCAGCACATCCGATTTCGCCGTGCGCGTTTGCGTATGCCATTGCGCCGAGGTGCCGCGTCCGGTGAGCAACACAAAGGGATACTCCGGCGAGAGCGGTTCCGCCATGGCTTGTGAGGCTTCAAAGAGAAATTTCGCTTTGCCATCCGCATGGTAAAAGACACCGTCTTCAAACAAGCGCCGTTCTTTCACCAGCAGCGGTGCGCCGGCGGGCAGTGGCCATTGAATGCCTCCGGCACGATCCAGCATCAGATAATCCGTAATGCCCGTGATGTCGCACGGTTGACCGGCGGAAATGCGCTTCAGAATTTGGAATACTGCTTCCGGCGAAGACCATTCCTGGAACATCTCCGCGCAACCCCACGAATGGGCGATCAGTTTGAAAATATTAAAATCGGACAGCGCTTGTCCGGGCGCTTTGGAAACTTTTTTGACCAGCCCGAAGCGGCGTTCGGAATTAATGAACGTCCCCTCCTTCTCACCCCAGCCGGCGGCAGGCAATATCAGGTCGGCCCGTTGGGCGGTTTCGGTGGTGTGGTACATGTCTTGCACCACGAGAAACTCGAGCTTTTCCACGAGTCGGTTGAACCCGTGCTGGTTGATCCAGGAGTGGGAGGTGTTGGTGGCGATGATCCACAGTCCTTTGATTTGGTCTTTTTCGATGCCTTCGATGATTTGGTCATACGCCCAACTGTTTTTCGCCGGGATACGACTCACCGGTAGATTCAACCGGCCTGCGATTTTTTCCCGATGCTCTGGATTTAGAAAGTCATGTCCGCCGAGTAAATTAGTTGTGTTGCTGAACAGGCGCGAGCCCATCGCATTGCATTGGCCGGTGATGGAATTGGCTCCCGTTCCCGGCCGTCCGAGGTTTCCCGTCATCAACGCGAGGTTGATGATCGCCTGCGCCGTGCGCGTGCCTTCGTGGCTTTGATTGACGCCCATCGTCCACCAGAACGAAACGCGTTTGCCTTCGTGAATGGTCGTCGCCAGATGATTAAGCTGCTCCTCACTCAAGCCCGCAATTTTCGCCACTTTCTCCGTCGGATAATCCGTCACGAATTTTTCAAACTCCTCGTAACCATTCGTATGGGCGCGAAGATAATCCCGGTTCACCCAGCCCTGCTTGAATAAAATGTGCGCGATGCCGTACAGCAGCGTCAGATCCGATTTCGGCAACAGCGCGTAATGTTGTGTTGCCGCCATCGCTGTTTCCGTTTTGCGTGGATCAATCACGATGATCTCCGGCCGATGCGGGTTCCGCAAAACCCGTTGCCACATGATCGGATGCGCAATGCACAGATTGGAACCCACCAGCACAATCACGTCTGATTGCTCGAAATCCGCATATGTGTATGGCGGCGCGTCGAAGCCGAACGATTGCTTGTAGGCCGTTACCGCCGTGGCCATGCACTGGCGCGTATTGCCATCCCCATGCACGAGTCCCATGCCGAATTTCGCCAGCGCGCCGAGCAGCGCCATTTCTTCGCTGACGATTTGGCCCGTACTGATGAACGCCACCGATTCGGCACCATGCTTCGCTTGAATCGCTTTGAACCGGTTCACGAACGCATCCATCGCCGTCTGCCAATCCACCGGTTCCAGTTTGCCCGCCGCATTGCGCAACCACGGTGTTGTCGCTCGATCTTTCGCCGCGAGCGGCGTGAGCGCTTCCCAACCTTTTGGACACGCCATGCCGAGATTCACTGGATACTCCGTGGTGGGACTAAGATTAATCGCCTCCCCCTTTTTCAAATGAATATCCAGCCCGCAACCCGTCGAACAAAACCCGCACACCATGCTCGTCAGATTGTCCGGTTGCAACCGCGCGGGCACTTTGCCCAATCCAAATTGCGCGGGCTGTTGCACCAGTTCACGCGTCAACGCGCCATCGTGCATCCGGAACGGGGCTTTATTTGTCAGCGCCGTTTTCATAGGCCCACGCCTCCCGGCATTTTCGGTCCTGACGACGTGATGAAAAATAAATTGCGTTCCAACACTTCGCCCGCCAGACAACTGGCGAAAATCAAGCCCGCGAAGAGCGGTTGAGCCGCCCCATTGGAATGACCCGCGCCTCCGAACGATTGAAAGAGAACCAAGCCCGGCAATAACAGTCCGCCGATAATTCCGAACGCGAACCGCGTTCTCAGTTTCGCCGCCAACGGCCCGCTCAACAACAAATAGACGCGATAATACGGCGAAGTTTCCACGTCTACGAAAGCCTTCAGCGCCGAGCTTTCACAACTCAGTTTGCCCGCCGCCACCAATATCAACGCTGCGCTCAAGACTGCATTGAACGTGCTCAGGTCCGCCAGCGATCCGCGCCAGCTATTCGCGCAGCACAACGAAACCGCCAGCCCCAGCATGAGCGCGCTGCTGAGAAATTTTATTCCGGTGCGCGGTGTGCGCCAGAGGAGGCGCGGTGTATCCGCGTAAATCATGGCCGAACAAAAAACGCCCGCCAACCCACTCAACACCAGTGAGCCATTCAACAACGCGATCTTTTCGGGTGTGCACAGGAGTTTATGGAGAGCTTCCGGCAAGGGCAGAAAACCATTTCCCGCGGCCAGACTCAGCGCCTTCACGCCCATCAATCCGCCGAACAATCCGAACACCACGATCTCCCGGCTCAACCACGATCTCCGCAAACCCAGGAACGAGCGCCACGCCTGCATAGGCCGTCCTAAATGCAGCACGCTGGTGCCCAGGCCGACGAATCCCAGCGCAATCGCCACCCCGGCTTGCAGCGGATGCACCCGGTCAAACATTGCTGGCGCCAGTTTGCCGCCGAAGAAAAAGTCGGCGCAAAACACGCCCACCGCCGTTTGCGTGAACAGCAGCATGAACACGAGCGGCCAGTGCGGCGTTTCGAGGTGCGGCGAAGTGTTGTCGGCCGCGCAGGTATTCGCAGGCACTTCGCGTTGCGTGAGGTAGCGCGTCGTTGGCTGCGTGTAATGCGATTCCGGCGCCCCGGCCACCAGTGTCGTTGTCTCCGTAATTTTCGCCGCCACTTCCGCCTGATTCACGATGCGGATGCGAATGGCTTGCGGCGGGCACGCTTGCACGCACGCTGGCGCTTCGCCGTCCGCCAGCCGGTTGCTGCACATATCGCACTTGCGGACGATGCCCTTGCTCGCGTTGTATTTCGGCACTTCGTAAGGACACTTCAAGATGCAGTACTGGCAGCCGATGCACTGATCATCGAGATGCCGCACAATGCCCGTGATCGGATCCTTGTCATACGCCAGCACCGGACAACCATTCAAACACTCCGGGTCGAGACAATGATGGCACGCCGTCGTCACCGTTTGTTGAAACGGTTTCAAGACCGTGCCGCCGTAGAGAAAACCCACCGAACGCCACGTCTCCTCATCGTCGAGCCCGTTCAAATTGTGACACGCCGTAACGCATGCCTTGCACCCCGAGCATTTGTCCAGGTCCACTTCAAATCCGTATTGTTCGCCGGCCTGGGGCAGGGAGAGGGGAATCAAGTCGCGATAGTAACGCGCCTTGCTTGGGAGCGGGTCCAGATCATGTTCGCGCGCGAACCGTGCCACTGGCGTCAGGAGCCGTTGTTCCGCCAGCAATTTGTCAATTGCCGTCGGCTCGCTCTCCAGTTCGGGAATCGGCCAGGCGCTCATGCTCCGGCCCTCCGCAGCGCAGCGCCACGAACCGTCTCCGCCGTTCTTAAAACGGTTTCGCAACGGTCGCTCAGCCTATGGTCAAATTTGCTCATCCAGCACCTGTCCTTCTACTAAGCAGAACGGAGGCCGGACGTATAAAAGGGCGGGTTCAATCTTTTGATTGATGTTATGAATGGGATTCATGGATTGTGGAAAAGCCATGAACGCGACCGTTTATCGGGTGTTTGGGCCGGTTTTGGCCTCTTTTATCCGGTATCAACCGAAGATTACGTCGTGCCTGCCGGTTCAAAATCAATCTCTTACAACCTGTGCAACATGGTTAAAAAGTTACAGTTTGACGGTTTTTTGAAGCGCTCTGCACGGTCAAAAGCGGCTTGCCAAAAAGACGCTTTACCAGTGCTTATAAGGCAGAAATTTCCCATTCAGAGTCACCTTTACCCGGTCGCCTTTCGGGTCCGGGATTTTTTCGATGTCCATGCTGAAATCAATCGCGCTCATAATGCCGTCACCGAATTTTTCATGGATTAACGCTTTCATCGTCTCGCCATAAACGCCGACGATTTCGTAAAGGCGATACACCAACGGATCGGTGGGGACGGCCTTTTCCCAGGTCTTCGTTGGGCATTCCTGCAATGCCGCTGCCACTGCTTTCGGCAAGGCCAATACCCGGCACAATTTGGCCGCAAACTCCGCGGGCATGCTGTTCATTCCCAGACAGGCCGAGGTGACCCACACGGGTGATTTGCCGACTTTGGCGGCGAGTTGTTCCCACGAAAGTTTCTTTTTAGCTTTCGCGGCCAATATCTTTTCGGTCATTTCGGTTTTGGTCATAATTACGGAACGGTTTGATTTTGTTTTCGGCAGGGAAAACGCCCGGTCACTCGACCGGGCGTTGTCTGGGAACCCATCAACCAACTTCGGGAACTCACTCAACTAACCCTAAAACGTGAGGGTCGATTGCACGTAAACCCAATTCGCATCCTTGGAACCGACCCCCGGTGCGGCAAAGGTTTGTTTCACATAATCGCCCACAAAGAAGTGGCCATAGCCGGCTTCCAGCGCGAGGTATTTGGTGACGGTGTAGCCGGCCGTCAGCACGATTTCGGAGCCGACGTAGGTGCTATAGGTCGGATTGATTCCATAACCGGTGCCGGGTGTGGTCGTCACTCCGCCCCGTGGCGCGCCTGCCACGTTGTATAAATTGTCATTCGCGTTCGCCAGGAAGAACGCGTGATACTCAGCGCCGACCGTTATTTGCGGATGCGGTTTGACAGTGAAGTTAAGGCTGATGTCATGGATATTTTGCAGCGAGAACAAATCCATGTGCCCATAGAACTTGTGGTTCGTCGGGAAAAGATTCTCAAAGGTCTCGTGCTTGCCGTCGTTCGGATTGCTGTCACCCGAAGCGTGATCATACTCGAAGCCCACGCGCGGTTTGCCAAAGGCGTCATTCCACGTGTAACCACCCAATAGCACCAGCGCGTAAGCCTGATGTTCCAGACTCTGCTTGCCCGCGGGCAAACGGGTGTCATTGAAATGGCCGAATTGTCCCATGACTTCCGCGCCGTAGTCCCAATTGCCAAAATCACCCGGATTGGATTTGACGCGCAACCCGATTGTGTAGATGTCACGCGGTGACGGCTGGGGCACTTGCGAAGCGGCGGCTTCCGGAGTGGCTCCGCCCCGTCCGACGTTGCGGGAAAGGAAATACAAATCTGTCGTTTGTTTCGGAATCAGTTTGCTCGTGGCATAGATGCCCGAGAACCAATCGTAATCATTCGACATATTGAAGTTATTGTCGTTGGGAACGATCACCCGGCCGGTGAAGAAATCCGCGCCGAAATATTCATTCTGCCAGCGGACCTTGGCGGCGTCGAACACCCGGCCAATATTGTTCCAGGCGAAAGCGCCCACCAGCCGTTCATCTCCGTAACTAAGTTCCTGCCGTCCGACTTTGAGGGACAGTGGAAATTCCTTGTGATTGCCCAGCGTGACATAGCCCTGGTGCAAATCCATGGGACCATCGGATTCTGCGTTGGGATTCCGCTCATCACCCGTGGTGGTGCTGCTGCGTCCTTCCACCAGCGCGCTCCACCATTTATCCGTATAACCGACGCGCACCCGCAATTTTTCCAGGAAATACGCATTTTCATTATCTGCGCCGGCCGGGAGATTATTGCGAAAATCAAAAATCGAACCATTCGCGCCCGTGCTGCCTTTGACGAAGCCGGCATTGTCTTTGTCTTCGTAACGCAAACGCAGTGACGCGCCGACGTCCCATGAAGCCATATACGGATCGTCTTTGCGCAGCCATTCGTTGATCAATCCCGGAGTGGGCTTGGGTGGCGGTGGCGGAGCATATTGAGCGTAAACGGCGTTGCTGGCGGCCAGTACCAGAGCGCTCGTGGCCAGGCAGAGGGATTTCGATTTCATTTTTTTATGTGCAACTTCAGCATTTGTCCTCGACGCGGGCGTGGAGGACAGGTTTTGGTTTGGATGGTTCAGGAATGGACTATTTGGTTTGCAGGGACGGTTCGGCTTTGGATGGAACAACGGGTTCAGGAGTGAAAGTGGGTGGTTTAGGAGCGGGTGGAGGCGGAGTTTC
>JBEHZA010000315.1:0-6301 GCA_048497895.1 Verrucomicrobiota bacterium
AGGCAAGGGCGGTTGCGCTACCAACAAAGAAAAGAAAAAATAGCGCGCATAGATTCTGGTCATTTTCGCGGAGTGTCCCGGTGACGCTCCTGTTTTGATCCGCTGAGAGGCGAAGGGTTGCAACTTCGCCTCTCTTGGTTTATTGACAGTCAGATACATTTACCATGCCTGCCAATCGTTTTAACGGATTTACTGACTACGGCATCGGCATTGGCCTGCGTGTCCCACACTATCAGCATATCCTTTCCCGCCAGCCGACCGTCGATTGGTTTGAAATCATTTCGGAAAATTTCATGGTGGATGGCGGGCGTCCCCTGGAGTTGCTGGATAAAATCCTTGAGCAATATCGCGTGGTGCAACATGGCGTCTCCATGTATTTCGGCTCGGCGGAACCGCTGAACCGCGAACACCTGAAAAAACTCAAACGTCTCGTTCAGCGCACGAAAACGCCCTGGCTTTCGGATCATCTCTGCTGGGGCAGTGTGGATGGACGTTACACGCACGACCTGTTGCCCATGCCGTACACGTTTGCCGCCGCGAAAGTCACCGCGCGCAAAATCCGTGAGACCCGCGATTTTCTGGAAACCCCCATCGCCGTCGAAAACGTCAGCAGCTACGCCGAGTTTCATGTCTCGGAAATGACCGAATGGGAATTTCTCAATGAAGTCGTGGAACAGGCCGATTGCGGCATTCTGCTGGACGTAAACAATATCTACGTCTCCTCCCGCAACCACAGTTTTAATCCATTTGATTATCTGAACAGCATTCCAGCGGATCGCGTCGCGCAAATTCACATTGCAGGCCATACCAAATACCGCAAATACATTCTCGATACGCACGATCACCCGGTTATCGATCCGGTCTGGAAACTTTATGCGCAGGCCATCAAAATGGCTGGACCCACTGCCACCCTGCTCGAATGGGATGATCGCATTCCCTCCTTTGACGAAGTCCACCACGAGGCTTTGAAGGCCAATCAATTTCTTGAAAGCGTCGCCAAAACCATCCCCGCGTAAACGGCAAACCGCCGCCGAATTTCGCGCCTTACAGTCCCGCATGGCTGCCGCCATTATGCGCCCGCTCGCGAATGGCTACGTCATGCAGAAACGCTGGACCGATGGCCGCCCCATGCCCAAGGTCGCCGCCGAATTCATTAAGCCCAATGATCGGTTGACGTCCTTTGAACGCCTGGAGATTTATAACAAGCAATACTGGTTCCGCGTGCTCGACAGCTTTTATGATGATTTCCCCGGCTTGCGCGCCGTGCTGGGCGATCGCGCCTTCGATCAACTGGCTCATCGTTATCTGGTGAAAAACCCATCGGAATCATTCACGCTTCGCAATCTCGGTGGCCGGCTGGTGAAATTTTTAGAACGACAACCCGAATGGGGTGGCACACAACGCCGGTTGGCCCTCGACATGGCGCGGTTGGAATGGGCGCACATTGAAGCCTTTGACAACGCGCAACTGCCGGTCTTGACGGCCGACGATTTGCTCGACGCGGATGCCGTCAAAATGAGTTTAAAACTTCAGCCCTATATTTTTCTCCTGCGCGTGCATCACGACGTGGACGATTTGCTAATTGAATTAAAGCAGGACGCCGGTTTGCGCAGTGAAGCCAGTAACGCTATCGATTCGCAACGCAAACGCCGGCGGACGTACTTGCGAAAACTCCGTCCGCAAAAAGAAATTCACCTCGTCGTTCACCGCTATCGCGGCAGTGTTTATTACAAGCGCCTGGAGAAACCGCAATTTCGACTGCTCCACGAATTGCAATCCGGCGCCTCTTTAGGCGATGCCTGCGTCACCACGATCCTGTCGCAACGCAAAAACGCCCCTTCTTCTCAAGATATCAAAGCCTGGTTTGAAGAATGGATGTCCCTCGGCTGGTTCTGCCGAAACGTTTAGTGAGTTTCACCGTGTCCGGAGCGCAGCGCTTCAGCCCGCTTCAATTCCCTTTCATCCCTCGTTCCCTTGAACAATCCCCGCGCTCAAACGTCAAATTACCGCCCGGTGTTGCGCACTGTTTGAAATTCAATCGACCGCCACTGAGAGTATGCTTATTCTAAGACCATGATCACGCGATTGCACTGTTAACGCCGCTATGTCGTTCCGCCTCCCAACTCTGCGTTTCCTCTGTGCTCTGTTGTTCGTGCTGTCCTGCTCTGCGTTTGCCGACTCGCCACCCGTTCACGCGCGCATGGATGAAAAACAGCGCGATTTTCTCAAAACCTACTGTGTCGAGTGTCATAACGCCGACAAGCAGAAAGGCAAGCTGCGGCTCGATAACATCTCTTTCACACTCGATTCCGTCGAGAATGCCGACCGTTGGCAAAAAATTCTCAATCAACTTAACTCCGGTGAAATGCCGCCCGACGACGCGAAACAGCCGGAGAAAATTACCAAGACCGAGTTTCTCGACACACTGGCGCATACTATTGTCGCCGCCCGAAAATCCCTCAGC
The DNA here is from genome assembly GCA_048497895.1 of Verrucomicrobiota bacterium. Taxonomy (GTDB): domain Bacteria; phylum Verrucomicrobiota; class Verrucomicrobiia; order Limisphaerales; family JBEHZA01; genus JBEHZA01. The sequence continues at coordinate 2,465 of JBEHZA010000315.1, forward strand.
GATCAAGGTGGCCGGATCACCATGCGTCGGTTGAACCGGCGTGAATATCAGAATACTATTCGCGATTTGCTCGGCGTACAGATCGACGCGCGCGATCTCCCGGCGGATGGCGGCGCAGGCACTTTTGATACCGTCGGTTCCTCGCTCTTCATGTCCTCGGATCAGTTCGAACAATATCTCGTGTTGGGACGCAAAGCATTGGATGAAGTTTTCGCTCAGGCGAATAGTGTTGAACCTCGCAAGGAGCGCCGGGAATCCGAAATCATGGCCAATCGCGTCGTGCGCGGCACTTACGGGGGCTATTACCTTGGCGGTTATAAGAGCGCCAAAAGCTGGCTTGCTTCGGATCGGTCCAAGCCGCCGAAAGATTTCGGTCTGCCGGATGAAAAAGAAGTCGAGTTTCGCATCATGGTCTATCGCGAACATGCCCCCAGCTTCACCAGTTACCTGGCCAATCCTTTATCCGAAACCGGCGCCTTGCTGACCATTTATAATGTTCACCCCGAAGAAGTCGTTGCCTTGCCACCCGACACTTCGACCGATTGGGACAAAACCGTGCGCCCACCCGTGCCTACCGGCGCTTATCAGTTGCGGTTGCGCGTGGGTCAGATTCCCGGCACGCCAAAAGCACGCGCCTTTCTGGAAATGGGCACGCACACACCGGATGGTGGATTTGCTTCTCAACGGGTATTTCAAATCACCGGCAGCGTCAATCAGCCGCAAACCATCGAAGTGCCGGTGACGATTACCAAAGACGGTCCGCACTCATTTGTCTTCCGCGAAAAGCGCCCTCTCAATGCCGACGAAGAGATTTACAACGAATCTCAAAAGCGCACTGGCGTCGGTCCTGACCCCGTGCTTTGGGTGGATTGGGTGGAATGGGAAGGCCCGTTGCCCAGCCCCGTCTTGAAAGAAGCCCTGCACCGCCTTCTGTTTGAAAATACCGGGGGCTTGTCGGAAGCTGAATATGCCCGTGCGATTCTTCAACGCTTCATCACTCGCGCCTTTCGCGAGCAAACCCCTGATCCGGATTACCTCACTCGTTTGATGAAAATCTTCGCTACCCGCCGTCAGGCTGGAGATAAATTTGAAGACGCACTCAAGGAACCGCTCTCTGTCGTGCTGGCGTCTCCCGGCTTTCTCTATCTTTCCGAACCCGGAAACGAAAAGACACCACGCACTCTCACCGATCCCGAACTCGCCACCCGCCTCGCTTACTTCCTCTGGAGCGCGCCGCCGGATGATACTTTGATGGACCTCGCCCGGCATAATCAATTGCATCAGCCCGCCATCCTCACGCAACAGGTAAATCGCCTGATTGCTGATCCCCGGGCCTGGGCCTTTATCAGTGGCTTCACTCACCAATGGCTCGGTCTGGAACGGCTCGATTTTTTCCAATTCAACACGAAACTTTATCGCGACTTCGATGAAAGCACGAAAGTGGTTTCCAAACAGGAGGTCTTTCACACGTTCGAGCAATTGCTGCACGCGAATCTCAGCCTGCGTTACCTGCTCAAGTCTGATTTCGTCGTCGTCAATGGTTTGCTCGCCAATTATTACGGCCTCCCCGGCGTGACGGGCGATCAGTTCCGCAAGGTATCGCTTCCGACAGATTCCCCGCGGGGCGGCTTGCTCGGCATGGCGGCCATTCTCGCGATGGGTGGCAATGGCGAACGCACCAGTCCCGTCGAGCGCGGCGCGTGGGTGCTCCGCAAATTAATCAACGATCCACCGCCGCCCGCTCCGCCCAACGTCCCGCAGCTTACGCGGCTCGAAAATAAAATCCTCACCGTGCGCGAACGCATGCAAGCTCACCAGGAGGAACCGCAATGCGCCTCGTGCCATCGCAAGATCGATCCGATCGGTTTTGGCCTGGAGAATTTCAATGCGGCGGGCAAATGGCGCACGGAAGACACCTACGAGAAAGCTGGCGTGGGCAAGAAAACGTGGCCTATCGATTCCGCCGCCGCCTTTTACAACGGCGCTCCGTTCAAAGATTACTTCGAACTGCGTGATCAAATTGCCGCGCAACCGGACAAGTTCGCGCGCGGCTTCACCGAAGCGCTCATTGAATATGCGCTGGGAAGGCCGTATGGTTTCTCCGATGACGAATTGGCCATCAGCATCGTGCAACGGGCGAAACAGCAGGACTTCGCCACCCGTGAATTCATCCAGGCGTTGGTCGCCAGCCAAGCGTTTCACACGAAATAGACATTCATGAAAACTTCACTTACTCGTCGTCATTTTCTGCGTAGTGCTGGCACGTTGATCGCCTTGCCCGCGCTGGAGTCAGTGGGCTTTCGCTGCTTCGCCGCACCCGCAATATCCGCGCCCCGGCCCAAACGGATGATCTTCCTTGGCTTCGGCTGGGGCGTGACAAATGAAACGTGGTTTCCGGATGTGGCGCACACCGGCGCGGATTATACGTTGCCTCCCGGGCTGGCGCCACTCGCACGGCATCAAAAAGATTTCACCGTCATCCAGGGGCTTACGAATAAATATAATAATGAAGCGCATTGGGGCAGCACGTTCTGGCTGACCGGTGCGAATCGTTACGCCGAACCGGGCCAAAGCTTTCACAACAGCATTTCCGTTGATCAAGTTGCCGCCGCTCATCTCGGCAAAGATACCCGTTTCGCTTCACTCCAACTCGGCTGTCAGGATGTGCAGAACTCCGGCCATGGTCCGGGGCTTTCGTTAGCCTGGGATGCTCGCGGCAAACCGTTGTCTGGCTTCGATAATCCGCTGCTCGCGTATCACCGGCTCTTTTCCGATGACACGACACCACTCTCTGAGCGGCAGGCCGCGCTCAATGAAAAGCGCAGCGTACTGGATACCGTATTGGTCGATGCCAAACGCGTCCAACGTGGCCTCACCAAAACCGACACCGATAAACTGGACGAATATTTCCAAAGCATCCGCGACATCGAGACGCGCCTGAGCAAAGATGAACAATGGCTCAACGTGCCCAAGACCAAAACTTCATTGGCAGAACCGAAACCGGGGTTGGCCGGCCACGAGGAGATCAAGTTGATGTACGACATTATCGTCACTGCTTTGCAGACGGATAACACCCGCGTCATCACCTATCGCCAGCCGGTCAGCACGTTGCTCACCAGCCTCAATATCAAAGTCGCGCCACACGACATGAGTCATTACAGTCCGGGTGAGCGCATGCAGGCTTCCCAAAGGCGCGACGTCGCTCAAAGCGAACTTCTCGCCGGACTCATCGACAAACTGAAGGCCACGAAGGAACCGGATGGCACCAGCCTTTTCGAGCACACCTCGCTCGCGTACGGCAGCAACATCCGCACGATCCATTACCTTGATAACTGTCCCACGCTCGTCACCGGTGGCGGCGCGAAGCTCAAACTTGGCCAACACCTCGTCCTGCCCGGCAAAAGCACACCACTCTGCAACGTCTGGCTCACCATGCTCCACGGCATCGGCCTGGAAAACGAACGTCACGGCGACAGCTCCGGTGTGGTGAAAGAATTAATCGCCTGACGCAGTGCCTTAACTCAAGGCCCTCACACTCACGCGCCAGCGTCCTGGACTGATACGGTTTCCGGAGTTAATCACCAGCGAAGGAAGCGTCCCGTCAAAAACGCTCCCGCCGAGCTGGTGAATAACTCCGCCGCCGGTTATCGTAAAGGCGGCCCGTTTCCGGTCCCGCAGGAGCCACGGCTTTCCTGGACATGCCCCTCGAGGGTCAACCGCAGATCGCCGCTCCCTGCGGTGGCCGACGCGCCGAAGGCTGAGAGAACTCCGCCCCGTGAGGGCTCCTGTATCAGTTCGCCTGGGCCGCGTCGTCCGGAGCCGGTGCGTGCCGCACGC
>JBEHZA010000316.1:0-6300 GCA_048497895.1 Verrucomicrobiota bacterium
TCCAGATGAATCAGACGATCCAGTTTTACCGCGGCCAGCAAGGTGGGGCGGCTCCTCAACGGTTGTATTTGGCGGGCGGTGCCTCGCTGATGCCGTACACCGCTCAATTCTTTGCAGAAAAGCTGAATATTCCGGTCGATTATTTAAACCCGCTCCGGAACATTCAAATTGACGAAACCATTAGTTTGGAAGAAATCGCTCCGCTGGCGCACACTTTTGGTGAAGTAGTGGGGTTGGGGATTCGCAATTTAGCCCAATGCCCCGTGGAATTGAATCTGATGCCCAAGAGCTATCAGAAGCGCAAACAATTCCATCAAAAGAAGCCTTATTTCATCGCGGCTATTTTCAGTCTTGTGCTGGTGGTCTTCGCGTATGGCTGGTTCTACGATCAACAGGCTTCTGCCAGACAGGCTTCATTGGACAAGCTAACGGCCCAGATTGAACCTTTGCAGCAGAAGGAGACTCAACTCGTTGCCGTCATGGGGAACTTGAAGAACGAGCTGGCTGCGGCCAAGTCCAATACCGCCTTGATTGAAGATCGCGCTTATTGGCCTGATCTCCTCCGCAATTTGCAGTCCGTACTCTTATCCTACGAACTCAAAACGGGGGGAACCAATACCGCTGGGTTTGGGCGGGATACCGGCGTTTGGATTGAATCACTTACCCCTTACGTGCCGGATGCGTCCGGTGGTAATGCGGCTGCTGCGGCCCATGCCGCGCGGATGGTTCTGCCGGCGGCTGGCCAATCAGCTCCCCGCACGATCGCTCCGCCGACCATCGTTTATTACGTGCTCGTGCGCTGCCGGGCGATCAATCTCACCCAGGTTGCTCCGGATGCTAACAACAAGTTCGCCTTTGGCTTGGAACAGCAATTAAAGACCAATGCCATGTTCGTGGCTACCAACACCAAGCTTTCTCAGAAAATCGACAGCGTGGAGCCGGAGGCAGTTACCTTTGGTTTCGCCGTTACCATTCAGTTAAAACGGCCGATCACGTTGTATTGAAATTGATATGCTTTGGATTAAGCGAAATCTGTATCTTTTGATAGGCATCCTGGTCGCCGTCGGGTTGACGGTGCTGGCGGTGTTCTACTTGATCTCGCGCATGAGCCGGGATGAGGAGTTGACCAAGAAGCTGGAAGAACAAACGGCCGAATTACAACGTGTCATGGCGGTTGAGCCGTATCCCAATGACAGCAACATTGCCGCGGTGAATAAAGAAATTGCCCGTTTGCGGCAGTTGGCTGGCAGCCTTCAGCATCTGCTGGTGGAAACCAATCCGCCGGTGCTCAATAACGCCCAGTTTTCCTCGCTTATTGCCGTAACAATCTCCGATTTGCAGACCAATGCGGAAAACGCCGGAGTGACTCTGCCACCCAAATACGGCTTCACTTTTGCGGGCTTGCGGGAAAAAGTGCAGTTTGCGCCGGTCGGTATACCGCTTCTGACCACGCAGGTGTCGGAAATTCGTGAGTTATGCGATATTTTGTTCCGCAGTAAAATTCACGTGCTCGAAGGCTTGCGCCGCGTTCCGGTTTCGCCCGATGACGCTGGCAGTGCGGCTGATTATTTGGACACCAAAGGCATTGTTACCAACAAAGCCCTGAACGTAACGATTACTCCTTACGAAGTAACTTTCCGTGGCTTTACCATGGAACTCGCCTCAGTCGTCGAAGGACTGCAGCATGCTCAAACCTATTTCGTCATTAAAGGTGTGGCCGTGGATACCATGGAGGTTCCCCCTCCACCGCCGCCTCCGCCCGATACCAAACCTGCCGCTCCGGGCAAAGCAACTGGAAAAAATTCAGTAACTAACGCACCCAAGACTGATCTAACTCTCGTGCTGGATGAAAAACCTTTGCGCGTCCGGTTGTCGATTGAAGTGGTGAAACCGATTCCCAAGCCGGCTGCCGCGGCTAAGAAATAAGATGGAATTTCTCAAGAAACATTACGAAAAAATACTGCTGAGCGTCATTTTGCTCGTGTTGGCAGTAGCGGCGGTGATGCTCAGCATTAAGATGCGTGAGTTGCGCTCACAATTACAGCAAAACGAAGAGCAAATCACCCAGATTGCCCAAAAAGCCTTTGCTCCGCTGGATTTGCGGGCGTTTCAAAAGATTATTCAGGTGGCCACGAATCCGCCCCCGCTCAACATTACGTCCCAGCACCTGGTGTTCAATCCGGTGAAATGGTACAAGAAGCCGGATAATTCCCTGATCAAAGTTCAGGTCGGTAATGAGGTGGGGATCGGTGCGCTGGAGATTACTAAAATCACCCCGCTCAATCTGATTATTTCTTTGGATGCCGGCACCCCGGGTGGCAGTCCGGACAATCCCCGTTATAAATTCAACGTTGAACGTCAGGGCGCGACCAACAAAAACGATGCGAAGTTGAAAGCGTTTTACGCCCCGGCCGGTGGCAGCAATGCGGTCTTCACGGTGAAAGAAGTGAAGGGTGAAAAACTCAATCCTTCGGAAATTCTGCTGACCCTGGCGGATGGTTCATCCAACGATGTGATTTCGGTTAGTAAAGAAAAGCCTTACTCCCAGGTAACGGACTATGCGGCGGATATGCGTTATCCACCCGAAATGAAGGATTTTCCGAACCTGCGTGCAGGGAGTGGGGTCACGGTGGGCGGCCAGAAGTATTATGTGATTGCCATAACGGATAAGCAGGTTGTAATGTCCGCCGAAAGCAACCAGAAATGCACGATTATACCGTACTCAAAAACGGCGCCATAAGGGCTGTCGATGTTATGTCTTTTTATCCATCCAAACCAACTCAAACTTCAGTCATGACCAAAGCATCTGCTTTCCTCGCGAGTGTTCTCCTGCTCTTGGCCAGTGGGGCTAATACCTGGGCGCAAGTTGATCCAACCAAAGCGGCTGAACAAGAAGCTGCGCGGCGTCAAAGTCAAATCGTGACTTTGCGTGAAAACCTCACCCGGGCTGCGGAACTGGAGAAAAAAGGTGACCTGGTCACTGCGGCCGTCGTTTATGAGCAAAGCCTCGCCCTCATTAAAGATTTGGGCGGAGTTGGGGTTCAGCCGGAATACAATCGCGCCATCGCCGGACTGACCACCGTGCGTTTGAATTTGGCCAAGCGCGCGAACGAACGCAACGATTTCCCGGAAGCGGACCGGCAGATGGATGCTTTGTTGAAGTATGATCCGAAAAGTGTAGCTGGTTTGGAATTCAAGAAGTTTAACAACGAAGTGGCAGAAGCTTCCAAAGGCCGTTTGCCCAGCCCGGAAGTCCTGGCTAAAATTCCGGAAGTTCAAAACACCAAGACCCGCGTCGGCACGATGGTGCATGATGGTGTGTTGCTGTTTGAAATGCGCAAATTGGATGAAGCCGAAGCAAAATTCAAAGAAGCAATCAAAGAAGACCCGGATAACAAGGCTGGTTACTATTACCTGAATTTGATTCAGGAAGTCCGTTTCAGCGATGAAGCGCGCAAACGCGATTTCACCCAAAAATCCCGGTTGGTCGAAGTGGAAAAATCGTGGAACCCGCCGGTTCAACGCGAAGTTCTGCCCAGCCCTAATTTTTACATCCGCACCAACGTCGTGAATACCGGCACCCGGGCCCGTCAGCTTATCCAGGCCAAGTTGGACAAGATGGTAATTAAAGAATTGTTTCTGGACGGCTTGCCTTTGAGTGAAGTGGTTAAATTCCTGAGTGAAGAGGCGAAAAAGTTGGATCCACAAAAGAAGGGGATTAATTTCCTGATCAATCCTAACATTGATGATGAGCCGTCCTCGCGTGGGGCTCCTGCCGCCGGGGCTGAAGGTGCTATCCCGGGCGCACCCGGTGCGCCAGTCGATCCGTTGGGCTTGCCGCAAGCGGCTGCTCCCCGGGCTCCGGCTGCCAAGGTCGATTTGGAAACGATTGTCATTAAAATCAATCCCCCCTTGCAGGATATGCGTATGATTGATGCGTTGGATGCGATTTGCAAAGTAGCTGAACCCATCGGTGGACACGGGGTGAAATACATTATCGAAGATTACGCGGTGGTTTTCAGCCAGAAGAATGTTGATCCGCCGCAGATGTTTACCCGCACTTTCAAAGTGGATCCGAACACGTTCGTGCAAGGGTTGCAAAACGTGGCTGGCATTGACCTGCAATCGCTCGCGAATCTGAGCGGTGGTGGTGGTGGTCAGGGCGGTGGTGGTCAGGGCGGTGGTGGTGGTGGTCAGGGCGGCCAAGGTGGTCAAGGTGGCCAAGGTGGCCAAGGCGGTGGCGTAGCTGTGATTCCGCGGGTATCCGTGGCAGGTGTCACTACTGGCGGCGGTCAAGGTGGCGCTCAAGGCGGCGCTGGTGGCGGCAATCAAGGCGGCGGCGGGGCTCAAGGCGGCCAGGGCGGTCAAGGCGGTTCCAACGGTTCAGGTGGTATCGCTGGGGTGACTTCTACCAATAATACGGCTAATGCAAATCAATTGGTCCGGAGCTTCTTCCAGGCGGCTGGCGTGAATCTGAGTTCCAATGCCGTGGGTGGTGCTTCTACGCAAGTGTTTTTCAACGACCGCACGGGTGTGCTCATGGTCCGTGCATCGATGCAGGATTTGGAAATTATTCAGGCGGCCATCGAAGTGCTCAATATTGCGCCTCCGCAGATTAACATCGAAGCCAAGTTCGCTGAAGTTACTCAACAGGATGATAAAGGCTTAGGCTTTGACTGGTATTTGGGTGCTACTCAATTGGGTGGTGGTAGTGTTGTTGGTCAGGCGGGCACACAACCCAGTTTGACTGGTCCGACCGTCGGTGGTGGCCTCCCGCAATCCTTCCCCGGCAGCAGCTCCGCAGTTTCAACGTTGATACCTTCCTCTGCATCAGACGGTTTCCTGACGCAAGGATTGCGGCAACAAGTAGGCATCGGCAGTCAACAGGGGCAATTGCCGACCTTGGGAACAGTTACCGGCATTTTAACGGACCCGCAATTTCGCGTGGCAATCCGGGCGATCGAACAACGGACTGGGGCTGATCTGCTTTCCGCTCCGCGGGTAGTGACGCTCAGCGGACGCCAGGCGCAAGTTGCAGTGCAAGATTTGGTTACTGTCGTAACGGGTGTCAGTGTGGCTCAAACCACGGCTCAAACCGGTGGTGCTTTGGGTGGTGGCGGTGCTGGCGCGGTGGGTTCTACGGCTAACTTTACCACCACTTCGGTGCCTTTCGGCACAGCATTAGACGTGATTCCTTACGTCTCTGCGGATGGGGTTTCAATCCAAATGACGATTTTGCCCACCGTGACCGAGTTCATTGGTTACGACAATCCGGGTAACTTTATCCCGCAAGCTCAATCCGTCGGTGGCAGCACGGTAGGTGTGCCTTTGACTGCGCAATTGCCTTTGCCTCGCTTGCGTTCACGCGTGGTGGTAACCAGCGCCAACGTTTGGGATGGTCAAACAATCATGCTGGGTGGTCTGATTTCGGAAGATGTGCGTAACGTCAAAGATTCGGTTCCTGTGTTGGGAGATTTACCGCTTCTGGGCCGTTTGTTCCGCAGTGAATCCAAATCGACCAACAAGAAGAATCTCATCATCTTCGTGACTCCCACGATCATTGATCCGGCGGGTAATCGCGTGCATACGGACGAGGAGCTTCCGTTTGCTCAGAACGCAATCCCATCTCAGGTTCCCTGGGTCGTTCGGGACAAGAACTACCGTTAAAATGTTTCTGCGGCTGGGGCTGATCTGATTTTGGTCAGAAGCCCCTCGTGGTGACGTGTTCGCGGGTGTTCCAGTTCACCTTATCGGCACAATTTTTGAACCGAAATTCTACATTGTTCAGATGATGAGCGATGGATCAGGTGAGGACTCCAGAAAAGCGGCCCCACTGCTTTTAATCGTGGACGGCCACGCTTATGCCTATCGTTCCTTTCATGCCATTCGGGAGTTACGTTCCCCTTCGGGCAAACCTACTAATGCCATTTTTGGTTTTATAAAATCACTTATGAAGTTGCGGACGCTCTTGAAGCCGACGCATCTGGTGGTGATCTGGGATGGTGGTCTAGCGGCTGAGAGAATGGCGTTACTCCCGGGGTATAAAGCGCAGCGGCCCCCGATGCCAACCGATTTGGAGTCTCAGTTGGATCAAATCGTGGATTACCTGAAAGCGGCTCAGATTGGTTCCTTTTGTCTGGATGGAGTGGAGGCAGATGATTGGATTGGCAGTCTGGCCCTTCAGGCGGAAGCTGAGGGTTAAGTCGACCTTCACCGGCATCAAGTCCGGATCTGGGAAGTAGCGGTAATCATGGGCCATCTCCTTTGAGCGCAGCGATTGCGAGGTGCCCGTCTGGCCGT
>JBEHZA010000317.1:0-6226 GCA_048497895.1 Verrucomicrobiota bacterium
GAGGAAACCAGTGGCGACGATTTGATCCTGGGTGCGGTTTGGCAATTCATCGCCCGCAATCTGCTCGATGATAAATTGATTATAAGGCAAATCCCGGTTGAACGAATTGATCACGTAGTCACGATAAGGCCACATCTCGCGGGACATATCTTTCTCGTAACCGTCGCTATCGGCGTAACGCGCCGCATCCAGCCAGTAACGGCCCCAGCGCTCGCCGTAATGCGGTGAGGCGAGCAGACGCTCAACCTGTTTTTCATAAGCGTCTTTGCTTTTATCAGCGAGAAAGGCATCCACTTCTTCGGGCGTCGGAGGCAGGCCGGTCAGATCGAGTGAGAGCCGGCGGAGCAGGGTGACTTTGTCCGTTTCGGCTGAGGGTTTGAGTTTTTCTTTGTTTAAACGGGTGAGAATAAAGTTATCGACCGGTGTGTGGACCCAGGAGCGGTTTTTTACCACTGGCACGGCGGGACGCACGGGAGCTTTAAACGCCCAATGATCTTTGGGATCTTTTTTGGCTTGAGCGAGCGCAGTTTCCGGCCATTGGGCGCCTTGATCAATCCAACCGCGCAATAGGCCGACTTGGGCGGGTGTCAGGGGATCGCCTTTTTTTGGCATCTTGAGATCACCCAACTGGGACACGGCATGAATCAACAAACTTTCGGCGCTTTTGCCGGGAATGATCGGAGGACCGGATTCGCCACCTTTGAAAGCATCAGCTTTTTGATCGAGGCGCAACGAGGCTTCCTGTTTCTTCGGTCCGTGGCAGCCGTAGCAGTTATCGGCGAAGAGCGGTTGAACCTCTTTGGCAAAGTCGATGGGGCGCGTGAGTGGAGGTGGCAGCTTGGATAAATCAATCGCGGCGGCGCTCGTCGCAACGGGGGTGAACAGGAGGATGCCCAATCCCGACAACAGGCCCAAACCCAATGAATGCGCGTAAGATTTCAACATGGCTTGCACAAGCCTGATATTAATGCCGCAAGACCCGCAGCGAGTCTATGGAGAATCGTGCCAAACAATTTGCACTTTTCTGCTTAGAGCCTGTCTGAAAATGCTATGGGGTCCTGTTTGCGAGGAAAAGGCCGTCTGGCGGCAGTGCTTTTGTCCGTGCTCTTCGTTGGCTCCGCCGTCACAGCCCGCTGCGGGGATGCTCCGGCCTCGCCGCCTCGACCACGAACAAAATCCCTTGCCGCAGGACCCCATAGCATTTTCAGACAGGCTCTTAAGAGTCAGACGTTTGGGAGTGGGGCTTTGTTCAGGGGGGGAAAGGATCGGGTGAAAGTTCATCGTTGATCGCCAACTCTGCCGGATAGCGACCGTCCCCGGTCGCAGCAATGTGAAACAATCCACCGTTCTCGAATACGCCCAAACGCTTGGCAGAAGAATATTGCTGCGACCGAGGACGGTCGCTGTCCGGGGGCTTTAATTAGATGAAATTCGCGCTTTCCAAGGGTGTGCGGATGCCGTCATGATATGAGACAATGTCTGCCATTTTGACAGCAACTGATCTGGAAGTCCGCTACAACGAAAACGTCGTGCTCAATCGCGCTTCGCTGGCGATTGATGAGTATGATCGCATTGGCATGGTGGGGCGCAACGGCACGGGAAAATCGACGTTTCTCAAAATCCTGGCCGGTGAACTGACACCGGACGGTGGCGCGGTGGTGCGGCGGCGGGATTTGGTGGTGGGCTACCTCTCACAGGAGTTTACGCTGGATAAGAATTTGACGGTGGAAGCGAACATCCGGCGCGGGGCGAAATACGTGCTGGACCTGATTCACAAATTTGAAACGTTGCCGGTCGATTCCCCGAAGCATTCGGAAATTGAGGAGCAGATTCAACGGTTGGATGGTTGGGGACTGGATAATCGCATCGCCACGGCGATGTCGCATTTGAATTGTCCGGCGGGAGACCGTTCGATTGAGAACCTTTCCGGTGGTGAAAAACGGCGGGTGGCGTTGTGCCGAGCCCTGGTATCGCAGCCCGATTTGTTGATTCTGGATGAACCGACGAACCATTTGGACACGGAATCCATCGAATGGCTGGGGGAATTTCTGGAGGGTTATCCGGGCGCATTTCTGCTGGTGACGCACGACCGCTATTTTCTGGACCGGATTACGAACACGATTGTGGAACTGGCGAATGGCACGTTCTATTCGTACACGGGCAATTACACGGATTACCTGCTGGCCAAGGCGGAGCGCGAAGCAGCGGCGGAAGTGAATGAGCATAAGCGGCAGATGTTTTTGCGGCGCGAATTGGAATGGGTGCGCAAAGCGCCGAAAGCGCGGACGACCAAGTCCAAGAGCCGGTTGGACAATTATTTTGCCGTGGCGGCGAAGGAAGGTCCGGCGATTGATCGCGATGTGGATTTGGTGATTCCGCCACCGCCGCAATTAGGCAATCGCGTGGTGGAATTGACGAACGTGGGCATGGAACTGGGTGGCCGCCAGTTGTTTTCGAATCTCGATCTCAGTTTTGCAGGCGGGCAACGCATTGGCATTACCGGACGCAATGGCTTGGGCAAAACAACGTTGCTGAAAATCATTCTTGGCCAATTGGAGCCAACCACGGGCGATGTGAAGATCGGGCAATTGACCCGGTTCAATTACGTTGATCAAAGCCGCGTGCAATTAAATGAAGAGAAGACGGTGATTGATGAAATCAGCGACGGCACGGAGTTCGTGGTGTTCGGTGAGGGCAAGCTCTCCTTGCGCGCGTATTTGAAACGTTTTTTGTTTACGGATGACCGGATTGTGACGCAGGTGAAGCATCTGAGCGGAGGTGAACGCAGCCGCTTATTGCTGGCGCGCATTCTCAAGAACGGCGGCAATTTCCTGATGCTGGACGAACCGACGAACGATTTGGATTTGCCGACGTTGCGGGTGTTGGAAGAAGCGTTGCTGTTGTTTCCGGGGGTGGTGCTGGTGGTGAGCCATGACCGCTATTTTCTGAACCGCGTTTGCACGGGGATTCTCGCGTTTGAGGGGGATGGGGTCGTGAATTACAGCGTGGGCGATTACGAGTATTACGTGGAAAAGAAAAAGCGCGCGGCTTTGGCTCCGCCCGTAGTGGAAAATGAAGCGGGAACAAAGGAAAAGCGGACGGTAGAACCGGCGAAACCCGCAGCTTCCAAGTCAGCACAAGTCCGCAAGCTGTCCTTCAAGGAAACGAAAGAACTGGAAGGCATGGAGGCGGCGATTCAAGCGGTGGAAAATAACATCGCCCGGATTGAAGCGATTTTTCTGGAACCGGATTTTCATCGCCAGCACGGGCAACGCAGTCATGCCCTGACGGCGGAATTGGGGGCGGAAAAGGAACGGGCGACGAAACTTTACACGCGCTGGGAAGAGTTGGAGGCGATCCGGGCGGGGAATGCGGCAAGTTAGGGTGGAACAACCCAGACGCGAAGAATAGAGGATGGCTTTCCCGGACAGCGACCGTCCCCGGTCGCAGCAAGGTGAAGCGCAAGAAACGCGTCTGAACTTTTATCACACCTTCGAACGTACGAACGTTGCTGCGACCGGGGACGGTCGGTGTCCGGGGGGATTACAATTTGCGGCAGAGTTGAATGCCGTCGGCTAAGGGAAGTAATACGGTTTCCACGCGGGAATCACGGGCGAGTTTGTCGTTGAGAGCGGTGAGGGCCAGGCCGGAGGGTTCGGTGATGGGGTGTTCGATTACGCCGCCGCCCCAGAGCATGTTGTCGAACAGGATCAAACCGTTCGGGCGCACACGCGGGAGAATCAATTCATAGTAGGCATCGTATTCGGTTTTATCGGCGTCGATGAAAACGAAATCGAACGTGAGATTGGCTTCCAGCTTCTTTAGCGTCTCAAGGGCCGGGCCAAGGCGCAGTTCGATGGAACCGGTGACGCCGGCTTTGGCCCAATATTTACGGGCGATGTCCGTCCATTCCTTGCTGGCATCCACGCAGAGCAGACGTCCGCTTTTGGCTAGGCCACGGGCAATACAGAGGGAGCTGTAGCCGGTGAAGGAGCCGACTTCGAGAGCGGATTTCGCGCCGATAGACGCGGCGAGCAATTGCATGAAGCTGCCTTGTTCCTGGCTGATCTGCATGCGGGCATCATCACCGAGCGCGGCAGTTTCCTGGCGTAAGGCGGCGAGGATGGGGTCGTGTGCGTGGCTGCGATGGTCGCAGACGTAACGGTAAAGTTGATCGTCGAGCGGGAGGTATTTCTGTTTCATCGTTGCTTCCGGATATTGCACCTCAGGTTTCATCCCGATCAATCCATTTGTGAACGGTCGGAGGATTGAATTGGACGAGGTGCCGCAACAGGACGGCGGGTTGATGCTCGACGACGATCAGGGAGCGATGTTCCGGGCGGATGAACTTCGCTTTGATGCTGTGATCGATCTGGGCGAGGAAAGGATCGTAAAAGCCGTGAACGTTCAGCAGGCCGCAGGGCTTGCGATGGAAACCGAGTTGCGCCCAGGTGAGCACTTCGCAAAATTCTTCGAGCGTGCCGTAACCGCCGGGCAGGGCAATGAAACCATCGGACAAATCAGCCATCATGGCTTTGCGGTCGTGCATGGAATGAACGATGCGCAAATCAGTGAGTCCATTATGGGCGAGTTCTTTATCGACGAGCGCCTGGGGGATGACGCCGATGACTTTGCCGCCCGCGTGGAGAACGGCATCGGCGACCGTGCCCATGAGGCCAACATTACCGCCGCCGTAAACGAGTTCCAAATGATGATGAGCAATGGCTTTGCCCATTTCGACCGCTGCTTGTCGATATGCCAAACCCTCCCCGGAACTGGAGCCGCAAAAGACACAAATACGTTTCACGCGAGGCAGTGTAACGGAAGGATTTTAAAAAGGAAGCAGCGGAGGGGTAAGAAGACGCGAATTTAAGGAGAGATTGAAGGGGCGATGGATGGGTGAATCAAAGTGAGGGAATTTCCCACGATGGGAAATACAAGGAGGGGTTTCTATGTTTTATTATCTGCGACGAGCGGATTTCTCTATTTGAGGAAATTCGGCGGGCAATGGCATGTCTGAATGAGAGAGAGCGCGGGGGCATGTTTTCAGGCTGTTCTTTGAAATAAAGGGGGAGGGGAATGAGGGTAGCAGCTCGACAGAGTTCCGCTCGACCTTGTTGTATGGGGTTGTATGGCTTTGTATGGGATACGCGGACTCGACGGTCCGCGCTCCGATCGAGTGGAGTGTCAGGCTTATTCAGGGCTATTCAGGGATAATTATGTGCGGAGGCGGAATCTGATGAGGGGAGGTTGACGGCGTTTGGTGGGTGGACAATAATCCCGGGAAAGCGAATTTCCTGTTGATTATGGCGACCTATATTTACGAAACGATTCCGACCAAACCGAAACAGAAGCCGCGCCGGATGGAGATCGTGCAAAAGATGAGCGATCCGGCGTTGACGAAAGACCCGGTGACCGGCGAACCGATCAAACGGGTCATTATCGGCGGCAGCGGCTGGATTACTCATGGAACGAGCATTTTATCCATGAGCAAAAACCGCAAACGGTAGCAGCCGCAGCGGCTTACATCCCGCGATAGATCATTTCGAGTGCGATGATGGAATAAGCGGTGACGAGCGCAGGGTCTTTTTCCAGCCAACGGCCATTGTCATTGACCCAGGAGCCATCAGGTTTTTGGAGGTTGATGAGTTTCATGGCGACTTCACGACGCCAGGCCACATTCTTGCCATCTTTGAGCTGAAGTTCCTTCGCGTCATAGATGGTGAGCGCTTTGGTCATCATGTGGAGGTAATAGTAGAGTCCTTGCGGGCCCATGCCGGGATTTTCATCAATGGTGTAATTGGTCTTAAGCCATTCCATGACGGCGACGACGCGGTCGTCATCGTGTTTGAGGTCGGCGTAAATGTAGCTGAGCAGGCCGGAGTAACTGGCGGTGCCGTAGGAGCGGAGGGAAATCTTGCCGGTGACGGAGTTGGTGATTTCACCCGCCATGCTCTTGCCGGGATAATAGAAGAAGCCACCTTTATCTTTGGGTTGGTCGGAAATCCAGGCCTCCTGATTCTTCGCCGGGAGATTCTGGCACTTCTGCACGAAATGGATGGCGGCCTGCCAGTTCAGGTCTTGTGCGGTGTCGCCTTTGTCGGTGACGAGGTGCTTGCTGTAGTACATAGCCTCCAGAGCAACGAGGGTGTTGTTCAGGTCGGAGTGAGGGTATTTGCTGCCGTAACCGACGCCGCCATCAAAGGGCGTATCGAGTTCACCTTTC
>JBEHZA010000318.1:0-6209 GCA_048497895.1 Verrucomicrobiota bacterium
TATCCTTTTCCTCCAACCGCCGTTTGGCCACCAGTTCCCAAACCTCCTGCCGCAAAGCACGGTCCGGCTCTTCCAAATAACGGCCCATTTGAATCAACGTCTTCTCTTCCCCGCGGAATTGCACCGTCAAGGAACCGCTCAGCTTCTGATATTGCTGGCCCAGCTTCGCCTCTTCCGTTTCCAGCGGCACGTTCGCTTCGCGGAATAATTCCACCCGCACCTGCACGCTGCGGTTCAGCACTTCGTAGCGCGCCTTGGGCAATTGACCGCGCAACGGATGCGCCAGAAAAGTTTGTTCCAGCTTGAACTGGCGGGGCTTGAGCTGTGGGTCAATCTGCTCCACATATTGCAAGTAGGCCTGCTCTGCCTCCGCATTATCCGTGTGGCAGCTCATTGCGATGTAGCGCTTGGCGCTTTCTTCATCCAACGCCGCGCTCAACTCGCCCCAGTTCAATAGCCAGCGTTCCAAATCCACCACAGTGGCGCATTGGGCCGCCGCCGTTTCGAGCTGATTAAAAAGCGGCTCGATTTGCGACCACTCACCCAGATTGATGTCCACCGGCACGAAACGACGCGGCGTATGCACCGGTAATTTACCAAACGGCAACAAATTCATGCGCGAAAGATAACCCAAGTCCGCAGAATGAAAACCAGTTTTTGAAAGGAACCCAACTCAACCGTTATCACCCAATTGCGGGTTCACGGAATAGTCACGGTATTGAGCGCTGGAATATTAGCGGCGTCATGCAGCCGCTTCATCTCCGCTTCCGTCAACGCCCGGTTAAACACCGCCAAACCGCCAAAACGGCCCTTGGTGGCTTCTCCCAGCATCGACCCTACCGCATACCTCGCTCCGACGGTAAAATCCGCTCCCCCACCCGGCTTGGACTGAGCATGCAGTTTGGGATCGTAATGGAAAATTCCGCGCCCATGGAAATACGGATTCATGCCGCGATCTTTCCCACCCGGCCCCTCCTGAGTAAAGTAACGATCCGTGCGCTTGTCTTTCACAGCATCGAGTGGGCGCACTTCCAACACGCCATTGATGTAGGCGCGGATATATTGCGAGTCGTAAGTAAACCCCAGCGTGCACCAGGTTTCCTCCGGCACTTCCATCCGGGTAGCCGCATAATCCGCACACCACGGAAAGGCGCTGCCATCCGCCCGGCGGGTCACGCCGCCTTCGCTCGAAATGTGCGGCGTAAGCTGTCGCGGTCCGCCGTAAGTGGGCATGTTCATCAGGAGCGCGTATTGCCGCGTCCCGGTGTCATCATTGGCTCCTTTCCCTTCACTCCACATGCCGGCAATCGTCCGGCTCTGCTTCAAATTTATAATCCGCACTACAGCAAACAGACTCACCTGCGCATGCTCGCCTGAGATATTGAGATCCCCTGTGTCGGCGTATAAAATATGGAAGTATTGCTTCCCGTTCAATTCGGCGGAGTAACCGGAAAACGGCCCACCCGCCACGCGCGCAATCGGCCCGCCCACCTCCGTCAGCGGATGCTTTTCCGGTGTGCCACGGGAATCCCGCGGTTGCCCCGCCTCCTCTCCAAATGTCCAGAATGCCACCAACCCCGGCATCTGCTCAACCACACCGGGTTTGCCTGCCGGAGCCACGATGGCTTCCGCTGCCCAACCGTTACTGCCAGTCAAAATGAATGCCGAAAAAAGCACGGCCGAAATCCACTTCAGAATATAATCAGGTTTCATTAGGAATATCCGAGCATGCTCCAACCAAACTGACTTGGCAATCCCCGGACAGCGACCGTCCCGGTCGCAGCAAGGTAATCCGGTCGAGAGCATTTGAATATTCCTGCACCGTTGGATTGGCGGATATTGCTGCGACCGGGACGGTCGCTGTCCGCCAGATGTCCCTTTCAAACCGGCGTGAGATTCAGCTAAAGTTGCCGCATGGAAAAGAACCGGCTCGAAGCCTTCAGTGACGGCGTCATCGCCATTATCATTACCATTATGGTGCTGGAACTCAAAGTGCCGCACACCCCTGATCTCACTGAATTGAAACCACTGCTGCCCGTTCTCTTGAGCTACGTGCTCAGCTTCATCTACGTTGGTATCTATTGGAACAATCATCACCATCTGTTTCAATCCACCCGTCAAGTCACTGGCGGCATTCTCTGGGCCAATCTGCATCTCTTATTCTGGCTGTCGCTTTTTCCGTTCACCACAGGTTGGGTGGGAGAGAACCATCTCGCACCCACGCCCACGGCGGTTTACGGCTTCGTGCTGCTCATGGCGGCCATCGCCTGGTATATTTTGCAACGGGCCATCATTCTTCAGCAGGGCAGTGATTCCCTGCTCGCGACTGCCGTCGGCAAAGATTACAAAGGCAAACTCTCGCCGCTCAGTTACCTTGCCGCCATCCCGCTCGCCTTCGTCAACTCGTGGCTGGCCACCAGTCTCTACATCTTCGTCGCCGGGATGTGGCTGGTGCCGGATAAGCGCATTGAACGCGTGCTGGTGAAGCAGGAACCCGGATGACTCAATCTTTCGCCTCTGGATTAGCGCCCGGAAACCATTCAATGTGCTGATCCCCGGTACGTCCCAGATACGTCACCCGTTTCCCGCGCAGAAAGGCGAAATAGCCCTGCACACCCGCCTCCATCGCGCGGCGGGTGAAGTCACGATAAACCTGCCCGTGGAGCTGGCTGTCCCGAATGGCCGCGCGCAGACCTTCCAGATCAAATTCACTGGCCACCGGCGGCAATCCCTCAAACGTCAACGGCACCACCACAACTCCCCCGTCGGTGCCATAATGGGTATTGCATTGGGCCACATAATCCACGTGATAGAATTCCACTCCTGCCGCCAGCAATTCTTTGACCACCTGGGGAAAGGAGATGGTTCCGGCAAATACGCCACGGGCATTTTCCACGATCATTTCAGTATTCATAGTCGTCTCTTTCATTTCAGCCCGGTTGTGGGCTTCAGAGAGATAGACCATCAGGAAATGCGTTTGTGACAGTTCGCGGCGATTTTATTTCAATTTCCCGCAAAGCCCGATTGCGAGAGAATTTCGCGCAATTTCCCTGCTAAATCCGGCCCAGCGAGAAAGGGCTGCCCCCGATAGAGTTCCGCATGCTGCCGATCCAGTGATTCCAATTCATCCAACCGACCGCTGGCCAGTTCCTTCACCGCTGCCACGCGGTCTTTGGAAAACTGCCGATGATTCGGGTCCAGCCACCCGTTTCGCTGGAATCCGGTTGCCTTCCGCGCGCACCGGCAGGGATTGGCCTCGTTCACCAGTCCGCATTTACCATTCATGAATTGATACAAATCCTGTCGCGCACGGGACAGCAATTGCCGGAAATTATCCGGGCTCACCTCCATTGCTGCCGCCCCCGCCTCACTCGATTCGCCAAAAACTTCTCCCAGAATAAACGCCAGCCGCTGCCGCCGGTCCAGGCACATCAACATCGCCGTGATGCAGCCCAGCCTCGCCTCCTCCACGAACACCGCCGTCTCCACCGGCAACGCGCGCGGGTCCGGCAATTCCTCCTCCTTCACGCCGTCCAGCGAGTCGCCTAAATCGATGAAGGTCATTTTCTTTTCCTCCATCTCGGATTTGCGCACGTTCAGCAAATGATTCACCGCAATGCGATACAGCCACGTGCGAAACGCGCTCTGCCCCGCGAAGATGCTCAGTCTGGTCACCGCTTTAATGAGAATTTCCTGCGTCGCATCCTCCGCCACCTCACGCCGCCAGACCATCCGCAACGCGAGATTAAACACCCATGATTGATGCCGTCGCACCAGCACATCCAGGGCGTTCATTTCGCCGCCGCGCGCCTTGGCGATCAGGCTTTCGTCAGTTTCGATATTTCCATCCATAACTCAATCGACCACTGCCCGCGTAGTGTGTGACCGTTCTCTTGAACTTTAGTGGAAGCCGATTTTACCGGGTCAATCAATGATCGCAAGCCCACGATCAAAATGGCGCACGCTCAAACTTCGCTTGCTTGGGAACTTCTAGAATAAATGATCCTTCTTCCATCATTTACAACGATTAATAACTCCGGCAGGATGCCGTTCCCTTCGGAGAAACTAACATGCCGCAGGTGAGTTAACCGATAGCAGAAAACATAATCATATGGGCGATAAATCCCCGAAGTCGAACCAGAAGAAGTCCTCACAGAAGCAAGCCAAAGCCAACAGCGCCAAGAAGAGCCCGGTTGCAGCCGCTAAGAAAAAGTAAAACGTTATCATGGCTGTCTCTCGCGACCCGAAATATCGGAGAGACAGTTTCCCTCTCCGCTTCCCGTTCAGTTCCGCCGCACGGTCATTTACGCTTCGATTTCGGGGCTGCTTGAGCCGCTGAAACCGCTCTCAAAGCCGCACAAAATTTCTCTCCCGCGGGTGTAACCTCCCCTTTGGTCGCGCGCGCAATCCCGATCACCTGAGCTTCCGCCGTGCCCGTCAGAGGACGATAGAGCAACCGTTTTCCGGCAATGCGCGAAAACGCCCCGCTCACCACCGCAAGGCCGCGGCCAATCTCGATTTCCGTCATCAACGAACTGGCGCTGTCGCATTCCGCCACAATGTTCAAACGGGTGGGCACGCGCGCAAAAATCCGGTCCAGAATCCGGTAAAATTCCGAATAATCCCGCCGCCGCAAGGCCACCATCGGTTGCGCCGCCACTTGCTCTACCGAGACGGATTTTAAACGCGCAAAAGGATGGGCCGCCGTCAGCGCCACCACAAATGGCTCCCGCCGTAACTCCTCAAACTCAAGCCCCGCCGTCTGCTCACCCGTCGGTTGAACCATCACCGCCAGTTCCAACGCGCCCGCTAATAAACCAGCCACCAGTTCATCGCCGGAAAGATCATGCAAAATCACTTTCACGCCCGGCGTGGCTTTTTGGAAAGCTGTGAGCGCGGGCGGGAGAATCGCCGAAGAAGGCGACGGCGCATAACCCACCTGCAGTTCACCATAGTCGCCGCGGGCCAAAGCCCGCACCTTCGCAATGGATTCATCCACCCCGGCCAGGATGGCGCGAACCTCGGTGAGAAAAAGTTTTCCTTCCGCCGTGAGCGTTACCCCGCGCGGACTGCGGCGGAGAAGGTCCACACCGATTTCATCCTCCAGGTCCTGCACCTGCCGGCTGAGCGCGGGTTGGGCCACCCGCAATTGTGCGGCGGCCCGGGTGAAGTTCAAGGCTTCACCCACGGCCAGAAAATAACGAAGATGTCTGAGTTCCATGCCTGAACTTCATTATGCCTAAAAGGCATGACAGCGCAAGCAACGTGGTATTGGGATAAATCCGGCGGAACAGGTAAAACTCTTTGCAGATAGACGAAACATTAATACGAATCATCAACCAGAAAATGATATGAATACCAATAACTCCAAAAAACTCACCGGCAAAGTCGCCCTTGTCACCGGCGGTTCCCGCAGCATCGGCGCGGCCATTGCCAAACGTCTCGCTGCGGATGGCGCAGCTGTCGCCCTCACCTACAGCACGTCCCCTGGCAAAGCCGAAGAAGTCGTTCGCGCCATTGAAGCCGCCGGCGGGCGGGCTCTGGCCATCAAAGCGGATGCCGCCGATCCCGAAGCCGTCCGGCTGGCCGTCGCCAAAACCGTCGGCGCCTTTGGCGGCATCGACATTCTCGTCAACAATGCCGGGGCGCTCGCCGTCGCTCCCATTGAACAATTCTCCCTGGAGGATTTTGACAAACTGATCGCTGTCAATATCCGCGGCGTGTTCGTCGCCACGCAGGAAGCCGCCCGTCACATGCGCGAAGGTGGCCGCATTATCCACATCGGCAGCACCAACAGCGACCGCATGCCCTTCGCGGGCGGCTCGGTTTATGCGCTGACCAAAGGCGCCATCGCCGCCTTTACCAAAGGTCTCGCCCGCGACCTCGGCCCCCGCAGCATCACCGTCAACAATGTCCAGCCCGGCCCCATTGATACCGACATGAATCCTGCTGACGGCGAGTTTGCCAAAGCGACCGTGCAAAATGTCGCATTGCAGCGTTACGGTCACACCGATGAAATCGCCAGCTTCGTCGCCTATCTCGCTAGTCCTGAAGCGAGCTATATCACCGGCGCAAGCCTGCTGGCTGACGGTGGCTACGCTGCGTAAAGAACGGCTTCCCAAACAAAGGCGCGGGTGAAAACCACTCGCGCCTCCCTCTTTCCCCGGACAGCGACCGGCCTCGGTCACAGCAATGTGAAATAGCCAAGG
>JBEHZA010000319.1:0-6190 GCA_048497895.1 Verrucomicrobiota bacterium
ACGGCTGGCCACCACGCTGGCTGGTTACCATTGGCTGGCCTTCGCTATGCTCATGCTCCAATCTCTGTTCGTAAAAGTGAAAAGTTAAGTACAGGCTCTTAACGAATCGGGCGGATCGCCAAAAAGTTAATGCCCGCTTAAGGCTCAACTTCCATGGAGCATATCTTCAATTCTCAAACCGGCATTGATTTCGCGTGTTACGCGCGTTATCTGGAATCAATTCGCTATCAATTGCCCGCCCATATCTATGCTTTTGCGTCGGACTCGCGTCACTTTGATCTTAATTCCCATAGTTCGCTCCATGATGCGTGGCTCGAAACCCTGACCATTCTTGAAACTGCCAGCGGTGAACGGTCCCAAATTCGTCAACTGGAAGTTCAACTTTGCCTGCTGGGCCCATTTCACGATCTGCGCATACACCTCCATTACACCGGTGTTACCCAATACCGTTTCATTACTCCGCCTCGTTATGACCACCCGGCTCACGGTGATTTACTCACGCACGAAGTGCGTCTCGGTCACGACGGTCTTCTGGTTCACGAGTTGTTGTTCGAAAGAGATGCGACCTTTTTGATTGAATGCGCCGATTTTCGCCATTCGGAGGAACCCATTCTTCCGGCTGATTCCACCACGCCCGCCTCCGGACAGCGACCGTCCCCGGTCGCAGCAAGGTAACCCGATCAAACGGTGTCAGACATTTCAAACCCGCTTGCTCCTGCGGACGGTTACTGCCGTTATGTCTGCCCGGACCCGGATTAAGATTGCAAAATCTTCCCGAAGGGTTGAAGTTCTCGCTGAACAAAGGGTTGCCAAAAAGTTTCTCTATGGGATCAAAAATCAAACTGGAGATTTCTCGCACGACGGCTTCATGATTCGGCTCTCGAATTGTGCTGAAACAGATGAAAGGCTTTTTTACAACGTTGGGTGCAGTTGGCTTGCTGATGGGAACCTCACTCCAGGCGGTCACGCTGAGTGATCTGCAGAATGATGCGAAGCTGACCCCGAAACGGTATGCAGGTTATTTTTCGGACTTTGAATATAAGTTTACCCCAGGCGTCCAGCCGCCGGAAGTTTTTCTAAGCACCAAATCCGGCGACTGCGATGATTATGCGATTTTGGCGGACACGGTGCTGCATCCAAAAGGTTACGGCACACGGTTAATTTCCATCCGCATGCCCGGCCTGGTGGCGCACGTGATCTGTTACGTCGGTGAAGAGAAAGGTTACCTTGATTACAATAATCGCGTTTTCTTCTCGAAAATCCAACGGGCCAATTCGGACCTGCGTGATATTGCCAACAAGGTGGCCAAATCCTTTGATGCCAATTGGACTTCGGCCTCCGAATTCGTTTATCTCGGTGACGGCATGAAACGGATGGTGAGCACGCTGGGCAAAACCGACTCCAAAGAGAGCGCTCCGGTCACCCGGGAGCCAGGTACGCAGATCAAAATCGATTTCTAAAAGCCTGCATGAAAGATCTCATCGAAAAACGAATAATTGCGCTGTTTCTGCTGGTGCTGACGTTGCTCGTCGGGGTCACCGTCGCGGCCCTTCGGAACATTCAGAGTTCGGCCGTTAGCAGCGATTGGGTGAATCAAACTCACGCGCTCATTTCGGAAACGGAAGGCGTTTTTTCCTCGCTCAACGCCGGGGATGCGGCGTTGCGCAGTTATCTATTGGCCGTTGATGAACGTGATCGCGCCGCTGCGCGCCGGTCCTTCTCTGAGGCCGTGGAACATCTGGACCTCGCCAAAGCGCTGGCCGGTTCCGGCACCAAACAGCAGGCGGAAATTATTCAACTCTATCCGCTCGTTGCCCGGCGTGTGGATTTTGCCCGGGACGCGATCAATCTGCGCCAGCAAAAAGGTCTGGAAGCCGTTCGCAAATTAATTGCCACGGATGCCGGCAGCATGCTGGAGATTCAACACCACCTCGAAAGCATCAAAGAGCAATGTGAAGAGCTTTTGCGCGCGCGCGACAAGGCTTCCTATTTGCAGGCGCAGAATACCCGTTGGACAGTGTTCACCGGTGTCGGAATCAATATCCTTGTGCTGGCCTTTCTCTTTTTCTTGATTCGTGACGACCTGGCGTCACGCCGCAAGGCCGCTGCCGTTCTCAGTGAAGCGAACCAAAAATTAGATGCCACCGTCAAAGCCCGGACCGTTGAATTGGCGGCCACTAACGACGCGCTGGCGCAGGAAAATCTCGAACAACGCTGGGCCAATCAAGCCCTTGATCATCAGCTCCGCTACAATCAACTCATCATCAATTCGATTGATGACCTGGTGTTCGTCATTAGCAAAGCCCTGAACGTTAGCCGCATTAATCCGGCGGTTACGCGGGGAACCGGTTTTGAATCTCAGGAACTGGTCGGCGCCCCCTTGCATCGTGTGCTCCGTCACCCCGAAGCTCAGAACAGCGTGGAACCGGTTAAATTTGAAAAAATTCTTTCCTGCCTGAAAGATGGGCGGGACCTGCTGGATGCGCCCGGCATTCTTTGTCTCAAAGACGGCCGGAAAATGGCGATTGCCTTCAATGTTTTTCCGCTGCGTGACCGCGATAAAATCGTGGGCGGCGTGTTGACGATTAAAATCCGCGAACCTCAGACCCCGGCTTCGGCCAGTTGATATATGAAAAAGAGCATTCTTCTGATTGATGACGAAGCGGAAATTCGCGATTTACTTAGCCAGGTGCTGACCCGCGAAGGCTATCAGGTTTCGACTGCGTCCTGCGGAGACGAAGCGAAACGGATGTTGGAAACCGGTGCGCCCAATTTGATTATTTCCGATTTACAGATGGAGGACTCGGACGGTCTTTCCTTGATCTGCGAGTTCAGAGAAGCGTTTCCTGAAACGCCGATCATCCTGTTAACCGGCGTGATTTTCGATCCGGAAACAATTCAGGAAGCCATTAATAAAAAGGGCCTCATCTACATCGTGAAGACGGCCTCTTTGCAACGCATCCGGGATGAAGTCAAACGCCTGCTGGCTTAGGCGTTTACTTAAACTGCGCACCCCGCACGTTCATCATCAGGCTGTAAACTTTGCCTTTGCATGTGAGATAAAGGCTCTGGCCGTCGAGGCCGCCGAACGTGAGATTGGAAACAAATTCCGGCACCGGAATAAAACCCAGTTCCTGGCCGGATTTATTCACCACCCACACGCCACCGCGCCCGCTGAAATAAAGATTTCCTCGAGCATCAATGGTAAACCCATCCGGATCGGCCATGTTTTCCGTTTTTGGATCGAAGAATACTTTGCCCGGCCCCACTGTGCCGTCGTTCAAGACCGGATAAGCCTTCCAATGTTTCAAATAACTGTCCCCCACATAAAGTGTGCGTCCATCATTGGAAACTTTGAGGCCATTGGGCAATGGCATGTCCGTGATAATCCGCGTGAGCTTGCGGCCCGTCGTATATAGGAAAACCGCGCTCGTCTGGCGCTTTTTGAAATCGGGATCGGTGAAATACAGGTTGCCATTCGGCGCCTGGCAAATGTCATTGGGCTGATTCAAAGAGGGATCGTAAAGCAACACTTTTGGATCAGCCGGTCCGTTTTCGCCGAAGGCATAATCAGTTACCCGATGGCCATAGGCTTGCGCGCCGAGCAGACGGCCCTTCAATGAATAATAAGTGCCATTGATGCCTTCGGTTTTATCTGCCCACACGGTGACTTTTCCCGGCGCATCCAACCGCAGAATCTGCTGATTATCCTTGTCGAAGGCCGTGAAGTACAACCGATGCCCTTTTTGATCCCAGCTTGGCCCTTCAAAAAAGCGTCCGTCGCTGTAAACCTCCACCAATTGCGCGCCCGGAAAAACCGTATTGGGCAGGGGATGACTCTCGGCGGCGAAGACATGTCCGATAGCGAACAGCAGGGTAGTAACGGTCGTGCGAATAAATTTCATAAGGTAATAACTGGCGATCAACGCTGGTCCAGACGCGTTTATTTGATGACCTGATTTAAAAGCAAAATTAAAACCAGCGCCAGCACGGACACGATGGTTTCCATAACCGTCCACGTCTTGAGCGTCTGCGCCACCGTTAAATTAAAATATTCCTTCACAAACCAGAAGCCGCCGTCGTTAACGTGCGAGAGTACGAGTGAACCTGCGCCCATGGCCAGCACCAGCAATTCCAGATTGAGACCGGGTGTGCCGGCGGCAATCGGCGCCAGAATGCCCGCTGCCGTCGTAATCGCCACGGTCGAAGAGCCGGTTGCCACGCGAATCAACGCTGCCACCAGCCAGCCCAGCACCAGCGGAGATAAATGCAACCCGCTTGCCGAATCCGCAATGGCTTTCCCTACGCCGCTGTAAACGAGCACTTTGTTAAATCCGCCACCCGCTCCGACCACCAGCAGCACCAGGGCAATCGGTCCCACGCAATCATTCGAGTATTTTAAAATCTGCTGCCGTGTCATTCCCTGCGTGGAGCCAAACGAATAAAAAGAAAACAGCGTCGCCAGGAGCAGGGCCGTCACTGGATGACTGATGAAACTCGTCCAAGGCAGGAGCGGATTTCCTTTAGCCAATGTCAGGTTGGCCAATGTCCCGACCAGCATCAGCAAAACCGGCAATAGAATGGTCAGGAGCGTGATGCCAAAGCCCGGCAGTCTTTTGGTCGCATCCCGTTGAGTAAACTGTTCAGCCAGGTCGCCCGTCATTTCCACTGGCACCCGTTGATAAATAAATTTGGCAAAGATTGGGCCGCCGACTGCTGCCAGCGGCAATCCGATGATTAACGAATAGAAAATCGTTTTTCCGGTATCAGCCTTGAGCAGACCAATCGCCGCCATGGGGCCCGGATGAGGCGGCACGAGTCCATGCACTACCGAAAGGCCTGCTGCAATCGGAATGGCCAGCAGCAGAAACGGTGTTTTCGATTCTTTGGCGACCGAAAAAAGTATTGGCACCAATAAGACCAGTCCCACGCCAAAAAAAACCGGAATACCCACAATGAACGCGACCAGCATCATCGTCCACGGCAGCCGCTTCTCACCGAATAGTTTGATCAATGTCGAGGCGATCTGTTCTGCGCCGCCGGATTCCGCGAGCATCTTGCCCAGCACCGTGCCGATGCCTACGACCATTGCAATCGGGCCCAACACCGCGCCCACGCCCTCTTGAAAAGCATCGCCCACCTTCGCCAGGTCCATGCCGGAACTGAGGCCGACAAACAGCGACGCCAGCGTCAGCGCGATGAATGAATTCACCTTGTAACGCGTGATCAGCACGATCAATCCGATGACCGCGATCAACGTGTCCAATAGCAAACTGGCGTTATAACTCAGGCCAAACATGCGGTAATAATGCGGTCAAACGAGCTAACCCGGCGGAACGGGCAGGGGCTTCGCGCCGACCTCGTTTTCAAATGGTAAGTTGTCGTTCCCGGGCCATTACTTTCCAGCGCTCCGTCGCCAAACCATTTTTGATAATCACGGCTTGCCCGTGCAAAGCCACTGTCGGGCAAATATGGTGAGGCACGCCGTAGAGGCAATCGCCTACCTGAAATTCCTTGGCCCGTTCGGTTTCGATAACCAGATGTTCCTCGCTCTGGCTAATGGCTTTTGCCTCAGGCAGGTCAAAAAAATAAACGCGTGGATGCGGGTTTTCCGCGGCGACCGCCTTATGCCCCAGGTCGAGACAGAGCCGGTTCCGGCCCGGCTTGCTGATCACGCGCGTCAACACCACTGCGGCCACCAGAAAATCGAGGTCTTTAAATTTATTGCCGTAACCGGCGTCCCACAGCACGGTCGTTCCCGGACTGCATTCCACGCCCGGCGTTTGCGCGTGAATGGGAAACGTAGGGGTGCCGCCGATTACTGTTTTCGGCACCGGTAATCCCAATTGAATCAATTCTGCGTGCAGAGTTCGCACGGGCGCCATGTCCGCTTCGCACTGCTTCTGACGCGCGGATAATTCGGCCGCGTGATTGTGCCCGTCGTATATATGCAGCCCGCCCGGCTTCAATCCAGGTAATTGGCTCAACAAGGCATATAAACGAATTGCTTCCGGGCCGGGTTCCACGCCGCAACGGTGCATGCCGCAGTCGATGTCCAGCAGCACTTCCAGCGTCAGATTGGCTTCTGCGAAGGCTTGCGAGAGTGCGCGCAAGAGGGAGCGGGCGCCGCTGCCTGCTTCCAACGGTCGTTTTTGGCCTCGTCGTCGTGTCGTCGAAGTCGTCGTCGCTC
>JBEHZA010000320.1:0-6185 GCA_048497895.1 Verrucomicrobiota bacterium
TTAATTCATGTTGTGCAGAGACGCAGCCCCATCCAGTTAAAACCTTTGTGATCGTAGGATTCAAAGCCACTGGGATCACGGTTCACGCGGCGGGGAATATGTTGAGTGGAACCGGCCAGCACACTGTTCCACATTTGGGAAAAAGTGTAAGGACTGGTGCCGGGATAATCTCCCAACCCGCGCCAGCCTGCGATGCGCCGGGCCACTTGTTTGACCATCAACGGCACACCGGTTTCCACCGGCACACTGATCAAGAGCAAGCCGCCAGGCGCGAGCCAACGCTCGAAACGATCCAGCAATGCGTCTAGTGTCACCACGTGTTCGAGCACTTCCATGCAGATAAGGCCATCGTAGCGTCCTTGATGTTCGGGTGCGTCCAAATCCTGCGTGTAAACGAATTGCAATCCGGGACGACCGCCCAGCCGTTTACGACAATCCTCAACCTGCTGCGTATCCAATTCCGCGCCGACTGCCAAAGCGGGAGCGGTCGCTGTCGCGGTCCACATCGCGAGAAACGTGCCGTCGCCAGAACCGTAATCGAGCACGGTTTTGCCCGCGAGCGGAGCGGCGAGTTGCAGGCCGGTTTGAAAGCGGCGCTGATGACTCCACGAGATCAAGTGCGACCGGCAGCCGATTTGTTTGCGCGCGTAGTGACCTTCCTGAACAGCTTTATCCATAGGTTTTAAAAGTTCAGTTTTTTGCGAGATCCCTTAACCACTTCGCCAGTTTTTCGGTGTTGGTGTCGAGGTTGAAATGTTGCTCGACCCGTTGTCGGCCAGCTCGGGCTTTTTGTTGTGCCAACGCAGGATTGCTGAGTGCTTCGGCCATGGAGTTCGCCAACGCCTCCGCCGTTCCCTCGCGCAACAGCCAGCCCGCCTGCCCATTATCCAGAATTTCGCGGGCAGCGCCGGCTTCGGTGGCGATTACCGGCAGGCCAAACGACTGGGCTTCCAGCAGCACAATGCCAAAGGTTTCCAGAGTGGAGGGAAACACGAATAAATCGGCCTGCTCCCAACGTTCGCGCCAGGCCGGACTATTCGCGGTCAAACCATGATGCACAAACACACCGGGCGAATTCGGAACTTGCGAATGAGTCACCAGATGCAACTCTGCTTGTCCGGCAAATCGTTGCTGAAAACATTCGAGT
Organism: Verrucomicrobiota bacterium; assembly: GCA_048497895.1. Taxonomy (GTDB): domain Bacteria; phylum Verrucomicrobiota; class Verrucomicrobiia; order Limisphaerales; family JBEHZA01; genus JBEHZA01. Next base: position 1,148 of record JBEHZA010000320.1, read on the forward strand.
AATAACGGCCCACCTTTGCGTGAGAAATCACCACCGACAAACAGGATTTGTGCCGGCCCGGATTTCTGAGCTTTCGGTGATAGTGGTGAAAGCGCGAGGGAAGGCGGCAACACCGAGATTTTTTGCGCTGGGATTTGGTAGTCCTTCAGCAGCGACTCTTTCACGGGTTCCGACCAAGGGAGCAAATGTGTGCTGGCTTGAAATAGGTTTCGCTCGGCGTGTTTTAAACCACTCACGGTTAGTGGCAGGAAACAGCGGCTTAAAGCATTCGGTGCAAACCAGCGGCTTTGCGAAAGCTGTTCAAACGTGGCGTCGAGACAGACCAATACTGGCAATTCTTTCGCGGCCGCGATGAGTTCCAGCGCGACGCTCTGGGTATTAACGACGATTGCGTCGATTTTTTGCCGTTGGCGAAGCGCGGCCAATTGTTCGTTCACGTAACGGCTTACCGTGAAGCGCCAACGGGCCAGATGAAAGTCGAGTCCGGTTTTACGCAGGCCGCGCACCGAGAAATTGGCTTTGGTATGGAACGGTTCCGGCAAAGGCGTGGCGTTGATGACGTGAGGCGTGACGCCAGCTTCGGGATGGCGCTGGAGCCAATTCACAAAAGGCCCCAGATAGGAAGCGTGTCCCAGCGTATTCTCGTTGATGAACGCGACGTTCACGATGCCTTGTGGTCGCCGGAAGTTTGAGGCGATGGCGAACTGAACAAAGCGCGCGCCAAACCTTTCCACGCGCCGAGCTTGATCGGCCACCAGAGAATGCTTTGCACGTAACCACGAATGGCATTCGCGCGGTCGCCGGTTTCCCGATCATAGTCCGCCACTAAATTACGGTAGTAGGCTTTCGCCCGCTGTTTCAGGAGCCAATAACGGGGCGCATTCGATAGCCGGCGGCGGACGCAAGCCAATGAAGATAGCCACACGAGGCGGTGTTGCGGCCGGTGCCGGTTGCCATCGTGCATGCGGATTTTATAACAAACCTGCGGCACATGGGCGAACTCGTAACGCAACGCTATGCGCAACGCGAAATCGAAATCTTCGCAGTAATGGCTTTCGTCGGATTCACCAAAGCCGCCGACAGCTTCCAGCACGCGTTTGGGAAAAAGACACGAAAGAATGGTGCCGGAAGAATAAAAGCACAGTTCCTGCAAAAGGTTCCCGCTGCGGTGCGCGAAGTTAAAAGAATACACGGCTGGTGAATCTACGGTTTGACCATGCACACTCGCCGCGCCAAACGGAATTGCTCCCGGATGACTGGCGGCCGCAGCGAGCAACGCGTTGATCGCGCCATCCGCGAGGCCGTCATCGGAATCCAGAAACGCAATCCATTCTCCGCGTGCTTCCCGCCAGCCATGATTACGCGCAGCGGCTGGACCGCTTTGCTTTTGTGAAAAGACGCGCAGACGCGGGTCTTTTACGTTTCGCAACACGTCGAGCGTATTATCGCTGGAGCCGTCATCGACGACGATGACTTCCAGAATTGCGGGGCCTTGAGCAAAGGCGGCACGAAGCGCATCGAGAATAAAATTGGCGCGGTTGTGACTTGGGATCACCACACTGACGCAAGGAGATGTAACCTCGGTGCTCATCCGTTTGATTTCAGTTCCCGTCCGCAAAGCTGCAATAACGCCGCCGCGGTATTCCGGCCCACGGCTTCCGGCGAGTAGCGTTGTTCGGCCAATTGGCGCGCTGCCGATCGCAATTCATTTTGACGCGACCGATTAGACATAAGTTCCTTGAACGCCTGCCCCGCTTCGCCGCGTGTTGTCATTGAGACTGGCACGCCACCCGCGCCGGATTGCCACTGCATCACTTCATCGCAATGATGCACCACTGGCACGCCGCTGGCGAGCGCTTCCAGAATGGCGATGGAGAACGGTTCAGCGAGCGAGCCGAGCGAATAAACGTCCGCCGCGTGAAATAACGTGGGCATTTGCGCGCGGTCCACCCGGCCGAGAAATTGAATCTGATTTCCCAACGCCGTGCGCACGTGCGAGCGCACCGCTTCAGCGCCGTCTTCGTCCACCCCCGCAGAGACTAATTTACAGGGCTTTCCCGCCAGAGCGACTTCCTCCGCCAGCCATTCGAGCCGTTTATTGCTGACGTTGCCAATGGGGCCGACGGTGAGCACAACAAAGTCCTCCGGTTGCAGGCCGAGCCGTTGCCGGGCAGCGGCCCGTTGAAATTCATTCGCCGGTTGGAAACGTTCTAAATCGACGAAATGAGGGACGGCAAAAAAGTTTTTGGATGAGTCATTGCCGAGATCACGCCGGGCGGCTTCCAGATACGGTGGAGCCAGCAAATGCACCCCATCGAAGTCTTTCGCCCAATTCGGCGAAAGCCGCATGCCGTTCATGAAAACCACTTTCGCGCCGTGGATTTTGCGCAGGCGTTTCAGGTGCCAGCTTAGCACCGGATCACCGCAGTAAACGATATCCACACTCTGCCGACCCAGCCGCAACGTGGTTTGCAATAGGATGGAGAGTTGCTCGAGCTGATAACGGCGATGCCAGGACCAACCGTGCATCACGCGGGCATCGCGGCTCAAGCCGTGGAGCGAATGGGTCACGCAACCGGCCACAACGGGAGCAGGTCCACCACTCCACACTTCGACGTCCATTTCTGAAATCAAATGGGGGGCGAGTTCCGTCATCCAAATCTCAATGCCGCGTGAAACGTAGCCCAGCCCGGAGGAGAGCAGGACGACTTTCACAGAGGATGGAGAGTGGGTGGGCATCGGGTTTATGTGATGCTGATGTGTTGTGCGGACACTTTACCAAGCGCCAGGGGACTGGCGCACTCCAGGACGCTGGCGCGCAATTTGTTAGCGTTTGAATGACGGTGGCTTACCATAAGAATGGAGTGGCCTTGTGATGGACTTTGTCTTTGCGCCATTTTTCCAATTCGATCAGAAATTTATCCTGAGCGGTGTTCAGCCAAAGGGGTTCGTAGCCCATACGATCACTGATGGCGTGAAAATTGGCCTCAAAAAACCAACGGCTGAAACCGAGTTCACTCACGAGATTCTTGCGAAAGAAGTCCGGGTTACCATGATCGATGAATTCGTGAACGACACTGCCGCGCATAGCGAAATAGGTGCTGACGACGAAATACCCAATCGTCTGATACTTGAACGGGTAGAATTCTGACAACCGGTTGGTGTCGCGATTATGTTCCATGTAGCGGTTGATCATTAGTTCATTCGCCACAACTCCGATGTTCTTTTGCTTTGCGAAAATGTGTTCGATCTCCTCGCGCTTCGACCAAAAGTTCTTTTCGAAATGATCGCGGAACGGTTGAGACGCCTTGAAATTCCGGTAGCTCGCACCCTTTGTGTGTGCGAACCAGATCACGTCATATTTTTTGCCGGAATTCCGGAGCTGATTCAGGCCTTCTACAAAGCCGGCCACGTCCGAATTAACATGCTTGTGGCGGGGTGCCAAGCCGAGGTGAATGTTCAGTTCGCTTTTCCAGGCCAGATCAACCCATTCCGGGGCGCTGCCGTAATTAATGCCGAGATAGATATCCGAGTCACGGTGGTATTTGGCCAGGGTGTCGAGATAGTATTTCCCGAGCTTAATGCTTTTCTTTGGAATCCAACTGGCAAATACGACACAACTTTTCATGGTGTAACTCAGAATTCTCCCGCAAACAGTTCCCGGTAAAAATTTAATCCCCGCTGGGCGACGCGATTCCACGTGAAGTTTTCTTCCACATGACGGCGGGCATCGGCTCCCAGCCGCTGGCTCAAGGCTGGATCGTTCACCAGTTTTTCAATCGGCTCACGCAAAGCGGCGAGATCATTGGGAGGAACAATGAAGCCGGTTTTTCCATCCACGACTAATTCCGGCAGGCTCGCCGTTTTCGTGACGATGACCGGTTTGCCGCAGGCCATGGCTTCGATCGCAACCAGACCGAGCAGTTCCGATTTGTCTCCGCCGGGATCGTTGGAAGGCAATGACACTTGCAACACCACATTGGCTCCGGCGTATTGGCGGCGGAGTTCCGCTTCATCTGCGTCGAATACAAAGGTGACCTGTTTGCCTTGCGCGGCCGCCTGCAATTGTTGCACGTAGCCTTGATCGTACGGGCGGCCGACTACATGCAAGGGAGTTTGCGGGCCGATCGCTTGAATGACTGGCAGCACGCCTTTGTGTGGCAACAACCGTCCGACATACAACGCGTAACCTTGCGGCGGCAGTGAAGTGGGTTGAAAATGTTGCAAATCCGCGCCGCCATACAAAACGGTTTGCGGCTGCGGCCAATCCGGAAAGAAACTTGCGGAATGTTTGGAGATGAGCGCGAGCCCGTGCGCGAGGCGATTCAAGTTGGCGCCGCGATAAATTTTTTGCAGGTAAGTGCTCCAGCAGGAGCCACCGCCGCCCACGTCGGTTAAAACGACTTTTTGATGACGAAAACGCGCGAGCAACAGGAGCAAATCCGCCAAAGGCGTGGGGAAAACCATCACGTGGAGAATATCATACTCGCCAAAGGCACGCCACGTTTCGCCAGTGACAGGAAAACCGCGACGCTCGGTTAAATGGCGCACGCGAAATGTGCGGATATCCAGGCGGTCGATGGTTTCTGTTTTTGCCGTGGTGTCGAACAGGCCGAGCGTAGTCGGAGTCAGTTCCGCCATGGCCCGGGCATATTCAAGGGCATAGCGTTCCCCGCCGCCCACCGTGCGGTTGCGGGCGAAGTACGACGCGGGAATTACGAGAACTCTTGGTTCAGCCCGATTCATGACGAAAGTATAAACTGATTATGGATTGCCAGACGTACGAAAGCGAAATCTTTCGGCTCGCTTCCCCTGGAACTTAAAGCAACCGGCGGGAACAAAACAGAATTCAAAGGGCGCATGTCCCGGACAGCGACCGTCCCCGGTCGCAGCCAGATGACCTGGTCAAACCGTGTCGGACATTTCAAACCCGTTTGCTTATGCGAACGTTGCTGCGACCGGGGAAGGTCGCTGTCCGGTGAGGTCAAAGCTTCCGTGCGTATTTTGAATTCAGTCATGAAATACCCACCGCATCGAA
>JBEHZA010000321.1:0-6185 GCA_048497895.1 Verrucomicrobiota bacterium
AAGGCGAGCGGGCATTTAATGATTGTATTGTTGTAAACCACATTATTGATGCTTGGTGAGTTCAGCATGATGCCGCAATTGTCGTTCGCAAAGCAGACGTTCTGATACACCATGAAGTTGGTATTCACGCTATCCAGATAGATTCCGTTATCCGAATGATGCGCCCAATTGTGATGAATCTTGGTGCCCGCTCCATCCGTATGCCAGCAATACGTCGCGCCGCCATCCCGCGTCAATTGCTGTCCCCAGCCCAAATGATTGTAGCCAATCTCCAGTGCCTGCGCAGGGTGATAGATGAGGAAACGGCCGCTGTTCGTGAACGTATTGTTCAGGATCTTGTGCCCGTTTCCGGACAAGGCATTCACCGAGGCGTAATACTGGCCCGGATAATAATCCACCTGATTAATCACGCAATTCGTGACCAGCACGTTAATGCCGCCTAATTGCAAACCATCCTGTGAACTAAAGGTGATGGACGAATTTTTCCAGACTGAACCGCTCCCGCTCACCACGCTTTCACTCGGCACCGTCACGTTCCAATCCGCCGTCGTCTTATGCTGCTCGTAACGCACGTGGCAACCGTCCACCACACAATTCGTCGTGTTGGCCATGGACACTGCCGCAGCGAAAACATAAAGCCCCGTGAGATTGATATTCGAGCGGTTGTTCAGCACAAACGCCGCGTTCCGCATTTTGACTTCCACCGTGTGAGACGCAGGCGACGTGCTGCTGGCCGTCCAGAGATAGACCTGATGCGCGTTCGTGTCCAAACACCATTCCGTCGGCGTATCGAGCAAAGACAGGATGCCATAAAGATAATATGGATTTCCCGCATGCAACGAATACGGAATGTTGCCGGGGTTCCAATTGGAAGCCCACGAAATCTTTTTGTTGGCTTGATCATAATTGGTGATCACCCGCGTAAAAGCGGCATATTCAAGCCCCGCATTGCCGGGAAATACATGCAACGTCGCACCCACCAGATTCGTGTTGGGCAGGTTCGCATCGATGAGGAATAAATTATTCGTATTGTCTGAACCGACCTTTGAACGCGGTGCGGTCACCAGTTGATCCACGTTTGCATTCGGCCAACGCGCTTCGTTCATCATCGCTCCATCCACAAAGAGCTGCCGGAAAATATTGGTGGTCGATGCTTTGTAAATTGACCCCGTGTGAACGCTCCAGGAAAGGCTCAACGCATCCGCCCCGCTAATCACCGGCTTTTGTCCGGTGTAGGCAGCAAACGTGATGGGCGAACCATTGTTGCCTGAATTGGCCGGAGTAACGGTTTCGCGATAAACGCCGGAAAAGATGTAACACGTGTCACCCGCCACCATGAGGGAAGCAGCCTTTTGAATCGTCAGAAACGGTGTGCCCGTACCGGTACCGTTGTTGGAATCGCTGCCCGTAGTAGCCACGTAATATGTCGTGGCCTGGAGCGGAATGACAACGGCGAACAGGAGCAAGCTCAACCATTGCTTAAGCCAACGAAACGGATGATCACTGCGGCACGCCCTGCTGCTGAATTGGGTTTGAGGAGAGGTTTTCATTCATTTTTTGGGGTTTTGGGACATGGACTTCCTGTCAGGCGCAGTCGAAGGGTTAAAACCCTCGACCGGCCTTTACACCGACTGACGTTGGGAGACGGACTACCTACTTATTCTCGAGGCTGATATGACCATCCCTGGGATCGATCTTATAGACCTTGCCCCCGGGTGGCTTGGGAATGGACGCAATGCGGCCCAGCGCGACCAACTCGTCCAGGCTCTTGAGCGCCCGCTTATGTTCGATGAAGTATTCACCCGAAAACATATTCAAACGGGGAAACACGACGTCGAACGCTTCCTGCTCCGCTGGGGTTGCCGCATTCGGCTGCTCACCGGGATTGCCGGTCAATTGCGCTTCAGCCCCGGTGGCTGGAGGCGGTGGCGCCGTTGTCGAATATTCCGGACTTTCAACCGATAATTTTTCAGGACGCGCCGCCGCTTTCGGCTCGGTTTCCTCCTTTTTTCGGCAACCGCCGAAACAGACTGCGGCGGCCAGCAATAGCGGAGGCAGAGCGCGCATCCGGAAAAAGTGATGACAAATAACGTTCATGGCCAGATCTTGAAGTTGGGCGACTTAATCCTAGTCACCGGCATTGATCGTCCACATGCCGGTCTGTTTGCTGAGCACGGAACGGTTGGTGCGTCCCAGAGTATTCGCCGGCGCCAGGTTTTCCACATGACCATCGGCAAACAGATAATTGACGAGGTTATTGTGGAAATTAACGAGCGCCACGCCGCCACCGGGTTGTTGAGAAGCCGTGCAGATCTGGGCATTGCCGTTATAACCCTGATAATTATTCGGATCAATGAACTCAGTCAGCAGGATCGTCCCTGAAGCATCTTGCAGCATCGAGCCTCTCACCGCCGCTTGTTGATACGGGAATGGTCCGCTGTTGGAACCGGTGACCGGGTCCGCAGAATTCCAATTGCTGGAAAGACCATCCGTTTGCCAATAAAGCCCCACACCGCATTGGTTCACCGAATTGGGCGGCCAGGTGCTCGCGCCCGTCGTATCATAGCTGAAAGCATACGCGCCGGGAATGGAACCATTGGAAACCGTCGAAGCATTTCCCTGTTGATGCACCGGCATCGAATAACTGCGCTTGCCGACGTTGTATATCGCGTTAAAACCTTCCGGCAATTTATCAGACGGACAAACCAACAGATGTCCGGCGGCATAAGTGCCCGTCGCCCCCGAGTTCAATTGTGCGAATGTCAGTCCACCGCCCAGATAGGAGTGCAGCAAATCATCCCAGGACCAGATGCAGCCGCCTTTATTCCAACGGATCGCGCAATAAGGAATTTTTTCCGAATTATCACCCCCGTAAATCGAATTCGCGACCCCGACTTGTTTAAGATTGTTCAAGCAGGCGGTGGCTTGCGCCTTCATCTTGGCTTTCGCGAGCGCCGGCAGCAACATGCCCGCGAGAATGGCGATAATCGCAATCACGACCAGCAGCTCAATCAGCGTAAACGCAGCGCCCGGTCTGGCGGTTGGGGTTTTAAGTTTATTTTTCACAGTCTTCATAGCTTGGTAGTTTAAGTAATCGTTTCAGGCGGTTGGTTCCGCTTTTGAATAAATGGATAACGTGATGATGATAAGTTATCGTAAAAAAGTCCGGTGCGTCAGTCCCCCATTAAGGGGACATTCTGCAAGCGAGGAAAAACCATCACGCCGCTCACTACTCACGAACGCGTCTGACCCAGAAAACGAACCACTGCCTCCGTGCGGGTGTGCACATGCAGTTTTTCATACGTGCGACGGAGGTGGGTGCGAACCGTCTCCAGCGTAATCGCCAGGCGATCGGCAATTTCCTTGTATAAATAACCCTGTGATAATAACGCCAGAATCTCCCGCTCACGCGGAGAGAGTTTGGCCAGATCATCGGCTTGTCCGGCCGCGCTGTTCCGGCTGTGAAAGAAGGCCACCACCTTGCGGGCAATCTCCGGTGACATTGGCGCGCCACCGGCGTGAACCTGCTCGATGCTTTCCAGTAACTCCTCAGGTGGAGTCCGCTTCAGCAAATAGCCGCAGGCGCCCGCTTTCAGGGAATTAAAAATCAAATCATTGCTGCCATACGTCGTCAGCATCAGCACCGGCAGATCGGGTAATACCCGTTTCAACGCGGCCACAAAGTCAACGCCCGTCATGCCCGGCAGGTTGATGTCCGCCAGCACCACATCCGCGTGCTCTTGTGGCAATTGGCGCAAAGCCTCCTCTGCGGACGAATAGGCGCTGGTGCAATGAACGCGTCCGGAATTGTCCAACAACGTGCGCAGACTCGAACGGGTGGCTGAATCGTCTTCAATCAGGGCAACGCGGATGGGCATGCGCCGTTTCATACTGCTTTATCCACCGCGTGCCTATCCCCCAAAAAGGGGACAGGACCGCCCGTCGTTTTCGCCGGACCCAAAGGGATTTTAAATAACAAAGAAACCCCGGCGCCGGGCGCGCTCGTCAATTGGCACTCACCGCCGATTTCACGGATTCGCGTTTGAATATTCTCCACGCCGTCATGCCCCACGCCGCCCTGGCCGGGTACAAAACCACAACCGTTATCTTCAATGCTGAAACGCAACACCTCATCCTCCAGAGTCACACGCAACCACACTTCCGTAGCTTGCGAATGCTTCACGATGTTTTGCAACGCTTCCTTGACCGCCAGCAACAAATGGTGGCGCATCCCGGAAGAAACCTGCCGGTCGGGCGCATCTTCAGGAAAATCCTGACGGCAGAGAATGCCCGCAATGCGCAGATATTCGTTGGCGTATTGGCTGAGAAATTCAAGCAGGCTGGCCAGGCTATCGTTGCGCGGGTTCAACGCCCAGACAATTTCATCCATAGCCCGCACCGCATCACGCGCCGTGTCGGAAATCTGTTGCATGCTGACCGGCGTTTGGTGGAGCTGCCCGGACTGGTGTTTCGATAGCTCGCTGAACAGGCGGATTTGCGTCAGGCGCGCGCCGAGATCATCGTGCATGTCCCGCGCAATCCGCGCGCGTTCCTCCATCACCGTTTCGCGCTCGATTTTGTGGCGAATGATTTCCGTTTGCACCTGGACCCGATATTTGAGCGCCGCAATCCAAATCAATACGCCCAGGCAGGCAACGCTCACGCCCGCCAGCACCCAAAGTGCCCGGGTGCGGGTCCACCACGAAGCCGAGCGTAGGACGATAATATCGTTGGGTGAACGCAACAGCAGCCGGAAAGCGCGCGGTGTGCGGATCGGCACAATTTTCAAGTACTCCGATAAATCACCGACGGAAACCTGGCTGATGCCGGTCACATCCACCTCACTGCCGGGCCGGAGTTCCGTCAGCAACTCCTCGGCTCCGGCCGTGTGCAAATGCGCATTGAAAACGGCGTTGCTGGTTTGCAAAACCAGAATGGTTTCGGAAGGTTGCGGGATTTGCTCCAGCAAACGGGCTTGAATCCGCACTAAATCCGCATCGTGCAACAACGCCTGCTGGGCGCTGACCGAAATGGGAATCACCGGTGGACCGGGTTTCAATTGCCGGTATATCGAGTGTCTCAAAACGGGGGAATATTCCCCCATTTCCACAAACCCAAGCACGTCCACCCGGTCTCCCAGATTGACGGTCGGCGAAGTCTGGTCGGTATAGATTTGAATTCCCTGCTGCTGGCTGCGAATGAACAGCGTTCCTTCGGCGGGCTGGCCAATCACAATTCCTTCAATCCGGATACGATGATCCGGCCGGCCCACGCCGTTGAAGGTTAACAATTGATTGCTCGTGAATAACGGCGCCTCAAATGGATTTGCCGGAGCTGGCCGCGTCACCTGAATATCCTCCATTTCCTGCACGGACACGCGGACATTGAAGATTTGCCGCCGGTCGTTGAAATAATTGAAGCACAGGCCACGAACTTTCACTTCCGCATCCACCATGCTTTGCATCTTTTGCAGATCATATTTTTCCAAACGCACGATCAAACGTCCCCCATCCATCATCAGCTCAATCGGCAGCAATTCCGATGGTTTAGGTTTAATATTGGGCACCGACCGGATCACTCCCCGCACCTCCACCCACTGCGAATCTTCATTCCCCTTGATCAACTGCTCATAAGCCACCGGTCGCGGCTCCGGAATTTTCCCCTGCCCCAACACACGAAGACGGGACAATTTCACACCGAAGGATACCGTAACAAAATTACCGATCCCTTCTACTTCGACAATCTGGCCCCGCTCCACCGGCGTGAATTTTCCTGGCGTTTGCTCGATAAACACATCAGCCGTTTCGTCTTGCAGGATGAAATTGCCCGGCGTTTTATGACTGCAATAAACCACCACCCCACGAAACCGAACGGGGTATCCGCGTTTCACTTCCGCGGGCAACAAGGCACGCAGTTGCGCCGCGTTGGTCAACACCGGCAGACTGGAAGCCGACCCGGAGGAAACACCGGCGGCAGAAATCCAACCGGGAGAAAAGCTGAGCCCGCAGAGCACAAAAAGCAGACGCCAAAAGGCTTTCAACTCGGACAGGCCTGCGCGCGCAATACTCATCGGGATTAACGGAACATAATTTACTACCCCTATTTTGTCTGCTCTTTTCATACTTAGTCAGGATAGGGTCTAAAATCGCCTTGCGAACCGGGACGATTTCGCCAATAACAAAGCA
>JBEHZA010000322.1:0-6145 GCA_048497895.1 Verrucomicrobiota bacterium
CTGCCCCGTCTGCCTCGGCATGCCGGGCGTTCTGCCGGTGGCCAATGACGAAGCCTTGCGCAAGACGGTGCTGACTGGCTTGCTGCTCAAGTGTTCCATTCCGGCTTACGCCAAGTTTGACCGTAAAAATTATTTTTACCCGGATGCGGCCAAGAACTACCAGATTACCCAATACGACAAACCTTCGACGCAGGGCGGCTATGTCGATTTCGAGTTTGAGGGCCGCATTCAGCGCGTGCGCATTACCCGCGCGCATTTGGAAGAAGATGTGGGCAAGAATTTCCACTTTGATCGCAGCAGTGGAGTTGATTTCAATCGCGGCGGTGTGCCGTTGCTCGAAATTGTTTCGGAGCCGGATATTACCAGCGCCGATATGGCCTACGAATATCTCAATGCGCTGAAGGATATTCTGGTTTATGGCGGTATCAGCGATTGCGACATGGAGAAGGGGATGGTGCGCTGCGATGTGAACGTGAGCGTGCGTCCGAAAGGTTCTACCGGTCTTGGGGCCAAGATCGAGATCAAGAACATGAATACGTTCAGCGGCGCCCGCAAAGCGTTGGAGTATGAGATTCCCCGGCAAATTGAGGCGGTAAGCAAAGGGATCAAGCTGATTCAATCCACCCGCCGTTGGGATGATGTTGCGGGTATCACCGAAGAAATGCGCACGAAAGAGCACGCGCATGATTACCGCTATTTCCCTGACCCTGACCTGATGCCGTTTGAACCGACGGAAGCGTGGCTGGAAGAAGTGTCCAAACTGGTGGTGGAATTGCCGCTGGTCCGCAAGCAGCGGTTCATTAACGATTATCAGTTGCCTGCCTCCGACGCGCAGACGTTTGTATGGGACGTGCCGCTGGGCAATTATTTCGAGCAGATCGCGAAGCAAACTAAAAACCCGAAAGCCGCGGCGAATTGGATTATCAACAATCTGCGCGCCAAAATGGCGGAATCGCAAACTGCGCTGGCAGATTTACGTTTTCAGCCGGAGAATATTTTGCAACTCATCGAACTCGTCGATAGTGGCAAGATCAGCACCAAGATCGCACAAGAGGTGTTCGCTGAGATGTTCGCGACCGGTGAAGCGCCGATTGTCATTGTCGAGAAGAAGGGACTCTTGCAAGTCAGTGACACCGGAGCTTTGGAGAAGTTCTGCGATGACGCGATTGCGGCCAATCCGAAGAGCGTGGAAGATTATCGTGCGGGCAAAGGCGCAGCACTCAACTTCCTCAAAGGCCAGGTCATGAAACTCAGCAAAGGCAAAGCGAATCCGAACGTCGTTGGTGAGCTGTTAGAGAAGAAGCTGAAGGGGTGAGGTATTGCGCTCCCGGACAGCGACCGTCCCCGGTCGCAGCAAGGTGACTTGGACAAACAGTGCCGGATATCTCAAACACGCTTGCACCGATGAGTATTGCTGCGACCGAGGACGGTCGCTGTCCGGGGCGGTGGTTAGAAAAACTTCGCGGCGAATCATTTCCTGCTTTTCTGTCGCTTTAATATCGCCATCATCCCCGCATGATTTCGGACATTAAGTCGGTCCATTTTGTTGGCATTTGTGGCACTGCGATGGCTTCGGCGGCAGTGGCCATGCAGGAGAAGGGCTATCGGGTCACCGGTTCGGATGCAAATGTCTATCCGCCGATGTCCACTTTTCTCGCCGATCGCCAGATCGAAGTCATGTCCGGGTATGCGGAAAAGAATCTGGCCCACAAGCCTGACCTGGTGGTGATCGGTAATGCAATTTCGCGCGGCAATCCCGAAGCGGAACTGGCGCTTGAACAAAAACTCCGTTACTGTTCACTGCCGGAATTGCTCAAAGAATTCTTCATTCGTGGCAAACGTTCTCTTGTTGTCACCGGCACGCATGGCAAAACCACCACGACCTCGCTTCTGACCTGGGTGTTTGAACACAACGGATACAATCCGAGTTATCTGATCGGCGGCATTCCGACAAATCTTGGCCAGGGCGCGCGGTTTACGGACAGCGAGTGGTTCATCATTGAAGGTGATGAATACGACACTGCGTTCTTCGACAAGCGCAGCAAGTTCGTTCATTACCTGCCGGAAGTCGCCATCATCAACAATCTCGAGTTCGATCACGCGGATATCTTTGAAAACCTCGCCGCGATCCAAACTTCGTTCAAACGGTTTATCAATTTGATCCCGCGTAATGGCCTCCTGCTGGCGAATGGTGACGAGGCCGCGCTCCAGCCGCTTCTGAACATCAAGCACTGTCCTGTGCAACGCTTCGGCCTGGGCGAGGGGAATGATCTGCGCGCCGCGCAACTCAATTTAGAGCCGGCCCATTCCAGTTTTAATCTGGGCGAACAAATTTTTCGCATTGGCCTTACCGGCGAACTCAATGTGCGCAATGCCCTCGCCGTCGCGGCGTGTGCTCGTCATTGCGGTTTGAGCGATGCGCAAATTCAATCCGCTTTCGATACCTTCACCGGCATCAAGCGTCGCATGGAAGTGCGTGGCGTCAGTCACGGCATTACGGTGGTTGATGACTTCGGGCATCACCCGACCGCCATTCGCGAGACGGTGCGGGCCTTGCGTGTTAAGTTTCCCGGTCAACGCCTCTGGGCCATTTTTGAACCGCGGTCGAACACGACGCGCCGCAATGTTTTCCAGCAGGAACTGGTGGATGCACTCTTGCTCGCGGATGCCGTGGTCGTTTCCGAAATTGCGCGCCTGGAATTACTCGCCGTGCACGAGCGTTTGGACCCAGTGAAATTGATGAGTGATTTACAAGCCACCGGCAAGCCCGCCGCTTATCTGCCTACCGTCGAATCCATCGTGGAACACGTCGCGAAATCCGCGCGGTCAGGTGATGTCGTGTGCGTGTTCAGCAATGGTGGCTTCGGGGGCATTCACGGAAAACTCCTCGCCGCGTTCCAACCGTAACGCGCTTACTTGCGCCATGTTACTTTTTAGGTTCCACTGCTTCGGGCTTGGGAGTGGGCTTTGATTCCGGCGTTTCCGCGGTTGCGGGAATGCCCTTTTCTTTCTGCGCCAGATTGCCGACCAAACGTGCCTTCAAGTCCCGGTACACGTTATTGGTGACACTGTTGAGATAGCCGTGAGCGATTTCAAAATGACCGCTGTTCATCTCAAATCGCGCCAGATGCAGGTAAACCCCTTCACGTTGCACGTCGTCTTTGGCGATTTTTAAGGCATAATTCCACGCCTTGAGCGCCGCTTCAGTGCGGGCCGGTTTGATGCCGTAGTAGGTTTGTGCGATGTCATGGGCCAGCACGAAATTCTCCGGGTCCAACTCCTGCGCTTTGCGATACAACTCCAGGGCGCGATCAAACACTTCCGATTCCTTGATGTTGTAATACTCCATCGCATCCTTGCGGAAGAGATAAACCGTGGTGCCGAAGTTATGATAATAAACCGATTCCTTCGGATTCAGTTCAATGGCTTTGGCGTAATATTCAAACGCCTTCTTCACCGGGCTGCGGTGGCCATAATAGTTGGCGAGGTTATTCCAGGGAGATGGATTCGTCGGGTCCTGTTGGCGGGCCTTTTCCCATTGCTTGGCGCCTTCTTCTTCCTCTCCCATGTCCCCTAAAAAGCTGCCGTAAGCGATCCGTGCATCCACATGCTCCGGATGGCGCAGGAGGAAATCTTCATAGGCTTTGCGGACTTTATCGTAACGTTCCCGGATGCGTGCATTGAGCGTAATTTTTGAAATGCTGGCCCCTTTTTCGGCGAACTTTTCCTCGTCTTGAATCCACTTATCCACCTCTTCCTTGGCCGCATCATCCTGTTCCAGCAGTTTTTCATACTCGACGTCCACGGGATTGGTCGTCTCCACCGTCTTTTTGGCTGGTACCTTAATCGCCACGCCCGTCGTCTGCTCGACCAGATTACTGATCGCCGCCGGCTGGTTCGTGGCCACTACTGCGGCCAATAATCCTACTAAAAGATCGCTCACATTAGGAAGCTAGCACGGGATGTTTCGACGGACAACGAAAGTTATTCGGCCTTGGGGCCGATTGATTTAGTGTAAAAGACTTTCCACGTAAATATACCCGTCCTGATACATGGCGGCCAAGTGCCACCGCTCATTACCACGGTAGAAGATATGGGTTTGCGGTTTATTTTGATTAACCCAGGAGAATCCAACAAAGTGCCCTTCCTCTGGCCCTAGCTTTTCCGGATTTAGCTTTTTCAAATGAAAGTGGTCGATGTATTGCTGGAATTCCGCTCGGGTAATCCTGGCTTTAAGAGTGTAACTGTAATCAGGAAGTAAGGGGTCTCTTGGTGAGATAGTTTCCTGAATTTCACTGGCTGAATTGGGCAACGCGGCTCGATATGACCAGGTCGTGAGTTTGTGAGTGAGCAAAAGTCCGGCTACGAAAATCAAGACAAGCGAAACCAATGCTGAAAAAGGAAATTTTCTTCCGGTAGGACTCTTCTGCTTCTTGGGCAGCCACCAAATAACGACGAGGCTGGTTATGAGTGGAGGAATGGTAAATAACAAAGCGATTGCTTCCGATGGCTCGCGGGGATAGTGAGGAAACAAAGTATGTGCCAAAATGCCGCTACCGATCAGCGCCAAAAAAACTGCTCCGGCACCAATCACGAGACCTTTGAGCACACTTCTATTTTCCCGACGCCATTGCCATGCCGCTAAAATGCCTGTGGCGGGCAGCAATACGAAGGCGATATAGACGAACATGGATCGCGTCCAGGTCATGGGTATTAGTCTCCGCTACGCAGAGGTGTTATGCCTGCGAGGTTTGGGTTCTTCAATGGGTATTTTCCTGGGGCTTAAATCCCACACTGGACGAACGCCTTGCTCCTCATTAATCTCCCCGCATGACTTT
Source organism: Verrucomicrobiota bacterium (assembly GCA_048497895.1). Classification (GTDB taxonomy): domain Bacteria; phylum Verrucomicrobiota; class Verrucomicrobiia; order Limisphaerales; family JBEHZA01; genus JBEHZA01. The sequence continues at coordinate 4,839 of JBEHZA010000322.1, forward strand.
GGAAGACAATGTTGGTGATATTATTCGTAAAGCCCGGCAGGGCATGAACGTAGCGGAAGACGCCGCCGCGAAATCCGCCGGTTTATCCGCCGCTGATTACGCTCAACTCGAAGCCTCCGGCCAGGCGGCCGCGAAACCTAATTTTGAAGCGCTCGCTACTTTGATTGGTTTGAATGGCAAACGTCTCGAGAAAATCGCCGCTGGCTGGTTGCCGGCTGCTACTGACCTTGGCGTCTGGCGTGAATTGCGCCAGATCACCTCGGATGCCCGCGGCATGCTCGTCCATTGCTACCTCGTCTGGGATGAAGTCACCCGCGAAGCCGCGCTCTTTGACACCGGCACTGATGCCGCTGCGATCTTCAAGCATATTGACGAAAATCAGCTCACGCTCAAACATCTCTTTATCACCCATTCGCACTGGGACCACATCGAAGTCATGGGCGCGATTCGTGAACGTTTTCCGAAAATCCGCATTCATTCTGGATCGAAGAATGCCCCGGTGGAACAACGCATCCGCGCGAATGACTTTATCCAGGTCGGCAGCTTGCGCGTCAGTAACCGCGCTACTCCCGGCCATGCCGAGGACGGCGTGACCTATGTCGTCGGCAATTTTCCTGAAGACGCCCCCTTTGTGGCCATGGTTGGCGATGCCATTTTCGCCGGCTCCATGGGTGGCGCGAAGGATCACTTTGCTTTAGCCCGCGAAAAAGTACGCGAACAAATTCTGACCCTTCCGCCCGACACGCTCCTTTGCTCCGGTCACGGTCCTTTGACTACTGTTGCCCAGGAAAAAGCCAGCAACCCCTTCTTCGGTTAAGGTGATTAAAGGCCGGAAAGCCGGTCGCTTCCGTTCCCATTCTGCCTTCCGCCGCTTGCACGAAGTGGCGGAAGGCTTCATCATTTGCCCGCTCCATGAGGAGGCAGAATTTATCCCGCCTTTTCCGCCGGTAAATACAGGATGGAATAGTTTTTTCCGGGCATCACTCCAGGCTATCATTTGGCGGGTCTTCAGCTTTTACATGACCTCCTTGTAGGAGTCATGCTGTCCGCTTTAACTTTTCATAGACAAAATCTTTCGCTGGTAGCGTCATACAGGCAAAAGAATGCCGCCGAACCTCGATTTGGAGCGCCTGTATGAGGAGCACGCACCAGCGTTGTTCGCGTTCCTGTTGAACCTCGTCCGCCACGAGGCGGATGTACGCGATCTCTTGCAGGAACTCTTTTGCAAGCTCGCCTGTCGTCCGGAAATGCTGACGGGCATCCGCAATCCTCGTTCCTTCCTCCTCCGCCTGGCCCATAATCAGGCT
>JBEHZA010000323.1:0-6118 GCA_048497895.1 Verrucomicrobiota bacterium
CAAAAAAAGGATCATCCCACCGCTCCCACGCCGGCGAATCCCGCCAGCGATAACGCCGCGACTCCGCCTCCACCCGAAGCCGCTTCCGCCGCTCCCGCACAAGCCACGGCTCCCGCAGCTCAACCTGATCTCCCTGCCGCTACCGATCCCAACCTGCTTCGGTTCGTGCAAGGCGCCGTGGAAAGTTTCCTGAACGGGGAAGGGCGCAATCCCAAAAGTTTTGATGAATTGATCAGCCGCGGTTACCTCAAAGCATTGCCCGCCGCTCCGCCGGGCAAAAAGTTCATTTTCGACCCCAAAGATTCGACGGCCAAACTCGTGAATCAATAACTCATTCCCACTCCATCCCAACTCCAACTCCATGAAAACAACCACTCCAACCCCTCGCTCTGGAACCAAACTCCGGGCGTTTACTTTGATCGAACTGCTGGTGGTGATCGCTATCATCGCCATTTTAGCCGGCATGTTGCTGCCCGCACTGGCCAAGGCCAAATTGAAAGCGCAGACCGCCCGGTGCATTAACAATCTTAAACAAATCGGCATCGGCCACGCCCTCTACGTCGATGACAGCAAGGACAAAATCATGTTCGCCAATCTCCGCATGGGCGGGCAGCACGATTGGACCTGGGACGATCTCGTGAATAATTATCTCGGCAGCAGCTTGAGCACCACCGTCCGGCGCGATACCGGATTGCCGGGCGGCTATCCGCCAGGCACCTTCATGCCGCTGGTCTTATGTCCCTCAGACAAAGTCCCCACTTACACTCAAGGCTGGACCGTCAATGCCGCTGGCGGAATCCTCCAACGCCGCACCTACAATCTGCCCCGCCACAACATGGGCGGTTACACCATCGGCGGACGCGCGCCCGCTGCCAACGATTGGCCGCCGAATTCCGCCAATGCCACCGGCATCGGTTTGAATTGGACCGACAGCCCGAGCGGCAACCTCGGCTGGAACTCCCTTGATACCTTCAGCAACGTCGGTGGCACGGCGGACCCGTATCAACAATATGCCGTTCGCACCTCGCTGGTTTTGAGTGGCGTCGATACTATTCTCCTCACCGAACGCCCCTATCAGGGAAATCTCGTGGGCGTTTTCAACTCCTACATTCAAGCGGCCAACGATCACACTCCATCCAATGGTTCCGCTCCGGTAAACCCAGCCGTCGATCCCAAAACATTTCACAACAGTTTGTTTAATTACCTGATGGTGGATGGCCACGTGGAAACCCTGGACCCGCTCACCACCATGGGACGGACCAACCGCACCTTGAACAGCATTCAAACCGGCATGTGGTCGATTACTGCTGCCGACTAAAAGCCGTTGAAAACTGGCGTGGCGGTCCATTCGACGGCCACGCCGGTTCGCTTTTTCCGGTTGCCGCACCCGCGCTTTGAGTAGATGCTTCCAACCACAACAAAGTCCGGATATAGCGGCAGTTGCTGTCATTAAGACCAACAAAATGCAAACCCAGCGCGTTCGCTCGAGTTTTTCTTCCGGGCGTTTTTTGCGTGTTGGGTTGGTCTTTATTGGTTCCATTCTGCTCGCTTTCGATGCCGGTTCACTGCTGTCCGCAGAGCCTTTCTCTCCACCTCGCGCGGGAACCAATCTGCTGGAAGTAAAAACCGCCACCGTCCAAGGCCAGGCTCTTTCCGTGCCTCGTCAGGGAAAAGTAAATCTCGGCGCTTTTCCCAAAGCGGTCGCCTTTGAATTCGGCTCCGGCACGAATGCCCACCGGACTCCCCTGCGTTTGCGTTACAAACTGGAAGGCTACGACGAAGACTGGCACACCGGGGAGGGCTATATGTTTCTCCAGATTCGTTTTTACAACGAAGCGGGAGATCAAATCGATCAGAAGACGTTTACCGTCCGGGGTGAAAGCGCGGGTTGGACCGGTGGCTTGGATCACTCTCCGCTTACTCACCGTCGTGAGACTGTGCTGGTGCCAAAGCAGGCTTCGCGGATGTGGGTTGTCATCTCGTCGGCTGGACCGCCGGCTACCATGGGCATTTATGTGATTGATGATTTGGCTGTCTCCCGGTCGCCGGCTGGAACCGGTCCGCTGACTATCTTCCGTTCTCCCTTTCATGATGCCCTTCCGCCGGAGGCAGCGAAACTCACGCCTGCCGGCTGGTTGCGCGATGGCACTCATCCCAGCATGGCGAAGATGGTGGATCTCGGCCCGGACCCCACCCGCAAAGCCTTCGCGATTGTCGATGACGACAGCATCGGTCACGCCGAATGGCGCAACGTCAAGGAAGCAGCTCCCACCGTCGTGCCCGGTGAAAGTCTCACGGTGGAATGGAACGAACTGTTCAGCATTGGCTCCAGTGATCTGCACATCGCCAAGTATGAATCGCTGCCACCGGGCGATTTCCGTTTTCGCGTCGCCGAAATGAGCGTGCTGGGATTGCCTACCGGCACGGAAAGCGTGCTGGAAATTTTTGTGCCCAAACCGTTCTGGAAGGAAATCTGGTTCTGGTCCACCAGCTCGCTCGTCCTCATCGTGATTGCGCTCGCCATCGCCCGTTATTCCGCCTGGCAGGCCCTGCGCCGCGAAATGTTGCGCCTCGAAAATCAGAGCGTGTTGGAACGCGAACGCCTGCGCATCGCTCATAATATTCATGATGACCTCGGCGCTCGCGTCACGCAGATTTCCCTGCTCAGTGCGATGGCTCAAAAAAATTCCGCTTTCCCGGCAGAAGCCCGCACCGATTTCGATCGCATCACTCAAATGTCCCGTGAACTGGTCTCCGCGCTCTACGAAACCGTCTGGGCCGTGAACCCGGAAAATGACAATCTGGATTCCCTCGGCAATTTCCTTTGCCAAACCGCCAACCGCATGTGCGAACCGACGCAATTCCGCTGCCGCTTTCATCTGCAGGATTTGCCGCATGATCTGCTCGTCTCCAGTCAAACCCGCCACAACATCAGCATGGCCGTTAAAGAAGCCGTGCATAATGCCATCAAGCACAGCCAGGGTTCGGAAGTCACGTTGCGGCTCGCGTTCACTGAGCATCTGTTGACCATTTCCGTAGCCGATGACGGCCGCGGATTCCAACCGGGCGAGCAGGTGAACGGCCACGGACTGACCAATATGAAACGTCGGCTCGAAGACATCGGGGGCACCTTCGCCATCGAAAGTCAGCCGGGCCGCGGCACCACTGTTTGCCTGCGTTTGCTCGTCAAACCACTTGCTTGATATGTTTGCACGGATCAAATCATTTGCTCCACCGCTTGTCGCTGTCGTATGAAAAAAACGGTCATGGTCGTTGAAGATGATCGGGGGCTCCGGGATCAACTGATTGAAATCCTCGGCAGCGCCACGGACATGAAATGTCTCGGCGCCTTTTCCGCCGCGGAAGAAGCCTTGCCGCAAATCCTCGCTAAAACGCCCGATGTCGTGCTCATGGATATCAAACTCCCCCGCATGTCCGGCATCCAGTGCGTAACCGAAATCAAGAAAGCCGCTCCCGCCGTCCAAATTATCATGGTCACTGTCTATGAAGACAGTGAGCGGATTTTCCGCGCCTTGAAAGCCGGTGCCAACGGTTACCTCGTCAAATCCAGTCCGCCGGATCAATTGCTGGAAGCGATTCGCGATGCCTATAAAGGCGGTGCGCCCATGTCCAGCCCCATTGCCCGCAAAGTCGTGCAACACTTTCATTTGCTCGGCCCTTCGCCCAAAGAAGCCGAGAACCTCTCCCCCCGCGAACGCGAAGTCCTCGATCTGCTCGCCATGGGATTTATTTACAAGGAGATTGGCAGCCAATTGAACATCGGCTCGGAAACCGTCCGCACCTACGTAAAGAACATCTGCCAGAAAATGCACGTCCGCAGTCGCCTGGAGGCCGTCGCCAAACACCGCTCGGAATCCTATTAATGTCTCCGCACTATTTTCCATTCTTCGGCTCCGTTCCACGCGGCCTCCCCGCTTTCAGGGATAGCGCGCCCGCCGCACTTGCACCATGTTCAAGCCTGATCATGATTCATTGCTCCCTGAATTCCCGCGCGCTCCGTTTTATAAATTCACCTCCCGATCAAACACTTTCTTCTGCTCTCGTCGTTGTGTAATATTTTCCGCTCCTGACTCATTCATGAAATCTTTCACTTCCAATTCACTGCCGTTTTACGCACGCCTGCTGTTAGGCGCTCTGCTGCTCATCCGCACCCAACTCCTCTTATCGGCTGCCCCGGCCGATACAAACTCGCTCAACGAACCCTGGCTCAAACCCTACGTCGGCCCCACCCGCACCGACATCGACCGCAATTCACTCGATGGTAAAGTGCTCTGCGGTTACCAGGGCTGGTTCAATACTCCGAATGACGGCGCGGGCATGGGCTGGGTTCACTGGGGTCGTGATCGCAAAACCCTCGGCCCCGGCAAATTCACCGTGGACCTCTGGCCCGATACTTCGGAATATGCACCCGAAGACCTCGAAATCGTTCCCGGCATGACGTTGCCTGATGGCTCGCCCGCAAAATTATACAGCTCCTTTCGTCCGGGGCCGACTCTTACCCATTTCAAGTGGATGCGTGAATATGGCCTTGATGGCATTTTTCTCAGCCGCTTCATCCAAACGCCGAAGAATGCTGCCAGCTTCCGCCATAATAACATGGTCTTGAATAACGTCCGCGCCGGGGCTCACCGCGAAGGCCGTGTCTGGGCCATGATGCTCGATGTTTCCTCCGGCGACAGCACCGCCACCATCATGAACGATTGGATTTATCTCTGCGACCAGATCAAAATCCGCGACGACTCCCGTTACCTCTATCATCAGGGCCAACCCGTCGTGTTCCTCTGGGGCTTCGGTTTCAACGACCGCCGTTGGTCTCCCGCCGAAGCCACCCAGGTGATCGAATTCTTCAAGCACGACCCCAAATACGGCGGCGTTTATCTCATTGGCGGCGTCGATCCCCATTGGCGCACCTTGCAACCCGCTTCCCGTCCCGATCCCGAATGGGCCAAAATCTATCGCTCCTTCGACTCCCTCAGCCCCTGGAACGCTGGCCGCTATCGCGACGACGCCTCCATGGCGCAAATCCGTAAAACTGTTTGGGAACCGGATTTAGTCGAAGTCAACAAGCTGGGGCTTGGTTATATGCCTACCGCCTTCCCCGGCTTCTCCTGGGAAAACCTGCGCGCCTCCAATTCCGGGCATTCCCAGATCGCCCGTCAAAAGGGCCTCTTCTATTGGAAACAATTTGTCGCCTTCAAACAACTCGGCATCAAAACCGTCTTCGTCGGCATGTTCGATGAAGTCGATGAAGGCACCGCCATCTATAAAGTCACCAACACACCACCCGTAGAAAACTACTTCGGCAACTACGAAGGCCTGCCCTCCGACTGGTATCTCCGTCTCACCGGCGCCGCCACCAAAATGCTCCGCGGCGAAATCCCCCTCTCCACCACCATCCCCCTCACGCCCCCGCCTGCCCATGTCCCTTCAAACCAGCCCTCAAATAACCACTCCACGGCATCTCCCTGACCACTCCGCGTTTAATTAAATTGTAAAGAGTGAACGCACAACCCGGTGCCTTAAAACAATTTTGGGAAGAACGAGTTATACGAGTCCCTGAATTAGCTTAAAATTCCTTCGCGTGAATTCGTGCATATCGGTGGTTAACCCTCTCCACTTTCGCGTCCTCTGCGGTTCGGCTTTTCCCTCTTTTGTGATTTTTGAGCCTCTTCGTGGCAAAAATCCCCCTTCGGCTTTCCCCTCCATTTTCTCTGTTTGCTCCTGTTAAATCGGACTTCCTTCGGATTTCGTCATTCGGTAATTCGTCATTTTATCACTCCCTCTTGCGATAAAGCACATGTCGCCGCAGCTCATGCCCCTCTGGAATCGCCGGATGCTCAAACTCCCCCTCCACATCCCGCTGAAACCCCAACCGCTCCATCAGCTTCCACGATCGCACATTCACCACCGCCGTGAAGGACACCATCTCTTCGAGCTTCAACACCTCAAATCCATAACGCAACGCCTCCTGCGCCGCCCGCGTCGCCAAACCTCGTCCCCAAAATTCGCGGCGAAACCTCCAACCCACCTCCGTGCAAGGCATAAACGCAGCAGCGAATTTCGGAACACTCAGCCCCGTGAACCCTGCGAACTCACC
>JBEHZA010000324.1:0-6084 GCA_048497895.1 Verrucomicrobiota bacterium
AATGTCACGCCCGCAGGCACCACCGTGACGTTGAGGTCGCGCAGGTGTCCGTCTTGCAATCCGTAAATCCAGCCGTGAATGGTCAATTCCTGACCACGTTCCCAGGCATCGCGCACAATGGTCGTGTGGCAGACATTAGCGACTTGTTCGACAACGTTGAGTTCGCACAGGCGGTCACCTGCCGCGACCGAATCGCTGCCGGCTTTGGCCAGGCATTGCGCATGTTTATGGCGCACGTCCTGCACGTGGCGCAGCCAGTTGTCGCTCAGGCCGAGGCGGTCCCGGCGCAACGCCGCATTCACGCCGCTGCAACCATAGTGCCCACAGACGATGATGTGGCGCACCTTGAGAAGATCCACGGCGAATTGCATGACGGACAGGCAATTGAGATCGGTATGCACCACCATGTTCGCGATATTGCGGTGCACGAACAATTCGCCGGGCAACAGGCCGACGATTTCATTGGCCGGCACGCGGCTGTCTGAACAGCCGATCCACAAATAAGCGGGCGATTGTTGGCGTGAAAGTTTGAGGAAAAATTCGGGATCATGCTGCCGAATCCGGCCAGCCCACGCCTTGTTGCTTTCGAAAAGATGATTCAATGTTTGCATACGTAAGGAACCCGGCAGCACCGCTGATTCAACTGCACCACTGCCGGATGTGCCCATTGTGCCCCTTGTCCCTGCGAAATTCAAAGCGATAAAATTGAGGCGTGAATCAACACGCAACACGCCTCCTGTCTATCGCAATACTCCCCATCCAATAAGTAAAAGATATACTCCGATCAGAAGACTCAAGCCAAAATAAAAGAACGCCATATGGCGACTGGCTGGACGTGAATGAGCGATACACACGTACCTAAAAAAACGAAAAACGTAACACGCGCTGGGAAAGAAATAGCTCAACAAAAACAATACTCCGAGATAAACGAGGTAAAGCCCACAGAAAACTGCACCGACACCTTGGGTAACGGGATGTCCCGACTCCAGCCCAAATCTCCGAGCTAAAACTAAGAACCCGACAGCGACCGATGCAATCAAGAAATCGAGCGGCAAACCCGGATGTTTTGGTTTAATGCGCTCCATAAGCGTAGAATTGAATTTAGCCCTGCCCGACAGAAATTCAAAGTGATTTGAAAATGAATCCAACGTGGCGCGAACAACGCAACTTTTCAGCCGGTTACTTCGCGTCAAAAACCCAGCTTGACCAACTGTTCGTATAAATCTGGAGGAATGCTAAATACTTCGCCATATTTGTGCCGGAGTAATTGGTCGTCTTAAGGACCGGTTGAGTATCATTTCTTTGGAAGATGACAATTTTCTGGCCAGAAGGCGTATCTACCAAAGCGGCGGTGTAATTAGGATTATCAAGGCGCGCAGCGTCCTCATTGTAAGCAATTCGGACAGATCGTAAGGAAAGGAGACTAAAATCGGTTGTTTTGTAATCTCTTTTCAAAGTCGCGGTAATAATTTGAGTGGGTGAAGCAGTTGCTGGCAACATAACTGGCGACCAGGGACCACTTGGAAATATCATCCCACCCAGGTCATCCGGCGAATGGTGAGTCAGTTCAGCAATGAGCTTGTCAATCGGATCCGCCCGCTTACAGCCCAGCAAAAGCAGCGCGGTCATTACGCTGAAAACCAGTGTTCTCATGCCTGGATTTGAACCTTGATACCGTCACTCTAATCCAACGTCTTCTCTCCCGCAATGCTCCATGCCTTGGCAATCCGGCCATTTTGCACTTCGTAAATCATGATCAGGCTGATTTTGCCGGGGCCTTCGGGGAACATGCGGCGAACTTCTTCATGATCGACGACCATATTTCCCATCACCATGCGATTGAGCAGTGTCGCGTGGAGGTTGGGTTCCTGAAAGCGGGCGGTAAACCGCTCGCGAAATGCGGCTGCACCACTGGCGAGTAATTTCGCGGGGTGCTCGAACATCTGGGCATCCTCGGCGTAGGTTGCGAGGAGTGCCTCGACATCGCGCGCGTTAAAGGCGTCGAGTTGACGTTGGACTACCGATTCCGAATTCAGTTCACTCTGCATATTTTGGGTTTAACTATTTTGATATGGACGGCAAAGTTATCCTCTTGGTGTCGATTTGGCTTGGGACTGCCTTAAAGTTTCTTCGCGCGGCAGAACTTCAGTTCCATAGATTCCAATTTCAAAGTCCGCGGGAATTTCCAGAGCAGTTCTCCTTGCCAATTCAGCAGGCAAACACCAATCGGGTTCAGGCATTCAATCCCGCAAGCATGAACAAAAAAGTCCGATTTGGTGCTCTTCAGAATGGGATCACCATTCCGGTTAATCACCAGTTTGGTATTTCCTTTTTCTGCCCGGGCAAAGCCACCGTGAAATGCGTCCATTTTATCAAACTGGAGCGGCACGCGCACGCAACCGGCGGTATCAATCGCCCCCCATTTACCATTCTTCGCCCGAACAGCAATCATTCCATCCCAAGCGGTGAATATTTGGTCGTAGCCAGTGTCGTGAATTAATTCCCCATCGCTGGAGTATAGCTGCCAGAAATTTCCCCGGGTTTCGACTGCAAACACGCCCTCTCGCAGGTCGCGGATCTCGGCTTTGAAGCACTTAACGATCTGGAAGTTCTTCACGATGGCGTATCTCCAGCGTCCGTTCATTTTCGTATGGGCCCAAAATGTCAGCGGGTTGCGAGGGATAATATACTGGCAATCCTCACCATGAAGCCATAATCCGCTCAGCGACTCGATGGTGGCACCGGACTTATCGATCGCAATCAACCGGTTATTGATCGCCTTAGCCAAGGCAAGTCCATTATGAAATACAAAGGCCCGGCTGAATTTGGGTTCGATGGCCCATTGGCCGCTTTCGTCAAGATAACCGAAGTGTGATTTCCACTGTCTCCAGGGAACGAGGTCTTCCTGAAAATAGCCGGGATACTCATTCTCCAGATCGAATCTTGGAAGTGGATGTTTAATACCCTCACTTGTCAGAATCCAACCCCGATTGTCCTTCAAAACAATAGTCTTATTCTCGCTTGGTCCACCAAAGAGGTAGTTTCCGAACGGCAGCAATTGACGTCCTTGCGCAGTGACGACCGTCAAACCCAGTTTGGTGCCGATTTGGAACATGGAAATTAAATAGTTATCATCTCACTCATCGGCTTCGCTTCACTCTGATTAACAATGAGTTGTGTCTCTATGTTAAAGTCGATAAGGGCAATCAAAATGACTTGCGAATAACGAATCATGGCCACCTTTAAACCCTTTGATTTGGAAGGGTAGAGCCATCCTGACGTTTTTTTTCCATTTCTCAAGAACAGTTGAACTTTTAGTCACAAACGGGCTAGCCGATTCAAATCACTTCAGGAGTCTGATTCTATAACATGTTGATAATGAGTGTATTAAAACTTTCCCATTATGAGAAAGTTTTCCTTCTAAGGGGGCCGCGAAAAGGATACCAGACAATGAATGGACTAAAGACTTGAACCGCCTATGTACAATGATCGTCGGGGTTGGAATCGTCTTTCTATAAAAAGGCACACTTTGGCACCTTTCCCAGTCGTCCGATTGCCATGGACAAGGCCCCCGAAAGACGGCCATAATCGCGGGGATTAGCCTGAATCTTGATCGCTTGAAATTACAGACTGACATTCAGACCCGACCGACCGTCGAGACCTGGTGGAGCCCAACCGGCTCACCCTCGCCGGAGGTGTCGGCGTCGTTGGCCAATTCCCTCGGTCAACTTAACCAATCTCTGCTCGTGCTGGAGCAGGGCGGGCAATTCGCTTTCGCACCGGGAATTCCGTTTGATCTCGGCACGCAACCGCCGGCCAATCACGGCCCGCGTTGGGCCGCGTATCTGCCGCCGTTGCCGCTCAAAAACCTCGGTGATGCCACGTTTTGCCGGGATCATCGCCTGCGCTATGCCTATGTGGCGGGCGCGATGGCTAATGGGATTGCCTCGGTGGAACTGGTGGAAGCGATGGTCAGTGTGGGGATGCTCGGCTTCTTCGGCGCGGCAGGATTGGACCTCGCGCGGATCGAAAATGCCATTGGACGGCTGCAAACGTCCTTAGGCGACCGGACTTTCGGCTTCAACCTGATCCATAGCCCGAACGAGCCGGATCGGGAAGCGGCCACGGTCGATCTCTACCTGAAAAAGGGTATTCGTCTGGCGGAAGCGGCGGCTTATCTGCGCCTGACTTTGCCCGTGGTGCGCTATCGGGTAACGGGCATTTCGCGCGATAGTGAAGGCAACATTGTTACCCCTAATCGCGTCATGGCGAAGGTCTCGCGGGTGGAAGTGGCGACGCAATTCTTCTCTCCACCGCCGGACGAGTTTTTGAACGAGCTGGTACGCACGCGGGAGATTACGACGGAGCAGGCTAAATTGGCCGCGCAAATCCCCATGGCGCAGGATGTCACGGCGGAAGCGGATTCGGCCGGCCATACGGATAACCGGCCTTTGGTAACGCTCTTGCCTACACTGCTTGCCTTGCGTAACCGATTACAGGAGAAGCACCAATATCAACAGCCCTTGCGAGTCGGTGCGGCGGGCGGTTTGTCCACACCATCGGCTTTGGCCGCAGCCTTTGCCATGGGGGCGGCGTATGTAGTAATCGGCTCGATTCATCAATCGTGCATAGAATCCGGCTCCTCGGATACCGTTCGCAAGATGCTTTCCCAGGCCGAGCAGGCGGATACGGCGATGGCCCCGGCGGCGGACATGTTTGAGATGGGGGTGAAGGTGCAGGTTTTGAAGCGCGGGACGATGTTCCCGATGCGCGCCGCCAAGCTCTACGAGATTTACCGCGCATACCCCGGTTTGGACGCGATTCCCGATGCCGAACGGAGCGCTTTGGAGAAGCAATTCTTCCGCGCGACGCTCGAAGCCGCCTGGCAGAGCACGCGCGATTTCTTCCTCAAGCGCGATCCGCGCGAAGTCGAGCGCGCCGAGCGTGATCCCAAGCATAAAATGGCGCTGGTATTTCGGAGCTATCTGGGCTTGAGTTCCCGGTGGGCAAACGCGGGCGAACCCTCACGCGTCCTGGACTACCAGGTCTGGTGCGGGCCAGCGATGGGCGCGTTCAATGAGTGGGTCAAAGGCACGGCATTGGAAAAAGTCGAAAATCGCCGGGCCGCGCACGTGGCGAAAAACCTGCTTTTCGGAGCCGCCGTTCAGCTTCGCGTGCAGGCGCTGCGTTCGCAGGGTATTCCCTGGCCAGCCGGGCTGACGAATTGTCCTCCGTTGAACCCGGATGATTTGAATAACAAAATACAAAGCGATGAGTAAGTCCGGCTCTCTGGCCATCATTGGCATCAGTTGTTTATTCCCGAAAGCGGATGACCTCCAGACATACTGGAGCAACATCAAGAACGGGGTCGATGCGATTACCGGTGTGCCTCCGCGCTCGCACTGGAATGCGGCGGACTATTTCAATCAGGATCCCAAGGCCCCGGATCAGACTTACGCTCAACGCGGCGGTTTCCTTTCCCCGTTCGATTTCAACCCGATGGAATTCGGGATCGCTCCCAAAGACGTCGAAGCCACGGACACGACGCAACTGCTCGGTATGGTCGCAGCCAAGCAGGCATTGGTCGATGCTGGTTACGGTGACAAGCCGTTCAAGAAAGAGACGACGAGCGTTATTCTCGGAGTAACAGGGGCATTGGAACTGGTGATTCCGCTCGGCGCGCGCCTCGGGCATCCGATCTGGCGGCGGGCTTTGAAGGAAGCCGGCGTCGCTCAGCCGGTGGCCGATGACGTGGTGCAACGCATCTCGGATTCCTACGTCGGCTGGCAGGAGAATTCTTTCCCCGGACTGCTCGGTAACGTCGCTGCCGGACGCATTGCGAGCCGCTTGGATTTAGGCGGCACAAATTGCGTGGTGGATGCCGCGTGCGCGAGTTCACTGGCAGCTCTGCACATGGCGGCGCTGGAACTGTCCTCCGGCCGTTCCGACATGGTGATCACGGGCGGCATCGACACCTTCAACGATATTTTCATAGCCCGGATGATGATGTTCGGCCTGTACGCGATGGACGGCACCCCGCCGTTCCACACCATCGCCCTGCACGGCATGGTCCGCGACCAGTTC
>JBEHZA010000325.1:0-6079 GCA_048497895.1 Verrucomicrobiota bacterium
CCGTAAACAGGTAATTGAAAAATCCGTTATGAAAATCGTTCACTTGCAGATTTTTTACATCGACCGCCTGACCATTGGCCGTGGTGCGGGCCGCGTTGTTGATATGGAATAAGCTCGAATCGATCGTCGGCAACTTGCCGTGTCCTTGCAAATTCGTGTCATCAATGAACTCGGCCAGCGCAATCGTGCCCACGCGATCCTGCAACATCGCCGAGCGCACGGCGGTCTGTTGAAACGCCAAAGCGGCCAGCGAGGTGTTGCTGGTGTAAGCACTGTAAATCGCGGTGCCGCTATCCGCCGAGTTCCAGTGGTTATTGGCCGTGCTCGCATTCCAATACAGTCCCACACCGGTTTTATTGACCGGAGAAGGCGGCCAATCCGCCGTGACCGGAGCCACGCCGCCAATCGTCATCGTTCCCATGTTATGGCTGGGCAGCGCATAACTCCGCCGCGGTGTGGTCGTATTCGGTGAAATCGAGGCCAGCTTATCTGAAGGGCAGCGCAATGACTTGAGTTGTTTGCCCACCGGGTCGCTGGTGTTCACATCCGCTTGCGCCAGCGCGCCACCAACGTAGGTATTCAGGAGATCATCCCAGGTAACATCCATGGCCCCGCCCGAAGTAGTCCAGGAGCCGCCGTAATGAATGCCACCATACGGAAGCTTATCCGTGTTGTCATCAGTGTACATCGTCGTGGCAATGCCCAATTGCTTGAGATTATTCATGCAGGCGGTCGATTGCGCCTTCATCTTCGCCTTGGCGAGCGCCGGCAACAACATCCCGGCGAGGATGGCGATAATGGCAATGACAACCAACAGTTCGATTAACGTAAAACCCCGGCGATGACGCAGGGGTTGATTCATTCCAGATTTCGTTTTCATAGTTCGTTTATTTTTCAATTTCAGCACAGGAGAACAGCTTGCATCCCGGCCAAAGCGGCTCGCTCTATGAGTTTTGCGAACCTGCCGACCGTGGACACAAATCATTAAAATTTTTGCTTTGCACAACGCTTCACCACCGGAGCGCGGGCAGGAATTGGACAGGCGACAGCCCGATCTGTTCCGACTTATTATTTGAACCGTAATCCCGGAGCTACATCCCGTGAGGATTCTACTCACTCCACCGAAACACGAAGCCGCCATATCCTGCCAAGGGAGTTCGACGAAGAAGCGGTCTTTCTATTCACTCAGTCACCCATCAGATATGACGACGCGTGGTGGCGACGGTTACCTTTATCTTAACCCGGAACGTCCTCACTCGCAGTGCGGCTCATTCGTTTGAAACCGAACGGGTTGCAACTCAAGTCCGTCAAAGAATGACACTTCGACGCCTCAGCCGGAGAAAATAATGCGCCCGCTTGTTGTGAAATTTCGCGTGAGCAGATGATTTTAAGCGCGACAAAAACGCTCAAACTCACCGCCAAACAAATTGTTCACATCCCGCTCAATTTCCTGAGTGGTCAGTTCCCAACCCGTCTCTTGAAGATCCGCGTATTTGTCCGTGAGCACTTTAGCAATGATTTTGCGGGAATGCCCCCACTTATAAATAATCTGATCCAATACCCGCGCATCGGAATGTTGCGGCGTGATGCTCAGACCCACCAGCTCCAGCCGCATCCGCGTCATCTCTTCGATGATATGCGGCACGTTCGTAAACCACCAGCACCCGAAGATGTGCAGATTGCGGAATTTCCGCGCAATCACGCAGAGTTCATGCTGATTTTCACGGGCCAGCACCGTCGCCAAAAACTTGTTCTGCGGATGACTCGCGAGCAACCGTTCATACGCGGCCATATTGCTCTTGGCCATGCCATCACCGGCGAGGTGGAGTTGTGGATTCACCGCCCGTTTCACTCCCGGCATCATCGCAAACGGCAGCCCATAATCGCGGCAATGCGGCAACACCGCCTTATCGAGCAATTGCGCGCAGGTGCTTTGATGATCCGGATAATTGAAATCCGGCGGCAGTGAAACCATCAAAAATTTGGCATCAATCCGCTTGCTCCAATCCTCCAGAAAACGGCGGATGCCACTAATCGTATCCGCGTCATCCAGTTGGGAATTGGAAATATAACCCCACTCCATCAAATGTTCCCACGAGTCATGCCAGGACAACAACAGCGGATCAATGCGCAGCGCCGCCGTAAAGCGTTCATCCCGTTTAAAACCTTTTTCCCACACCGGCCGCTCCAGCACATCAAACGGCGAATTCGTCATGCAAATCCGCTTCACCTTCGCCAGGTCCATGCAGCGTGTGACGTAGTCCTCCGCCTTTTGTTCCGCGAACCATTTGCGCAACAACGGCAAGTCCCGCTTCTTCACATCCAGACCGAGCCGGTTCAAAGTCGTCAGCACGCCGCGGCAGGATTCGGAAACCGGCGAATGCTGAATAAACAGCGCGTCCCAGATCAAATCGGCCTGTTGCGTCTTGCTCAGCGCCCAGAACTTTTCATACGGCAGATTGAAATAACGGAAGGATTCCGCGACGAGATAGTGATAGGTGAGCAGGTCATCGACACCCCACAACAATAACTCTCCAAACGCCGGATCGTACAAGTGCGTATGGATATCATACACGGGAGTATTCATCACCACCCGTTCAACCTCGGCCGCCAGCGCCGCCCGATTTTGTGAAATATTCAAAGCTGCCATTGCTCTCGACTTTACCGAACCAACAACCTGCTAGCCATCATTTTTTACCCCACCAATTCTAAAAGATCAGCCGTGATTTAACCGGTCTTCCTGTTAGTCAAAAATAAAGCCTTATACTTGCGCGTACGTTTTAATGCACATGATTTGCTTCTTTAAAGATCCACGGCGCACCCGGCGGGGTAAAAGCGAAGCATAAGTGACTTTACCTGCTTCTGAGATTGGAACCCGAAGGATTCTCGCCTTATCTTTCACCCATTTTTCACGCATTCTCCGGGCCAGAACCTGATCTCTGGGGCGGCTGGCCGTACCTTCGTGCAAATAGTACCGGTGTACCACCTGTCCCTGAATCGGCACAATATGGATTCCACGGGCATACCAGCGAACCCATAAATCCACATCACCATGGGAAAACATTCCCCGCCGCTCCCGGAAAAGTCGGCCGTGCTTCGGCACCAGACCGGCATGAAACAGTGTCGCCCACGGACCGAATCCCATGTGAATCTGGCTATTTCGATTTACCTGCACGATGTCCTTTTTAGACTGCGGGACATTCGGATTAATCCGTTCAAAATCTCCCATCACGGCCCGATGTGCCTTATCCCGCGCCTGCCAAAGCAGGAAATTAATACGCTCCGGCCCCATCTCATCATCGGCATCCATTAAACACATCACTGGATATTGTCGCTGGAGTGACATGCCCAGCCGTAAGACCCGATTTTTCGCTTCGTCTACCGTCACAGCTTTGCGCTGATAACGTCGCAACAAAATGCGGTCAGCCGAAGACCCGGACACGCAGCTCAATGCCTCCTCATAGGTTTTGTCACTGCTGCGATCGTCTCCAATTACCAGAATCCAACGATAACCGTCCAAAGCCCGTTCCACGCTGGCCAGGCACTTATTAATCCACTTGGCTGCATTGTGCGCCGCAATCGACACTTGGATGCCCGGTAACGGCCACCAATGGTGCGTTTGCCCCCACGCTCCCACATCCGCCCCGTATTTGGACCGGAAGTAACGCAGATTTTGCTGATGCGCAGCCCCCTGGTAGTCCGTAAATTCATTTCCAAAAGTGGAATGTCCGGCATGTTTAATTTGTACCGCGTCATTCCGCCCATAGCGCGCACCCCGTCGCACTGCCCGCAAACACATATCTGCCTCGTCCAACCCCCATCCCAAGCCGAAAGCCTCATCCAATTGTCCAAGCCGATCCAGCCACTGCGCATCCCAAAGCACGCAACACCCATTGACTGGTTCGTTTGTGCGCACCGCGCCCGCCTGCCGTACAATGCTGGAATGAGCCGCATGCCACTGGTGAATATAAGGCCCCACACAGGCCCAACGTTCGGCATTCAAGGTCTCCTTCAACCGCGTCAGATCACCAACCCGTTGGAACGTTACATCATCATTTAAAAACAGCACGTAGCCATCTTCCGGACGGCGCTTGGACAGTCCCTGATTAATGCTATGGCAATAGTTGAACGGTCCCGGCAAGGAAACGAACTCGGCTTTACCTTCGCAAATGGCTTTCACCGCACGAATCGTTTTCAGTTCCGCCGGACAAAGCACCACTACTGGATGAATCAAAGTCCCGCGAGCAGCCATTTCCAATGAATCCAAGCACTGCTTCAACCGGACAGGATCTTTTCCGGCCGTTGGAATGATTACCAGAACTGCTCCCCGATCTGGCCACGGTGTCAGTCGGATGGTCTCACGCCATGGCAACCACGGATTTTTTTCTACTTTCATTGGTTCCCTTTCGAGTTCGATCGCTTTGAAAAACTTCTGTTCCCCGCGAATTATCGCGGCTTTATATAAGAAAATCCCGCTTCCACAAACGAGTTCGACGAATTTTCAACCCGTTCATTCACTGAGGTCCCGCAATCGACGCTCCTTCCAATACGCAACGGAATCCAGTCGTTGTATTGCGGGTCGTCATCGGCAAAGGCAACGGCTTGTGCGAAAGACACGCATCCAAACGGTTGCTATCCCACGCGCCACCCATCGTTATCTTCACATTTACTCCGCCAGCGGCATCATCCAGGCACCATTCTCGGGCGTTGCCGCCTAAATCATAAATCCCCAGCCGGTTCGGATAGAACGCCCCCACCGGCGCAGTCCGGGAATAAAAATCCTTATAATCCCAAAGCACTTCCAGCCCCGTCGGCCAATTTCCATCGCCTACCACCTCCACACCCGCATAATTTCCGCTCCGTTGAGGCGGGGAAGAGGTGTTCCCCCAAGGATAAATATCAGTTCCCACCGCCACGTTCCACTCAGCCTCCGTCGGCAGCCGGTAGCGCTGCCCTGCATCCAGGGCGCCTGTCTTGTGCTCCCGGGCGGTCAACCATTCGCAAAAGGCAACCGCATCCAACCAACTCACTCCTACCACCGGGTGATCTTTGGTTTGTTTGAAACCGGGATTTTTCCAACTCTCTCCCACAGCGCCCCATTGATTCGTTTTACTGAACGAGCGCACTCCAGCGGTCGCGTCATAACCCGTCTCTTTCACAAAAGCAGCAAAATCCGCAACCCGCGTTTCCCAGATGCTGAAAAGAACCTTGGCGTCTGTCACGGCCACAAATTCCATCCCCAGACTATTCGTGCAAAAGATCTCCATCGGGCGACCCGCGGCTACTTTAAGCCGGGTGGATATGTCTGCCAATACGCACCGGAAGCCGTTATTTTCCACATGATCACGTGGAAAATTATGGCTGCGAAACCGGCATTCAAAATTAAGCGGATTGGCACTATGCCAGGACGCGCCCCGCATGATCTTCTCATGATGGGAATCATCATACCAATCCTCGCACCATTCCCAATTATTCCCCGCCAGATCATAAATTCCATTGCTGGTTGGAGTAAAACTCCCAACGGGTGAACTGCGGGGATAAGGATCATGATAGCCAACAATGACATCTTTTGATTCAAACCAATTCCCGTCTTGCAGCACTTCTTCACCTCCGAAATTTCCGGCCCCCAACGGTGGCGGCCATTGCGTCCCCCAGGGAAACCGCTCATTTCCGGCGGCTTCCGTCCATTCAGCGTCCGTAGGCAGGCGATATTCCTGAGAAACCTTGAGTTTGCCCTCGGCCCGCTCTTTCTGCGTCAACCACTCACAAAAATCCACGGCTTCCTGCCATTCAACGCCAGAAACCGGATGCAACTCGGTTTGTGGAAATGGCATTTTATCCCAAGTATAGTTCCCGCGCTTCCATCCTTCCTTACCATACCAGATCATCAAGCCCATTTGCTGGTAGCCGGTCGCTTGCGTATAAGCCTTGAAATCTTTCACCCGGGTCTCCCAAATACTGAACAATATTTTGCCCACCGGCACAAATCGCATTCCCAAACTATTCGTAAACGCCGCCGCTGGCAAAGCCGCCGGTTTTTACCATGAACTTCATGGTCAGGGTCGGCTCGTCGACGGTC
>JBEHZA010000326.1:0-6056 GCA_048497895.1 Verrucomicrobiota bacterium
CGGAAAGCGGTTCATATTGCCAACCTGCCGCACGATCCCGATTCCACCACTCCGCGGCGGCTGGGTCGAAGACCACGCCGTTGACTGCCACGCCGAACAATTGCATGCCCACGGCCGTCAGCCGGTCGGCGGTCTTTGGCTTGAGCGGCACCTTGAAATTAAAATTCTGGGCAGTGATTGTGTTGGGATTATGGCGGTTGGGAAATGCTCCGGCGGGATGATCCGGCAGATCATTGGAACGGATTATGCGAAACTCACCTTCCGTCGTGATGTTCACGCGGCTTTGAGCAGAGAAATCCGTTTGCACGCCGTCGGCATTCAGCGTCACTGCGGCCAGGAGCGAGAAGTCTGGTTTGACTTCTTCCTCATGCCCCGGATGTGCGTAAACTGCCCGCGCGACCAATCCTAATGCCACTGCCAGATACCGTATTTTCATATTCATTAACATATCCCTTTGAAACCCCTGATCTCCCCGGTGATGCCTTAATCCTGCCACATCGGCTGGTGGGTGGGGAATAAAATTATCCAAACCAACTAAGGCAATTGTGCCACCTGCAAATTATTTGGCCGATAACGGTCATCGGTTAGTGTTTTCATAAACGCCACCAGCGCTTTTTTATCGGCGGTGCTCAAATTCAAACCAGTCGCCGGATGCCGCGCCAGATTGCGATCCAGGGTCGGACTGCGTTTCACCCCGGAATTGTAATGTTCCACTACGGCTTCCAGCGTCTTGAACCGGCCATCGTGCATATAGGGGGCCGTGAGTTCGATATTGCGCAGTGATGGCACGGTAAACCGGCCCCGGTCATTTTCGCGTCCAGTTACTTCATAGCGGCCGAGGTCTTTCGAAACGACGTCTAAACCATTATTGGAAAACCGGCGGCTGCTGAACATTGGGCCGCCATGACAACGGGCACAGCCGGCGCCCGTCAATCCCCGTCGTGGGTCGGATTCTGTTGTGAATAAACGCAACCCGCGTTCCTCTTCCGCAGTTAATTTTACTTCGCCTCGTCTGGATTTATCATACTTGGAATCCGCCGCGATGAGCGTGAGTAAATACTGTTCCAGCGCGCGGGCCAGCCGATCAGAAGTGATTTCCGGGCTGCCAAAGGCCTTGGCGAACAGCGCGGGATAGTCACTGGTAGCGCTGAGCTTGGTTACGAGATGCGGCAACGTTTCGTGCATCTCGATCTTGTTTTGAATCGGCATCAAAACCTGTTCACGCAAGGTGCGGGCGCGTCCATCCCAAAAGAAATCGTCTTTCCATGCCAGATTGAACAAAGCCATGGCATTCCGCGTGCCGGTTTGACCTTCCGCGCCGAGGCTGACAGCCTTGCCCCGGTCCACGAAGCCAGCGCCGGTTTGGTGGCATGAAGCGCAGGATTGCCGGTCATTAATGGACAAACGCGCATCCGAAAAAAGTTTTTGCCCCAACTGCACTCCTTGCTGGGTCAGCGGATTATCCGGAGGTAATTCGACCGGGGGAAAGTAAGGGGGAATTGCTAAATGATAAGCCGTGGTTCCCGGTGGCAACGGTGCGCTGGCGGCCTGGCGCGATCCACGGTTGCAATCGTCACCCGAACCCTCTTCCCGCCGTGGCGGGCGTTTGCCATTTTTGCGCGGGCCATCGGGAGGCGGTGGCTCTGCCCACACGTAAGTGAAGATGAACAGGCCAGTCGCAACGGCTAAAATCTGCGTGGCAGACAATTTCATAACGGGCCTTTCGTAGAGTTGAGAATTCTCCGCGCCATCACGCGCGAATTCCGTTGTATACGGCTTATTATCCAACGGATTGTTAAGAACGTATTTCGGCCACGCAGAGATTTGTTAAGGGATTGTAAAGCTGGATGCTTTTGATCGATCGGCCGGTGGCTTTGGCCGGTTTCCTGCGTCAAGCCGACTTTGTTTCAAAAATTGGAAATTCTCAGTTTCGATTTCCAGGATTTCGATTATCTTCGGGCGTGCAGTCGTTCTCTGATCAACTGGCCGAGCATCCGGCGCTGAACCAGGTCGCGATCCCCGACCTCTGGCAACAGCAGGCCGTCAGCGCCTTGCGTGAAGGCAAGGACGTGGTGGTGCATGCGCCCACCGGTTCCGGCAAGACGTTGATTTTTGAACTTTGGTCCAATCAGGGGAAAAATCGCGGCCAGGCCATTTACACGGTACCTACCCGGGCTTTGGCGAACGACAAACTGGCCGAGTGGCGCGCGCGCGGTTGGGATGTCGGCATTGCCACCGGTGACCTTTCGGATAATCTTAGTGCGCCCGTCATTGTGGCCACGTTGGAGACGCAGAAGAACCGGCTCATTCAGGGAGATGGTCCTGCATTGCTCGTAGTGGACGAATATCAAATGCTGGGCGATGCCGATCGGGGATTAAATTACGAACTCGCGCTGGCGCTGGCGCCGCCGCAAACCCAACTGCTTTTGCTCAGCGGCAGTGTGGGCAATCCCGATCACGTTGTGAAATGGCTGCGTCGTCTGGGCCGTAATGCGATTCTCATTCGTTACGAACACCGGCCCGTGCCGTTGGAAGAGGTTAATGCCAATAACCTGAATTACCATGTGCCCAATGAGATTCGCGGTTACTGGCCGCGTTTCGCCGCCAAGGCGCTCGCGGAGAATCTCGGACCAGTGCTGATTTTTGCGCCGCGCCGTCAATCCACGGAAATGATCGCGGCGGAACTCGCCCGGCAATTGCCCACGCCCAACCCGCTTCAGCTTAGTCTCGAACAAAAGCAGATCGTCGGCGAAAATCTGGCGCGAATGTTGAAAAGCCGGGTTGCGTATCACCACAGCGGCTTGAGCTATGCCATCCGCGCGGGCGTGATTGAACCACTGGCCAAAGCCGGCCAGTTGCGCGTAGTTGTCGCCACCATGGGGCTCGCGGCAGGGATTAATTTTTCATTGCGCAGTGTGGCGCTTGCGGGCGAATCGTATCGCCGCGATAATCTGGAGCAGCCGCTCAAGCCGGACGAAATTTTGCAGATGTTTGGCCGTGCGGGCCGGCGGGGCATTGATGAAACGGGTTACGTGCTTGTTACCGCCAATCAAATTCGCCTGCACGAAGGTTATCCCTGTCATCTGGCGCGCAGCGGGCTGGTCGATTGGAGCGCGTTGTTGGGTTTGATGGCGGCAGCGGCGGAGCATGGCCGTGAACCGTTTGCCGAAGCCGTGCGGGTGCAGGAACGTTTGTTCACGACAAAACCGATTTTTCTCGGCGTGGAGGAATCATTGAAAAATCCGCAGGCGCCGTGTGGTTTGATGACTGATGCCGAACGCGCCCGCCATGTGCGTAAACGGGTGCGCGAATTTTTCAACAGCCGCGGTGAATGGCAAACCTATCCGCATCCGGCCGAAGTGCCGTTGCGCGAGGTCAAGGCAGTTCCACCCGGCACCCGCGATCACGTGCCCGCAATTCCCGGTGAAGCGCCGCGGCTCGTTCCGGCCTTAAGTGTGCCTGAGGCATTAGACAAGGTTGGCACCGGCAATCTCTGTCTGCTGACGGAAAATGGTGAAGAGAAAACCTACGGGCGCGCAATTACAGTGGCCGATGTTTTGAATGATAATCGCGTGCTGCTGGTGAAATGGGCGCGGCGCCTGACCAACTGGAATGGCCGCCAGGCCGAGTTGGCCGTCTGGGAGGAAAAGATTCGCCCCTTGCTCGAACAAAAACTGGCGCAGCAGGGCACGCCGATTATCCGCTTTCAGGCGGAGCCGCAAAAAATTATGGCTCTGGTCAGTGTGGCGGAGCAAAAGCTTCGCGTGCCGGTGGATGCGCAGGGCGTGGCCATCTGGAAACCACGCGAACGCGAAGTGCTGCCGACCGATTGTGCCGTCTGCACACTTGTGCCGGTCTGCCGCAATCTGCTGACGGCGACGGGGGTGGCTTTGCTCTGGCGCCGGTTGAATCTGGTGGATGCTGCGGGCGTGCCGACATTGCGTGGTCGCGTCGTGAGTTTTTTCCCGCAAGGCGATGGTCTGGCGGTGGCCGCCGCGTTGGAAGATGAAAAATATCCGTTGGACGAATTGATTTACGATCTGGCGAATCTCGATGCGGGCTTTCGTTTCTGCGGCGAAGAAAACCGCTGGGCCGGCCGGCTGGCCATGGTGTGCCATCAACGCTACGGCACGCAAAGCATTCCCGGTTATCTGGAGAATGGTGTGCCGCCCAAATATGGTTCCGGCGCGGAGCGGATTGTTTCGGGCGTGCATCAAAATCCGCTCGTGAAACACGCGTGGGAAAATGAATTTCTCGGAGCCGGGGACATTGACCGCATCATCATTGAATGGCGGAGTTTGCTGCGGCAGATTTCGCACGCGCCGAAATTGGAATGGCCGCGCTGGACGGCGTTGCAAACCATGGCCAAAGGCATTCTCAACGAAACTGAATCGCCCACCCTGACGGAATTGCCGCCGCTCGAATTTCATCAGACGAAACGGGTGGATCATCGGTTAATCCTGCGGAGACATTGATCGTTGTTCAGCACTCCAACCGGCGCAGGCAGGTTTTGGAAAACCATTTTTCCCCACTATCGTATTTACAGAAGTGAAACGATTTGCTATGGTCCGCCATCTGAATTGAGTTTGGGAATTCAGAGGTGGTTTTCCAAGACGGTGTTCTAACGGCTGGCAGAAAGTAGTTGGAACACATGCTTCAAAACGCTCCAGGGCTGAAAACAGATTAACCTGTTTTTAAACATTAACAAAAATTGCTGTCGTATTTTGTTGGGTCGCCGGTTGTTCAGGGCGAGGCCGTTGACAGGGTAAAACAGGGGGCACGGTCTTACAGGGTGTCTGGTGGCTTGTATGGAAACCAGCGCATGTAACGGATGTATTTAAAGTCCTGTGCTCATTCCCTCACCAAGGGATGGAATCCTTTCCATTCCCGGCTGAGTAAACTTCGATTTCTGTCGTCAGCACGGCAGCCATTCCTTCTTTTTTCTATGACTCGCACTCTGCTTCAAGCCGTTTTTATTTGGCTGGTTTCACTGGGAATCGCGCAGGCCGCTGCTCCCGTAGCCGTGGATGACACCGGCAGCACCGCGGCCAACACGGTGTTATCGGTGCCTGCTCCGGGCGTGCTCAGCAATGACACGGGCGGTGGATTGGGCGCTTCGCCACCGTTGCCGACGACCTATTCATTTGCGGGTTATACGTTCGATCAGGCCGGCACGCCGAATAAATACACGGCCCTGGCGGCGGGCACATACAGTGGTGCGGTGGTGACTTCGACGCCCAATGCGGCGACCGCCGCAAACAACACCGGTTTTCCGGATTCCAATTCGGGCTTTAACGGCGGGCTGTCCATTGGCCGGTTGGCTTTTGGCACGACGGATATTTCCGTGAAAGCGATTAACCTGCCGCGGGGCAATAACGGCACGACTGCGCGCAGTGGCTTTACGCTGACCTGGACCAACGGTTATTTGCTGACCAATTACTCGAGCAGTGCGGAGTTTGTGGTTTACGAAGCCGGTGAACCGGGCAACCCGGAAGGCTACATGGTGCAGGTGCATAACTTTGATGCGGGCACGTGGAGCAGTTGGATTTATCATCCGGCCAATAGCTATTCGGATTTTATTGGCACTCCCGGCTCCGGCGCGTTTGCGACGGTCTTCGATCTGGATGATTTTGGCGTCGCCACCGGTCAGCGGGTGGACCAGGTCAACATCGTCAACATGCGGGATACAGACCGCATGGTGAATGCTTCCGGCGATGGCGAAGTGATTCCGAACGACAGCAATCAGGCAGATGTCTTTTTGCCGAATCCCGGTCCGCAGTGTACAAATACGGTTTACAATTCTTCCTCGCTGGACCCTGATCCGCTTTACTTCGGCGTGCTCCATGCGGCCACTCCGCAGAGTGGCCTGAGCGCCATGGGAGCAACCGTCGCGGTGAATCCGGATGGCAGCTACACTTACGATCCAACCGGTTCAGCGGCCTTGCGCGCGTTGACCGCCAGCGATTCCGTGATTGATACGTTTACCTACACAGCCACGAACAGTTCTGGTTCGGCGACAGCGACAGTTCGCATTACCGTGACCGGGGTGAACGATC
>JBEHZA010000327.1:0-6024 GCA_048497895.1 Verrucomicrobiota bacterium
TGGGCTTCGCCACAGCCGCGCCCCTAATCGCCCGCCACTTTCAATCACCCCCACTGAAAGCCCGACATTGCCAAACCAGCAGTAGCAGTGTTTGATAACCATCAAACCTGTCCTCCTGTGAAGAAATTATTTTCACTCCTGTTCATCGTTGCGGCTTTCGCATCGCATTTTTCTTCGACCGCCGAAATCGTTCACGAATCTCCTCCCGATCCCACTGCTGTTCGGGCCGCCTTTCTTCATTTGCTCGATCGGCCTCGCGTTGCTTTGAACCCTGAAGTCAAAGCTCCCATCCTTACCAACGGCTTCGCCATCACTCAATTCAGTTACGCTGCCGAAGCCACTCAACGCGTTCCGGGCCTGCTCGTGAAATCGGTCGATTCCACCGGACGCCGTCCTGTGATCATCGTGTTGCACGGCACCGGCGGGAATAAGGAAAGCGAGTTGGGCTTACTGAAGAAACTGGCCGCCCGCGGTTTTGTGGCCGTCGCCATTGATGGGCGGTATCACGGCGCACGCACGCAAGCGGGTTCCGGGTCCAAAGAATATCACGCCGCTATTTTGCGCGCCTACCAAACCGGTCATGAACACCCGTTCTTTTACGACACCGCCTGGGACGTCATGCGCTTGCTGGATTATCTCACTACCCGCGACGACATCGATCCCGCGCGCATCGGCCTGACCGGCTTTTCCAAAGGCGGCATCGAAACCTATCTCAGTGCGGCCATTGATCCGCGCATTGCTGTGGCCGTGCCGTGCATTGGCGTGCAAAGTTTCCGTTGGGCTTTGGATCATGATTCATGGCAATCACGCGTTGAAACCATTCAACCCGCGATTGACGCTGCTGCGCGCGAAGCCGGCGTGGCAGTAGACGCTCAATTTGTGCGCCAGTTTTATGACCGCGTCGCACCCGGCATTTACGGCCAATTCGATGGCCCCGTCATGCTCACCCTGATTGCGCCCCGTCCGTTACTTTCCATCAATGGTGATTCCGATGCCCGCACTCCCGTTCCCGGTTTGCGCCTCTGCGAAGCAGCCGCCCAGGCTGCTTACACCCAAGCCAATGCCTCCGACCGTTTCCTTCTCCGCTTGCAGGAACATACCGGACACAAAGTCACGCCCGCTGCCCAACAGGAAGCCATTGAGTGGTTCGAGAAATGGCTGAAGCCCTAAGTAAATCCCACGCATTGAATTCAGCCCGGAGCGCGGACCACCGAGTCCGCGTATCTCCTCCAAACATTCGTTTCATCCGTACATAAAAAAGCCGGACCCTTCGGTCCGGCTTAATGATTTTTAAATAACTTTTCCCTTACGCGCGCGGAGCCAGCTTCTTTTCCACCCGGCTCTTTTCCAGCACGGAGTATTTCGGCAAACCGCCTTCCGTTGGCAGTTTTAATTGGCCTTCGACCAGCGGCTTCGCGTATTCGATGAATTTCTCATTCGGCATAAAGCCGTCTTCGCTGATCCATTCGCGCGGGAGGAAATGTTCCACATTCGCGATGTCATCCAGCGGTTGCAGCCCCGTCGTCCACTTGTACGGATTGCTCTGCAAACGCACGATCTTCACCATGTAACCGCTCTTGCCTTCGATGGCCGCGCGCACCGCCGCGTTGCCGCAGGCGACTGCTTCTTCCACGTCCGTCTCACTCGCGAAATGCGCTGTGGCACGTTGCGCGTAGCCCAGCTTCACCGTGCGGGTCTTGAGATTCAATTTGCCTTGCACGATTTCCGCCAAACGATCCGCCGCGCCTGAGAGCACCGCGTGGCCGAACGCGTCGAGCCGCGTCTTATCAGCGCCGATTTCTTCACCGGCCGCGTTCTTCAAACCTTCACCCACCACCACGATGCAATATTTCAACGCTGCCACGGTTTCTTTCACCCGGTTCAGGAACGCCTCTTCGTTAAAGGCAATTTCCGGCAGCAGGATAATGTGCGGCGCGTCCGACTCCGTGCGCTTCGCCAACACTGCGCCCGCCGCGATCCAGCCGGCGGAACGACCCATCACTTCGACGATGCAGCAGGAGCCGTCATCGGTCGCCATGCTGCCGACGTCCAAACCGATTTCCATCACTGTGGTCGCGTTATACTTGATCACGGAACCATAACCGGGGCAGTGATCCGTATGCGGCAAATCGTTATCAATCGTCTTCGGGACTCCGATGACCCGCAGTTCATAACCGCGCTTGACCGCTTCCTGATGAATCTTGTTGGACGTGTCCTGAGAATCATTGCCGCCCGCGTAAAAGAAATAGCGGATGTTGTGCGCCTGAAAAACTTCGAACAGCCGATCCATGTCCTTGGCGGCTTTTTCGGGCTTCTTCTTGAAATCAATTTTATAACGGCACGTGCCGAGCGCTGCCGCTGGCGTGTTCTTCAGCCCTTCGATGGTCTGGCGTTTCTCTTCGTTGATATCGATCAACTCCTCATTGAGCATGCCCAAAATACCATTGAGACCGCCGTAAATCTCTTCGATTTGGTCTGGATGCCGGCCTGCTTCCTGGATGACGCCTGCCACGCTCGCGTTGATGACGGCCGTAGGGCCGCCCGACTGCCCGACCAATAAATTGCCAACTAGTTCTGCCATATACTCTTATCCTGTTTACGCCGGGGAACTTTATCCACTCTGCCTTTAGCCCGCCCGACTGGGTTAAAATCGGGCGACACCATGCCAATCCGGCTAAAGTATGTCAAAGTCGATTTAAGTCCCTTTTTTGGATTTGACCGCTGCGGCGCTTCGTGATTCTCTTGGCGACTCCCGTGACGTTTTGACGGAATAGCCGAGAGTCTATCAACGATGGAATCAACATCGACATTTGAGACATTGGAGCCAACTTCTCCCGGGCCGCTCATTTATGTCGTCGATGATGAGCCGCTCGTCGGTCAGGTAGTGGATATTTGCCTGCGCACTGCCGGTTACCAAACCCGTCTCTTTCACGACCCAATTGAGGCCGTTCACGCTTTTGAAGCTGCGTTGCGAAAACCGGATTTACTTCTGGCCGATTTCCAAATGCCGGGCATGAACGGCATGGAAGTGATCTTTCGCTGCAAGACCTGCTTTCCGGAATTAAAAACGATTTCGATCAGCGGCACCTTGCACGTGGACGAATTGGAAACCTTTCCCATCAAACCGGATATTTTCATCCACAAGCCCTTTTTCCCGCGGGAACTTTTGGAACCAGTCAAAACCCTGCTGGCCCGCCCGCCCGCCGCCTTGAGAACAGCCACCACTCCGGCTTAACGCCCTGTGAGTGAGCGGATCCACCAGCCGTTCCGGTCTTTATATTTTCCGTAGGCCTTGTCTCCGAGCGTTTGCGTCACTGCCTGTTCGGTCTCCTGTTGAATCGCTGCCAGTGCCTGTTTCCGGTCCGCTGCGTTGAGCGTAGTATCCGACCGGATTTTCTGCGCCTGCTCCTCGGCGGCGGCCTTCATATCATACACTTTGCCCGCCGTTCCCTTGGGCAAGCCCTCCCGATCTGCCAGCCGGGCCAGTTGTTGGTAATTATAATCCTGTGAACGGGTGTATTCGGTATAACGCGCATCTCCCAATGCCCCTTTAATCTCCTCGTTCATCGCTTTGCGGGCTTCGTTATATTTCGCCTGAGCCTCCTTGTCATCCGGATCAAATTGAAAGCCGCTGAACTGATCATCAAAGACACTCTTGATTTTGTACAGCTTGCGGAACTCCTGTTCGTCCGGGTCCAGCGTGCGCATTTCCCAGTTCATTTGATTGGCCGTTTGTGAATTGCGCAACGCATACTCATCCATTTCGTAAGGCGTCAACAGGCCGGCCAGTTCCGCTTTCTGTTCGTTCCGGACTTTCTTCAATTCAGCCTGCATCTCCTCGCCGTAGTAACCTTTGTATTTACGGTAAATCGCCTGTTCCAGATCCTGATATTTTTCCTGAATGGCCTGCGTTTTCTCGCGCTTGTCTTCAGACAAAAACGGATACATCTGCTCCTGCCAATCCACGTTGCCGTAGAGCTTGTTCTTCTCCTTCTGCGGATCAACTCCCAACAGTTCGATCAACAACGCCCGCTTCTCTTTTTCCAAAACCCGCTGCTGTTTCCACGCTTCCTGATCCATATTGGCCCACGGATTGACGCCAGCCTGCCAATATTGATAGCCCTTCATCGCGTTATGGTGCAGAGCTTTGATTTTCTTCGCGTAAAGTTTATCCACATCCGCCGTAATAATGTCCCGGATGGTTTCTTCCGGACACTCAATGGCCCGCAAATTGGCGATGTACGGTTTATACTCTGCCGCCTCCACCAAACGCCAGGTAAACGGACCCGCCGGCACATTCACAACCACTGGCGCTCCCGCCTCTTTTTTTACTACTTTCGTGGTAACCTCGGTAACCACGTCGGTCTCCGTGACCATGCGGGCCGTGGCGGCGGAACGCCTCTGCGCCACGTAACCTACCGCCGTGAGCAGGCTCAGGTTGAACAAGAGTGAAAGTGTGATCCAGCGGGAGAGTTTCATACGTGCCTCAGTTGTTATAGATATTGCTGAGCCAGTAACCGCCCTGCCGACGATAACTCTTATACCCCTTCTCGCCAATGGCCTCTTTGATCGCCCGCTCCGCCTCCGTGCGAATGGCCTGTAATTTTGCGGTTCGTTCTTCCGGGGTCAGCGTCGTATCCGAACGAACTTTGTTGGCGGCTTCCTGCGCCGGTTTTTGCATATCCACCACTTTCGCTGCGGCCGCTTTGTCGAAGCCCAGGAATTGTCCGGCTTGAACCAGATTCTGATAACCATAATCTTTGCTGCGTTGGTAATCCGCGCCCCGCTCATCGCCCAGCAACTCCTTGATTTGTTTATCTGTCGCCGCCTGCGCATCCCGCTGTTGCTTGTAATAGTTGGCATCCTTCTTTACCCCATCGGCAGTATCTGCGTCGTCCGTCAGTGAATTCTTCAGCCGGAAGATCTGCCGGAATTCGTCTTCTGAAAGCGACAAACTGGCTACCTCCCGTTGCAGATTCCGGGACGCGTCCGAAGTGCGCACTTCGTATTCAAATACCTCGTCTGGCGTCATGAACTTGGCCATCTCCGCCAGTTCTTTCTTGTGAATTTTTTTGATGTCGGCCTGATCCTCCTCGTCGAAATACCCTTGCGCGCGCGCATAAACCGCCTGCCGTTCCTCATCAAATTTCGACTTCACCTGCTTGAGCTGTTCCTGTTTGTCTTCAGAGAGAAAACTGAGCTGCTCCTTCTGGCGATCCTCCCACCAGTTGTAATCCGCCCGGATCGTCTTACTGTCCACGCCCAGCAATTCCTTGATCAAGGCATCCTTTTCCTCCGTCAATACCTTCATTTGCTTTACCAGTTCGGGGTTGGGACGTTGGTACCCGACGTTTCGCTTCCAGAATTTAAATTCCCGCTGTTCCGGCGGTCGCAACGCAGCAAACCGCGGCGCATAGAGCTTCTCCACATCCGCCAGGATAATGTCCCGGATCGTCTCTTCCGGGCATTCAATGCCGCGCAGTTTGCCGATGTATTCCTTGTAATCCTCGGATTCAACCGACCGCCAGTTAAACTGAATCTTCGCCCGATTCGTCACCACCATCGCCGGACTGCTGCTATGCCGCACCACCAACTGGGTCGAAACGAGCGAGGTCGTCGCGCTGGTTTCCGGTGCTGGCGACGATTCCCTGGCCAGGAACGCCAACGCTCCCACCAATCCCAGGTTCAAGCAAAAGGAAATGACTAACACACCCTTGGGCTTCATGAACGATTAGTTTAATCTACGTCCAAATGGATTTCGAGTGAAATTTTGACTCTCCTGGACAGCGACCATCCCCGGGCGCAGCAATATGATCCAGTCAAACGGTGTCAGACATTTCAAACCCGTTCGCACCTGCGGACGTTGCTGCGACCGGGGACGGTCGCTGTCCAGCCGTCTGCTTTTCTCCAACGTAAAAAATTCACTATTCGCTTTCCAAGCCCCCAAAATTTTGGGGGCATTGTCCGCTCGAAAGTTCCCCCGCGCTGCCTTAAACTGCGCGCCGGACTCAAATCGGGGAGGGG